>NZ_JBFRSD010000012.1:0-46442 GCF_041473395.1 Vibrio sp. 10N.222.55.C6
GAGGCGGCATTATAGAGATGTTCATCACATTGGCAAGTGTTTATTAAAGAAAGATGCAAAAATAACGATTACATGGCGAATAAACACTCAAAGCCTTATTTGTGCAAGTTTAACTACAGAGTACTTACAAAATAACCACAGACTTATCCACAATTGATCTAATTTTCATCCTAGAAAACAAAAAAGCTGCCTCATGGCAGCTTTTTAAATGGCAACGAGTCTAAATCCCAGAACCATATTGCTCTCCATCATCTTCATGGAGACCACATTCGCGTTTCAACCCATTAAAACGAGTTTCCTCTTCAGTCATACCCGGTTCCCACTTCTTAGTTGTATGTGTATCTCCAACAGAAAGGTAACCCTGCTCTCGAAGCGGGTGATAACCGAGACCATGCTCTTCTAGGTAATAGTGAACATCTTTATTCGTCCAATCGATTACCGGCAAAAATTTAAACACACCATTTTGGATAGATAAGATTGGCAAATTTGCACGCGATTGAGATTGCTCTCTTCTTAAACCGGAAAACCATGTCCCAGCCTCGAGCTCATCCAACGCTCTTCTCATCGGTTCAACTTTATTAAGCTTGTTGTACTTCTCTATCCCTTCTATACCTTGATCCCAAAGTTTTCCATATTGCGCTTCTTGCCAATTAGGGCTCTGTTGGGCGCGAAAGACTTGAAGGTTTAGAGTCAACTTCTGACTTAACTCATCAATAAAGCGATAGGTCTCCGGAAATAGATACCCTGTGTCAGTCAAAATAACCGGAATATCTGGTTTTGCTTGGGTCACTAGGTGCAACATCAATGCTGCTTGGATTCCGAAACTAGAAGACACAACATGTGTCCCTTCTAAATTATCTAAAGCCCACTTAACTCTTTCTAATGCGGTTAGCTGCTCTAACTCTGCGTTGATTTGTCCAAGACGAAGTATTTGCTCCGTCTTAGTCAATGCGAGTAGCTCTGCTAACTTCAATTTTGAAGCGACAGAATTATGCATGCAGATCCCTCTTGGAAATGATCACCTCTTCGATGATGCCAGCTCGGATTGTAAAATCACCGAACCCTTCTTTGTCGTTGCGTTCTGTAGCCCAACGTCCCACCAGCGCATCAATCTCTTCTAAGATCTGAGCTGATGTGATGTTCTCTTTATACATCTTAGGGATACGAGTTCCGGCCTTGTTGCCACCTAGGTGCATGTTGTAACGCCCCGGCGCCTTACCCACTAAACCAAGTTCAGCCAACATTGCACGACCACAACCGTTTGGACAACCTGTGATTCGAAGGATGATGTTATCTTCTTCTGGTAATCCATGTTTTTTCAGAATGTCTTCAACATCCGTTACAAACTCAGGAAGAAAGCGCTCAGCTTCTGCCATTGCTAAAGGACATGTTGGGAAAGCCACACACGCCATTGAGTTTTTACGTTGCTCTGAAACAGCATCATCCATCAAGCCATATTGACGCGCCAGTTTTTCAATCTTGGCCTTTTGACTCGTCGACACACCCGCAACAATTAGGTTTTGGTTTGCAGTCATGCGGAAGTCACCTTTGTGGATCTTCGCTATTTCAGCAACACCTGTTTTCAGAGCTTTACCCGGAAAATCAAGTAAACGACCATTCTCGATGAATAACGCCAAGTGGTGCTTACCATCAATGCCTTCCGCCCAACCAATGCGATCACCACGGCCAGTAAACTCATAAGGACGGCTTTCAGAAAATTCTACGCCTGCACGCTTTTCTACTTCTGCTTTGAATACATCAATACCAACACGGTCTAGTGTGTATTTGGTTTTTGCATTCTTACGGTTTGAACGGTTACCCCAGTCACGCTGAGTCGTTACCGCCGCCGCTGCTACATCTAACGTTTTATCTAATGGCACAAAACCAAAGTCGTCAGCTTTACGTGCATAAGTAGAGGTATCACCATGTGTCATAGCAAGACCGCCACCGACTAACACATTAAAGCCCACCAGCTTTCCGTCTTCAGCAATAGCAACAAAGTTAAGATCGTTAGCATGGACGTCCACATCATTTTGCGGAGGAATGACAACCGTCGTCTTGAACTTACGCGGTAGGTAGTTGCTACCAAGGATAGGTTCTTCATCCGTTGTTTCTAGTTTTTCACCATCTAACCAGATTTCTGCATAAGCACGAGTCTTCGGTAATAGATGTTCACTGATCTTTTTCGCCCACTCGTAAGCTTCTTGATGAAGTTCAGATTCAACCGGGTTTGTCGTACATAGAACATTTCGGTTTACATCACCCGCTGTCGCAATTGAATCAATGCCAATGCTATTTAGCGTTTGGTGCATCAACTTAATGTTCGGCTTCAAGACACCGTGGAACTGAAACGTTTGACGAGTTGTTAGACGAATTGAACCGTAAGAGGTACTTTCGTCTGCGAACTTATCAATCGCCAACCACTGCTTAGGGGTAATGATGCCACCAGGCATACGAGCACGAAGCATGACGTTATGTAACGGTTCGAGCTTTTGTTTGGTACGTTCGTTACGAATATCACGGTCGTCTTGTTGATACATACCGTGGAAACGAATCAACTGAAAGTTATCAGCAGTAAAGCCACCTGTTATGCGGTCTTGGAGATCTTGTTCAATCGTACCGCGTAGGTTATTACTTTCACGCTTAAGACGCTCATTGTCAGCCAAAGGTCCAAGTACTTGACCTAGCACTTCTTGCTCTATTACTTGCTTGCTCATTAGTACACATCCCTTTGGTAACGTTTCGCTTTACGTAAATCATTAATATATTGTTCAGCTTGCTCGCGGCTCTGGTTGCCATGCTTTTCCGCTATCGAAACTAACGCTTCATGAACATCTTTAGCCATTCGAGTCGCATCGCCACAGACATAGAGGTACGCGCCCTCTTGCAGCCATTGCCACACCTGCTCTGCTTGTTCGATTAAACGGTCCTGAACATAAACCTTTTCTTTTTGGTCACGGCTAAAGGCAACATCGAGCTTAGTTAGCGCGCCAGACTTGAGGTACTTTTGCCATTCAACTTGGTATAAGAAATCTTGAGTAAAGGTACGGTCACCAAAGAACAACCAGCTTTTTCCTTCAGCATCATTGTTTTCACGCTCTTGAACAAAACTGCGGAACGGTGCGATACCGGTACCCGGGCCGACCATGATGATTGGTGTATTGTCGTCTTGTGGTAATTTGAAGTTATTGTTGTTCTCAACAAACACCTTCACTTCACCACCCTCTTCAAGACGTTGAGCTAAGAAGCTAGAAGCTCCGCCTAAACGAGACTCTTCGCCTTTTTGGTATTCAACCAAACCAACCGTCAAGTGAACTTCTTCATCTACTTCTGCTTGGCTTGATGCAATAGAATAGAGACGCGGTGTCAGCTTACGTAACAGGCCAATTAACTCATCAGCCGATAGCTTAGTTTTCTTCTCAGCTAAAACATCGACAACTTGAGTATTACCCGCGTATTCACGAAGCTTGTCTTTATCTTCCACCAGCTTGATTAACTTCTTGCTGCCCGATAACTCAGCAAACTTAGTCACAAGTTGAGGGTTTGAAGTGGTAATCTCAAATTTACTCACTAGCGCACTATGGATAGATAGATTCTCACCATCGACATCGACACTTTCGATACCCGATAACCCAACCTTAGAAAGAATCTGATTTGCGAGTTCTGAACTGTTTTCATACCATACGCCTAGCGCATCGCCGGGTTGGTAGGTAATGCCCGACTCATCAAGATCAATCTCGATATGACGAACATCTTTACCCGAGTCACGACCCGTGATCTTTTGACTGGTTAATAGTGTCGCTGTATATGGATTTTGTTTGGTGTATTGCGAATGACCGGCAGCTGCTTGGCCTACTGGTAACTGAACGATATCAGCCTCGGCACCTGTCGATAGCGTCTCTTTTACTTGCTCTAATGCTTTAGCGCGCCATTCCGTTGCTGATTCTTCGTAATCAACATCACAATCAAGACGGTCGACAAACGATTTAGCACCAAGCTTAGCGAGGAAGTTATCGAAGTCTTTAGCCGTTTGGCAGAAGAACTCATAGCTTGAGTCACCTAAACCAATCACACCGTATTGTAGGTTTGATAATTTTGGCGCTTTCTTCGATTGAAGGAATTCATGCAACTCAATCGCGTTATCAGGGGCTTCGCCCTCACCATTGGTTGAAGCGACGAAAATGACGTGTGTCTCTTTGGCTAGGTTCTTACCTTTATAATCACTCGCATCGAAAAGCTCGACGGCGATACCTAAGGCTTTTGCTTCTGCCTCTAGCGATTCAGCGACGCCTTTAGCATTACCGGTTTGAGAAGCGAAGATAATGCTGAGCTTACCCGCTGGCTTAGCCGCTACTGCAGCGGCCGCTTGAGCGATTGGCGCAGCAGCACCGACAGGCTGAGCTTGGCTCACTCCCCAAAGGTAACCACTGACCCATGCCAGTTGCTGTGAAGACAGTTCAGAAACAGTTTGCTGAAGATGACCCAATTGTTGGTCATTAAGTGGTGCTGCTAGCCCAGGTAACTCATTAGCCCCAGACTGTGCATTATTATTTTGTGAAGACTCTTTCTTATTTAAAGACATGGTCACGACATCCCTAATCATTGCGTGACGATAGATTAACCACTCCTTTTAATAACAAGAAAGAATAGAAAAGTATGTTTTATAACTTTTTGGAAGTAAAAACCGATTGAAACGTAAATTGTCTTACTGGTTTTCAATGCGTACTTGCTGAAAGCCAACCGCCATTGCCGATTTAGATGCCAAGTCTAAATCCGCGTAATGGCACTCTTCACCATGAACATCAGTAAGCAGAACAAAGCCACCTCCCATATGGCGAAACTCCACAACCCAAGACCCTTCTTGAATTGAGGGCTCTATGATAGCTTCAACTAACAGGTTTTCTCTATATAAATTTCGTAATTCATTGAGTGTCATATTCCATCCCTTGCTTTGACCTCACTACATAGACCTTATAAGAATAGACGCAAATTGGCTCTCTGTATTAAGGATGGTCGAAAGTGATGAATGTGCTAACTAATTCCAGAAAGATATAATCAATAGATATAAAAAAACGCCACTTAATAAAGTGGCGTTCTTAAAATTCGTTCTAAATTTGCTTTATATGGCCTAGAAGCGCACTTCAGCACCAGCAAACCAACCATCGACCATGACAAAGCTCTTGCCTAGTTCTGAGCTAAAGAACTCATCCGAATCTAAATCGATAACACGGTAACCACCACGCAGGGCAATTTCAGATTCTGATACTGGAATTCGGTACTGAACACCCGCCATCAAGTCAGTGCTCTTAATACCACTGCTATCACCGAACTCCATCGTACCAATGATATCGAAGTTAGTGTCCGGCACATTGATCTCTGCGTTACCGTAGAAGCTCCACGTGAACTCATCAAACGTCGATGTTTTCGCACCTGTTGCTTTTGGTTCAATGTAATTCGAGTTTGAGTATTGAGTAAACGTCACACCCGCATCGAAGTTCATCTGCTTGTGATCTAACAACGTGTAATAGAAGGTGTAGTCGTACTTATCGAAAGCCAATGAATCTGCATCAACAGAAGTATAGCGAAAGCTAGCGTTTGGTAGCATCGGGGCATTATGCTCAAATGCGAAATACAACGAAGGTGAGTTAGAATCGTCATCTTGTCTAACTTCGTTTAGCTTTGTACTTCCCCACCACATATCGGCACCGACTTTAGCCGTGTAAGAAAACTCTTCTTCAGCAGACACTGCTGAACTTAAAGATAGCATTCCCACTAAAGCAATTAATGGCATTTTATTCATTTGAGATAGCTCCAATTCCATATCGTAGTGCTAATTGTATGCACATTCATAGATTATTGGGGAAAATTCTACCACACATCTTAAATTCTAAAACGATAAACCGCTGACGAGTAAAGATTTGACGGCACGATGACCTTAGTAACGTCTCTGGTTAGAACTGTGTACAAAATTTTTGAAAAACCACACACCGATTGCAATCACGATCAACCAAGGCAGTAACTTAAACACGACGCCCATCATACCTAAGACCAACATGACTAATAACGCCACTCCGGTTGCAGCCAATACCGTCATAAACGTAATACCAGTGACAAGTAGAGTCGCAACGAAAATAAGAACAAATATTAATTCAAACATAATGGTCTCCCTAATGAGTTAATGACCTATCTTTCCTACTTTCTAACATTGCAGCTTCCATACCAAGTATGCCAACCCTATAAAATCCTTATTTATCAGATAAATAAAAAGCCACACATCTTCATGCGTGGCTTTTCGGAAACTTATAGTGGTAAATTTAACCTCTAGTGGCGAATTTAACCTTAAGTTTTTAACTTAGAGGGAGCTTAAACATTTAGCTCTTTAGGGATCTTAGCCAATGCTGTTTGCATCACTTCAATACCTGCACCTTTCTTATGTGCGTTTTCACTGATGTAGCGACGCCATTGTCTTGCACCAGGCATGCTTTGAAACAAACCAAGCATGTGACGAGAGATGTGACCTAAACTTGCGCCATTTGAAAGTTCACGCTCGATGTACGGGTACATCTCTTCGACAACCTGTGAGCGCTTCTTAATTGGTGTGTCTAAACCAAAGATCTGTTGATCAACTTCAGCCAAAATAAATGGGCTATGGTAAGCCTCACGACCAATCATCACACCATCAAGGTGTTGCAAGTGCTCCTTAGTTTGCTCAAGAGTCGTAATGCCACCATTCACGGCAATCACCAGATCAGAGAAATCTTTCTTGATTTGGTATGCACGATCGTAATCTAGCGGTGGGATCTCACGGTTCTCTTTCGGGCTAAGGCCACTCAACCACGCTTTACGCGCGTGAATAGTAAATTGCTCACAGCCACCTTTTTCAGAAACCGTCGAAACAAACTTAGTTAGAAACTCATAAGAGTCTTGGTCATCGATACCGATACGCGTTTTCACGGTAATTGGAATATCAGTGACTTCTTTCATCGCTGAAACACAATCTGCCACCAACTCGGGCTCAGCCATCAAGCATGCACCAAATCGACCATTCTGAACTCGGTCTGAAGGGCAACCTACGTTAAGATTCACTTCATCATAACCGCGTTCACCAGCAAGCTTGGCACAAGCAGCAAGATCAACCGGGTTTGAACCACCGAGTTGAAGTGCAAGAGGATGTTCTTGCTCGTTATATTCTAGGAAGTCGCCCTTACCATGTAAGATCGCGCCCGTTGTTACCATTTCCGTGTACAGAAGAGTCTGCTGAGAAAGCAAACGGTGAAAGTAACGACAGTGGCGGTCAGTCCAATCGAGCATGGGTGCAACAGAAAGTCGGTTACTAGCGTATTTACTGGTTTTATTAGTGTTTGTCATGATTCAGTCTCAATTAATACTGTACAAACATACAGTGAATTACCTAGAATTAAACGGAATTACTTCCTGTAGTACCCCTCAAGTACCCCTTTAGGAGTTGGACAATGGCAAGTTATACCATCGAGACCAGAAAGCTAAAAAGCGGTGAACCAAGGTTCAAGGTAACAATCATCGTTAAAAAGAATTCGCGCATTATACACAGGGAAAGCAAAACTCTAAAAAAGAAAGCACTCGCTAAAGCTTTCGGTAAAAAAAGGGTAGCTGAACTAGAAGCTCAAGGGGTACTCAATCAGCCAAAAACAGTCCCCCTTTCGGTACTCCTCGATTTATTCATGACCGAAAGAGATCTTTGGGACAATACAGGCCGCACCAAACGCTATGTGATTAAGATGCTTAGGGATTGCGACATCGCCCAAGTTGAGAGTAATCAGCTACGAACTAGCGACTTAATCGAGCACTGTAAAAACAGAAGAGGCGCAGGAGCCAAACCCGCAACGATTTATCATGATATTGCTTACCTACGTTCTGTAATGAAAAAGTCTAAGCCTGTCTTCAACATCGACACCAATCACCAGATTTTTGATGAAGCCGTCCCTGTTCTGATTGATATGGGGTTAGTCGGTAAAAGTCAGAAACGAACACGCCGCCCTACCTCTGAAGAACTGAAACTCTTAAAGCTTGGGTTAGAGCAACGTGAGTCTTTCCGGCCAAACGGTACAACTCGAATCCCATTCACTGACATTCTTGAGTTCAGCATTCTTACTTGTATGCGAATTGGTGAAGTCTGCAAGCTGCGTTGGGAAGACCTCAACCAAGAACATAAAACGATACTCGTCAGAGACAGAAAAGACCCAAGGAAGAAAGAAGGCAATCACATGATTGTGCCACTGCTTGGCGAGTCATTTGAAATCGCACTAAAGCAACCAAATAAAAGTGAGCTAATTTTCCCATATAACTCACGAAGTGTTAGCGCAGGCTTTCAAAGAGTGAGAAACGAGTTAGGTATTAAAGATTTGAGGTATCACGATTTACGGAGAGAGGGAGCAAGTCGACTGTTTGAAAAGGGCTACACAATTGAAGAAGTAGCCCAAGTTACAGGTCATCGGAATTTGAACATTTTGTGGCAGGTTTATACTCAGTTATTCCCGCATAAATTACACAAAAAACACGATTAACTTGACGTACAGCCATTAAAATCAATCACCTGAAAGTGATAAACGTGAAACTGATTTAGAATTTTCATTTGGTATAAAGCTTAACTTAACTTTCTCCCCCTCAACTGACGCATCTAAATCCATGCAAAAGTAGGTGCGTTCAAACTCTAATGATTTTAAGTCAAGCCCAAAGCTTTCAGGTACGAAATTTTTCTTACTGAGATTCAGTTCATTGAGGCTGTCCGCTTTTCTTTTTTCTAAGAATTTTTCGTACTCTTCCAAACTAACATCGACTTGAAAAGGAGTAACATCATTACCTAATACGATTTCTTCTCCATCAAGTAAGTCAGCAACGTAAGTCAACGTATCATACTCGTCAGCTGATAATTCAAAGTCGCCGTATACTGGTGCTGGCAAGTCAAATTTATCTAATATTCTTCTGTAGCAGTCGATAATATGAATAACATCACCAAAATCTTTAAAAAACTTTAGCCGCTCTTGATTATCTTCTCCAATAGGCATCGGGTCTATAGATTGGCCATCTTCAAGCTCTAATCCGATACTTAAACCACCCCCTGCTTGTAAGATTTCTTTCGCTTTTAGGAGTTTATTGAAAAAAGGAATTCGATTAATACTTTTTCCATTCCACAACGAGGTGCTTACAACGTAATTACATGTAATTTTAGAGGCTTGAACATCTGAAAAGTCACAAAAACACGATACTTTAATCAGCTTGTTAAACGCTAAAGCTTCAAATTTTAATCCGTGTTTCAATTTAAACTGCTTACCTTTAAATCCTCCAAGGAAAGCTTGCTGTGATTCAGATATCGCATAAAGATCAACAGTAACCTTTGTTGAGGCTGGCATGATAACTAACTCTTTAGGCCCAGTTACGTCATTACCTATTGTCTCAAATAATTTTGAGCCTTTAAATTTAAAACGATCACTAGATAACTTAACTGGTTTACCAGTCTCTATCATCACCTCCATGTTAGCTTCAAACTCTTCGCCATCAGATTTATTCATGGACAAAGAAAAACATGCATCATTAGTTAGAGGGGTGATATGTCTTAGCGTTGCGCCATTAATAATATTAGTTTGAACTGAAAATCGACTATCTAACTGGTTAAGGTGGTCATCAATAAAACCAACCATCTTTGATGGTACATCCGTAGAAAAAATGGTGTCCTTACCAGAGACATAATCCAATGTATTCTTTAGTGCTTTTGATTCAATTTCTTCTTTAGGGAGAAGTTGTTTACCCACATTATCTCTAGCATAAGTTAAAGCTTGGCTCTTCCAATCACGTAAAAGCTCTTCAGAATAAGACCCATCATCTACATCAATTAGTGTAGAGCATGTAGTGCAAAGCCAAATACCATTATCAAAATCTCTCCTTTCAGCTTTAGTTTGTTCTGGTTTGTAGCGTGGGCCTCCAGGTGCAGCTGCACAAATATGAGCAGCGACGCCCACATTCGATAACGAACACTCATCAATTTGGGATGCAACCGTAAGAACTCCGCAGCCGGGTTTGGAACAGAAGTTCGCAACACTCTCTCTTAACAAGCGTTTAGTCGACTCAAGAAACTCATGCCTTTTATGAATTGGGGCCATTCACTACAACCTATGAAATTAAAATTGAAGAAACAGCAACACTCTATCGCCTAAGTATATAAAATAACAAGACATTATTGAGAACCCTTATGTTTCTCTAGCTCTACCACTCTTACTTTAAGTTCCCCTAATCCAATTTTGAGCCAGTCAATATCAACTCGAATAGCTGCAACAGTAGCTATACTGGAGACACACCCAGTGGCAACGGCAACAATTATTGTTTGATACTCTGCCATTACTTGAACTCATTGCGTAGGGTTTCCCATAGGCCAAATACTATTGGAGCACTTGCGCCAATAATGCCACCGAATTGAACACCGTCTGCCGATACGCTCGCGGTGATAAGTTCAGGGTGACCAGCTACCAAAGCAGCTCCCGCGCCAAGTAACGCTAAACCCTTTTTAGTGGAAGGAGCAGATCATTTTCTTCTGTTCACTTTCTATGACGCGGACTTAAATAACCAACTTTTCAAGTTCGATTCGGTGAGAGGCTTTTCCTTTACTGTGCTTTACCCATAAACGCTTTGGTTGGTATCCATTGGCACGGACCTCAACATCATAATTACCCTCTGGCAATCGCATACCGGCTTGGTACCTAGGCTTAATATTCATTATTCGAACCTTAAAACCCGGTTGGTTCTGTGCATTTGAATTGATGTACATAGGAAACTCCGTTTGGGCTTCATTATTGTTTTTAGCTGAACTCACCGGTTCGCTCTCAGCACGCTGAGTTAAATAACGAGCAAAAACACCATCCAACTCCGCTACCGAATGCTCCAAAGAGGTAGAAAACCCATCAGTAATACGCATACTTTTGTCTATTTGAGCGCCAAGTGGATGAATCAACGGTTGAGTATGTATCACCCAACGAACGGCATAAGAAGCCGACGGAGATAGTGTGTCACTGACTTGCTCTAAGAAAAAGCCAATCGTTGAGTCCGTTTGAGTGTACTTGGATGAAAATACATTCACAGGCACAACAAGAATAACGAATATGACGATAAACGAGCTGCCTATATTCAGAGCCTTGCTCTTCAAGTTCGGTGCAGGCCGTGGTTTATGGTAATTCATCAACACGATAAATTTTCCTGGCAGCTTAAACACCGTTAGGACAACGAGAAATAGCGATAGTCCCATTGATATTGGCGGCACAATGATAGAACGCAATGCCGCTTTGCCTTGTTCAGCATAAGGGCCATCATCAGCAAACTGAGCGCGTGACGCCTCAATATAACCTAGCCAATAATCTCTCTCACGCCTCACATTTGGAACAATAACCTGTTGGTAAAATTGCTTATTAGTCCACGTCGCCATCATGGGCTCGACGTAATAACGTTCGCCCATACGATTCTTTATTTGTTGCTGAACTTCGGCTACTTTTTGAAAATCATTCCAAGATAAGTTCGGTTCAATGTCGTAACCCCGCTGCTTTGCCTCGGCATGCCAACGAGCTTTGGTGTCCTTCATAACTTTGTTTCTGACTGCATTTTTAAACACGCTAATTTGGTTTATTTGCCAATTGGAGTCTAAATGGATCCCCTTTCGATGAACTTGAGTACGAACCTTACTTGCTGTTGTAGAGTGGGAGCGAAACTCCGACATAGAGTCGATTCCCATAGGATAACCGGTCTCTTTTAAGAACTGTTTTTGCCACACTGCCAGTATTCGTGGTGTGTAATGAGCGACACTATTGGTATACGTTTTATCTTGAATGGCTTCTCCAGCTTGCCCTGTCGCCTGCTCAATACCGGCTTGGATAACTGATAAGCCTAGAGAACCGAATGCTTCCCCCCAAGATGTTTCACCTTTCGTTCGTCGAAAGGTTTTCTCTAACCAATAATCCATCGGTTGGTGGGGAATCGAGTTATCTTTTAATAAGCGTTCATAGCGATCTTCAATGCGGCTGATACAATTGGCTCTTGAGCTTCCTTTGCGTTTATAACAGCGTTCTTTATCATCAAATAGGTCAAAAATAGGTTGTGCAACTCTTTGTGCTCTCGCCTCTGCTCTCGTTAAATAGGCCTTACTCGCCTGTTGATAATCACGATACCCCGTCGCGACGGTCGACTCGACCTCTTCCCACGCTTGATTGGCCTTTTGATGGCGAGACTCTACCGTCTGATTATACGCCCCAACATGTTTTTGATATTGATGCCACGATTGCTGAACTTCATTCCGTAATACTTTATAGTTCGCATAGTGCTCATCGAAATTGGCGTTTGCTCGATTTTGAATATAACGATCCAAAATTTGAACTTTCTTATCATCAATATGACTTAAGAATGCATCATTGCTGTAAACCAACCCACCGATCAAAGCGAGAAAAGTCATTTCTGACGACTCGGTACTCGCCTCTGAGTTATAAGGGATCCCTTCGATATTAATCGCATTCATCGCTAAACTAGATCGCAGTACAGAGGAAAAGAAAGCCTCCTGTCTCTGCTTTGCACTACTCGGTTCAATCAACCATTTATCTATTACCGCCTTTTGACCAAAAAAAACCGTTGGCCAAACCAAAGCTGTAATCACGACCAACGATGAAATAGCGCGAAACTTCGTCGTGGTCAGCCATCCTTTAAGTAGAAAATCCGCAACAATTAAAGTCACCCCGATCCCTGAGATGGTTCGGCCAAATAGCTCCGTTTTATGTAATTGAGCATCACTAACATCGATTCCACCCGCAATTTCAACCAACTTGGCGTTGAAAGCGACTTCAGGAAAAAGATAAAGAAGTGAACAAAAAAACAACAAAACAGCCAACCATTTCGGCTTCTTATTATTTGTGGTTATTACGTCCTGGCTAGGAACTGGTTTCATCTTAACGCTTCCATAATTTGTCTATCCCTGTTCTCATCAAACATCATTTTTCTGTCGGCATCGAAATGCTGATCGCATCGTTACTTAAATTTAAATCTTCATCTTGAATATCAAACAGCACTGCTGGCTTCGCGCTCTGCGTTGTTTGCGTTCTTTTTTTCACACCTTTCACGCTAGCAGGCTTGGAATATGACACACTCCTAATGAGACCTCGGTTAGTGATGTAATGGCCATCTTTGAGATAATCTATTTGTTCATAGAGTCGGTGAAAATCAGCGTCATTGGGTAGGCCAGCAACGGTTTCGCCTGCTAACGTTGTGGGTTGGTAGCCATTTGATTGAACGACAAGCTGTGGAGCAAGCTGCTGACAAATAGAGAACTTACTGGTATCCATGATCGCCTCATCTGGCAGAGGTCGACCTGCCTTAGCTAACGAGACCAATTGATCTTGGTGGTAATCCGTTCCGTTAATCGTATAAGTCACCACCTTCATGCCTTGCGCTTTCGCACGGCTGTAAATTGTCGCATATTGTCGGTAACTTCTTATATCAACATGTAATCCACTATTGGGGCCAAGTATTCGTTTTACCGTTTTAGCGGAATGTTTGGGCTTATGCTTACGATAACGCCCCTCCATAGCAAAGGCGCGATCGATATTCTTTTTATTTTTCTGATAATAATCATCAGATCTCATCCCTCGCTTTGCATCTTTTTTAAATTTAGCAACCGACGTTGAATGAGGCTCCCATACATACCCAAGATAAACACTTGGATTGATTTCCCGCATTTTTTTCAGAACGTCCATATCCATTGATGAATAAAAATAGTTTCTATAGGGGAGACTTTGTCTGGCCATTTCGTCGAGTTTAAACAAATCTTCCATGGAGCCATCTGATGTTTTTATTTCAATATTAAGGGGTTGTTCAATCGTTGCGTAATGGTACCAATCATTCACGGCTTCATTGAAATAAGCGGGACGATACCCATCTAATGTTCCGTCAGGGCTCCTTCCACTCAGAGAGTTCCACTCACTACTCTTCATACGACTCACGCGATATCGCTTACCATCACTACGAGCGGTTGCTCTTCCTGTTTCTATGTCGTGATGTACAACCCAATCTTTATCACGCGTCAGCATCACATCAATTTCTGCTCCATCAAAACCACTTACCGCCGCCATTTGAATCGCATTACGAGAGTTTTCAGCATAATTAGAGCTGCCACGGTGGGCGATAACATCAATAGGGCACTGTCCTTTGATGTAAGAGATATCCCCTCCCATGGTTTGATAAAGATTGCGCGATTTTAACGCCAACTGCATATCACGAAACATTTCTCGCCCCTCTGCTGAGTTATGATTCGAGATTAGTTTTGCATCTGCAGGTAATCCAAGCCCTCGCTCCAAGGTTGGTTGTGGTGGTGTTACTTTATCTGTAGATGAACATCCCTGAATAAGAGCAATAGTAGTGACAAGCAGCCCTCTTGAAAGCGTGGTTACACGTGAAGGTGGTGAAAACATGAGATCCTTATCCGTTGGTAGCTTATATGTGACATAACTGGGTTTCACACGCTGAGCACGACAAAGTCGGCCTCCAAGCACGGAGACCGCAAAGTGCTAATATATGATGACTCCAACCATTGATTTCGATTGTTGATATGTTGTTGGAGTGGACGTATTTAATGGTTCAATTTGATTGAAAGCAAAGGCTCAAAAACTCATAAATACAAATCATGATTACATTATTTCATCAAATAATAATTGAATAAGCCCTTGTTCATCTGGGATGTCATACCCCTTTCGACATGGATAAGCCAAACCATCTGTGAAGTTCAAAAACGAAAAGCTATTGTCTATGCTTTCGCTCCCCTCTTCATCCTGCCATGGTTCAATAGTACTGTTCTGTTTAGTCACGATATAACCACACGAATTGACAGGCATCTCGGTCTTACGATTTAAGACTATCTTATGATTGGAATTATTGTAGTGATTTACTCGAATCTTACCGGCTAACGCTAGATATATCGCCCCTGCGGCGCCCAAAAGCAAAGTATGGCCGATAACTTTACCTGTCGCACTCGCTACGGCGATTCCAACATTAGCAGTCGCACTCGCGATGCTTTGACCTCGGTTTCCATAACGGTCTGTAGAATACACGTAATCCACGCTATGTTTTCTTTCAACGCGAGCACGTTGTCTGACAGGAGTATGGTTTATGTACTCTTGACCACCAAAAGCATCAAAGTTGTGTATTAATACCGGAACACAATGATAAGTTTCTCCATTCCAGTTCACTACACGAGCCTTCATTTGCCATGGATAATACTCTTCATCTAAATATTTCTTACATAAAGCTGGTAACAAATGGCTAAGTAACGCTGTGTTGTGATCGCTCTGCGCCATGTTGTACAGTTCTTGCGTTATTGATCGGGCCTGCTCTTGATCTCCTGATCTTGCGGCAACGATAAAGAGAATGACCTCGCCCCAAAAAGTATCGTTGATCAAGTAGTCAACCGGCAAATTATCGATTTCGATTAAAGCTCGTGGAACATCTTCATCGGACAAAGCCTCCAATACTGCAGACAAGTGATGCACGCGATCTTGAGGCTTTGCAATAGGTTCGTAATATGCGTCCCATCGTTCAACAAAGGTCTTCCAACGCATTATTTTTTTAAACTCCTCAGTTACTCCTTCCGTGGTGAGTAACTTAGGTTCAATATATTTTGCAATGTGCTTTTTATGACCGTCTCGCTTTTTCATCGCCTTTGTGTAAATTTTGCTATCAGACTTGAATAAGTGCAGTGCTAAACCATAGCTTTCATACCATTCACCAAGGTTAAGATGACTACTTTCTAATGAAGCTTTAGCCAAAGCGTCAAAATGCTTTTTCATTTTATTCCCTTCCAATTTGACGACTTAAATAAAGATAAAGGCGATGACTAAAATAATAGCTGCGGCTATAGCCAGTTTGATGTATAGCTCATTTTTTTTAACTCTTGGTTCTTCCACTTCTTCAAGCTTATCCCTCATGGCCTTAAAGTCATCCAAACGTTGTTGATAACGTTTTTCTCTTTGATTATAGATGGACAACAGTTTCAGAAATGATTCTTTGTTTACTTGCTCCACAGCTTAACTCCAAGCATTTGAAATTAAAGACTAAGACTAAAACTACAATACACCATGACAAGCTCATGTTGACAGGAGGGGTCAATAGTCTTCTTCTAGTCTATATTAGGCATCGATTTTAGCGAATAAGGAACAATATGCGATAAGAAATGTGATTTAAAACAGCACATTATTGTAAGAAAAATTAATTGAGCTAAATTGAACTCAAATGAAGATGTCATATCAACTTTACCTCATACTTTTTTATCAACCTATTCACCAGTTCTCTAATTCAGCCTCATTAATCAGTTATGCCTTGAGTCACACTGTCATTTTGAGTTACCTTGTCTTATTCAAAGTCGTGGGTCACAATACGCTCTGTACCTGACTTTAATAGAAATCATTGGCTCCCAAAACGTAGTAACCTAGAAATAGGGTTTAAATAGGGATGTCCGATTGAATGGTGAAAAATTTGGACCACACATTAATAGAGCAAGTTGAAGGGATATGCGCATCTCGAGGCGTTAGGTTAACACCTCAGAGAAAGCGAGTGTTTGAGCTCATTTTCTCTAATAAAAAAGCCTCCAGTGCTTATGAATTATTAGAGCAGTTGAAAGTCAGTGAACCGCAAGCCAAGCCTCCTACAGTTTATCGTGCTTTGGATTTCTTGTTGGAGCAAGGTTTCATTCACAGAGTTGAGTCAACCAATAGCTTCATATGCTGCTGCTCTTGCAATGCCAACAAACATTTCTCCCAACTACTGATCTGCGATAAATGTGGCACTGTGATAGAACTGCAGGACGATGCGCTTGTCACCCTACTCGCCAGTAACGCTGAGAAGCATGGCTTTCAATTGACGAATCATGTCATTGAATCGCATGGCATTTGCCAATCTTGCTCCTCCGAGATGAAAGAATAAGATTATAGAAGAACATTATGCGCGCTGAATTTGTAAACCCGTTTTTAGCTTCTTTGATGAACGTATTAAAAACGATGGCTTCTCTAGAATTGAAGCCACAAAAACCGAGAGTTAAGAAAGATGAAATCGCTCGTGGTGATGTATCCGGCCTAATTGGTATGGTGGGTACACAATCTCGTGGCTCTATGTCGATCACCTTTGATGAAGGTCTCGCTCTCGAAATCATGGAAAACATGCTTGGTGAACGACCAAACGGCCTCAACGAAGAAGTGACCGATATGGTGGGTGAAATCACTAACATGGTGACTGGCGGTGCGAAACGTATTCTTGCGGAAAGCGGTTTTGACTTCGATATGGCAACACCAATCGTGGTTTCCGGTAAAGGTCATACGATTCGTCACAAGTGTGATGGGGCAATCATCATCATGCCTTTCTCATCTCAATGGGGTAATGCTTTCATCGAGATCTGTTTCGAATAACAGCTGTTTATTTCTAGCAGTACTGAGTATCAACTCAAAGAAGGTTGGCATCATGCCAGCCTTTTTTATTACCTGCGATTTAACCAATGCTTGCTATACAGATACAAAAGCGCCAACCCGAAGGTTGGCGTTTTTTTGGTGCTATCAACTCAATTAAGCTTTAAGCGCTTTAAATGCGTTGATTAGACCGTTAGTTGAGCTGTCGTGAGACGTTACTTGAGCATCGTCAGCAAGCTCTGGAAGAATTTGGTTTGCTAGTTGCTTACCAAGTTCTACACCCCATTGGTCGAAGCTGAAGATGTTCCAGATAACGCCTTGAACGAAGATCTTGTGCTCGTACATCGCGATTAGGTTACCTAAAGAGCGAGGGTTGATTTGCTTAACAAGAATAGAGTTCGTTGGACGGTTACCTTCAAATACTTTGAAAGGTACAAGCTCAGCCACTTCTTCAGCTGTTTTGCCAGCCGCTAGGAATTCAGCTTCCACTGTCTCTTTTGTCTTACCGAAAGCAAGCGCTTCAGTTTGAGCAAAGAAGTTAGACATTAGCTTCTGGTGGTGATCAGATGCTGGGTTGTGGCTGATAGCAGGAGCAATAAAGTCTGATGGGATCAGCTTAGTGCCTTGGTGAATCAGTTGGTAGAAAGCGTGCTGACCGTTTGTACCTGGTTCACCCCAGATGATAGGACCAGTTTGGTATTCTACTGGATTGCCGTCACGGTCTACAAACTTACCGTTTGATTCCATGTTGCCTTGCTGGAAGTAAGCTGCAAAACGGTGCATGTACTGGTCGTAAGGTAGAATTGCTTCTGACTCAGCGCCGTGGAAGTTGTTATACCAAATACCGATAAGCGCAAGGATTACTGGAATGTTGCTTTCAAACTCAGTTGAAGCAAAGTGGTTATCCATCTCGTGAGCACCTTCTAGTAGCTCAACGAAGTTATCGAAGCCAACAGATAGTGAGATAGAAAGACCGATTGCAGACCATAGTGAGTAACGACCACCAACCCAGTCCCAGAATTCGAACATGTTGTCAGTATCAATACCAAACTCAGCGACCGCAGTTGCGTTAGTTGATAGTGCTGCGAAGTGTTTAGCTACGTGTGCGTTGTCACCCGCTTCAGCCAAGAACCAATCACGTGCAGAGTGCGCGTTAGTCATTGTTTCTTGAGTCGTGAATGTTTTAGATGCCACTAAGAATAGCGTTGTTTCTGGGTTAAGAGGCTTAAGTGTCTCAACGATGTGAGTGCCATCTACGTTAGAAACGAAGTGCATGTTTAGGCGAGTTTTGTATGGCGTTAGTGCTTCAGTCACCATGTATGGACCAAGATCCGAACCGCCGATACCGATGTTAACTACATCAGTGATCTCTTTACCTGTGTAACCTTTCCACTCACCAGAAACGATGCGGTGTGTGAACAGTTCCATTTTTGCTAGTACAGCGTTAACTGCTGGCATTACGTCTTTGCCGTCAACCATTACTGGCTTGTCGCTACGGTTACGTAGAGCAGTGTGAAGTACTGAACGACCTTCAGTCTTGTTGATTGCATCACCACCGAACATTGCTTCGATTGCAGACTTAACTTCAGTCTCGTTCGCAAGAGCAAATAGGTGCTGCATAGTTTCAGCATCGATAAGGTTCTTAGAGTAATCCACTAAGATGTCAGAACCGAAACGAGTAGAAAAGCTCTCGAAACGCTTTGCATCTTGAGCAAACAGCTCTTTCATATCCATATCTTGAGCAGACTCAAAATGTGCCGTTAGAGCTTTCCACGCTTGTGTTTGCGTTGGGTTGATATTTTTCAACATGGTATCTATCCCGATGTTACTGTAGGTTTTATTCTAAACGTCACCTGGGTGATGAATAGAACCCCCGATTAGGCGAAAGTTTATATTTTTCTGTGATGACCAAACCGCGTCACCACTGAAAGATTCTTTGTAATTTTTTTTCACGACGTATTATGCCGTATATGAAGAGCGCCACCTTGAGATAAATCAGGATTCGATTTCCTGATAGAGAGATCGATGCTGACTCAGGCTCTAACATAATTAAATGTGAGCGATAGCTGATAAATTCAAGTTCAAAAGATAGCGTTAAACCACTTTTTTTCCAAACACATTATAAAGGATGGCGTATGTGGATTCAGAAGACTATACACCTAAATGCAAGAAAGCGTGGATTTCATCTCATTACTGATGAAATTGAACAACAGATACACGATATCAATTCTCTATCTGTTGGTTTATTACATCTTTTTATCCAACATACCTCTGCCAGCCTCACGCTAAACGAGAACGCTGATCCTACCGTCCGTACCGATATGGAGTCGCACTTTAATAAGTTTGTCCCAGAGCGAGCGCCCTACTACAGACACACCTATGAAGGTGATGATGACATGCCTGCCCACATTAAAGCATCGACACTTGGCACCAGTGTGACAATACCAATTAGCAATGGTCGTTTAGCTTTAGGAACATGGCAGGGTATTTACTTAGGAGAGCACCGAGATTGTGGTGGAAGCCGAACTGTGATTGCTACGATGCAAGGTGAGTAGACTGCTTGAAAACAAGATCTCCTTAATAAAAACAATATCTTGTTAATAAAAAAGAGTGGTGTGTTTCCACGACCACTCTTATAAAAATAGTATTTGGCCTACTGTAGGCCGAAAGGTTTAGAAGGGCTGGTTTATCATAACCCTAAAGGCCCCTTCGTCACCACCTCGCGCCAACTCAGCACGTACAACAATACCTTCCACTTGGAAACGCACCGCGCCACCTAAGCTCCATTTCATGTCCGAGTGCAGTGTTTTGATGTCGTACTCATCGGCAACGCGCCCTAATTCAGCAAACGCTACCCATTGCCACCAAGGCAAATCGTAGTAGTTTATCAGTGGGATATCGCCAAGTGGTTGCCAGTCAGGAAGTACTCGGTACTCAGCAGAATAATGAACTGCAGAGCGACCGTGATAACGACCTCCGGTATAACCTCGTAAACGATACAAGCCACCCAATCGAGCTTGCTCCGTTTCTGGTGGGCGAGCACAATCTTGCCCAGAGCAGTTATCCCACGTTGGCGTGTCAGCGGTATAGAAATCAAATGCTAAAACTTGTTGATCGAATAAGTCCCCTAAAGGACCTAAAGCAAAGTACTGGCTATTTTGGAAGGTCCACTTAAGCCACAAGTCATCGTTAGACCAACTCTCTGCGCCAGTGGTGAACTCAAGGTTAGTGTGAGAACCTCTGGTCGGGTTGCGTGTGCTATCACGGTTATCCCAATCAAACGCCAAACTAAAGCCTGTTGCCTCCTCGGTATTATTTAAACCTTCCAACTCACGAGCAGTATAAAAAGGCGTAAATAGAATCGAACTGACACCCGATTCGATTGGCGAAGCAAAGCTCACATCTTTGATTGGCTGAAAAGCACCGAGTAAACCGTGTTCTGCAACGTTGCCCCAAGGTAGCAAATACTTAAACTCAAACTGATAGTTTTGCTCTAAGCCATCAGCAATGGTTTTGTCATCGATAGATGAATCATTATCGCCTTGAGAACCAATGTAATACGGGTTGTCGTTGAAGCGCGCTTGATACATCTGAGTGCTAAACAATACGTTCTCAGACAAGGCATAGTTAAAAGCCGATAGAAAACCGACGTAACTGTCTTTGTCTGAATAGAGTGCCATACCAAACAGAGCGGCTTGAGGTTGCCAAACACCCTTTGCGACACCCGCAACCCCAAAGGTGTTACCCATGGTTTCGGTGCTGAAGTAGAAAGGAACAAAGGCTGAATCTTTTTCTTCACTCACAGCGGAAGAAGAAAAGCTGACACCGAGTAATGTCATTGCAGACATTAGCCAGCTTCGAGTCGTTCGCTTGAACATAATTTACTTATCAAGATCCATGATTACTTCACATATTCCATCGCAACACGCGAAGTCAGCTTAGTGACTAACTCGTAAGCGATAGTGCCGATATGTTCAGCCACTTCTTCTGAAGGTAAATCTTTACCCCACAGAGTCGCTTCATCGCCGACTTTATCTGCCGCATCAGGGCCTAGATCAACCGTTAGCATGTCCATTGATACACGTCCTGCGATCGGTACTTTTCGACCGTTAACGAACACTGGAGTGCCGTTAGGTGCAGTGCGAGGATAACCATCACCATAACCAATCGCGATAACACCAACCTTGGTATCACGTTCACTGGTCCAGTTTCCGCCATAACCCACACTTTCACCGGCTTTCACATCGCGAACGGCAATTAGGTGTGAGGTCAGGGTCATCACAGGCAAAAATCCAAGCTCTTGCGCTGATTTATCAACAAACGGAGAGACACCGTAAGATATGATTCCCGGACGAACCCAATCAAGGTGGCTGTCTGGCCAAGCGAGTAAACCCGCAGAGGCAGCAAGTGAACGCTCCCCTTCACAACCTTCAGTAAGCGACAAGAAAAGCTCTGTCTGTTCAACGGTGGTTGCTCTATCCAGTTCATCAGCACAACCGAAGTGGCTCATGTAACGTAGAGGTTTGGCAACATTCGCACATTGATGCAAACGCTCAACAAAGTTTTGGTATTGCTCAGGGCGAACACCTAATCGGTGCATACCACTGTCGACTTTTAGCCATACCACAACGGGTGTTTCCAAATCCGCACTCTCTAGCGCGCTTAATTGCTCTTCACAATGCACCACCGTTTGAATGTTATTGGTCACCAAGATTGGCAAATCGCCCGAAGAGTAAAATCCTTCCAGCAACAAAATAGGTTTAACAATGCCACCAGCACGAAGTTGTAAGGCTTCTTCAATACGCGCCACACCAAAAGCATCAGAGCTTTTTGAATGCTTGGCTATATGCAGTAAGCCGTGTCCGTAGCCATTGGCTTTCACAACAGACATGACCTTGCACTGAGGAGCCTTCGACTTTATCTGGTTCAGGTTATGTTCGAGCGCGTTTAAGTCAATGCTCGCCGTCGCCGCTTTCATGTAAGTCATTAGCGATTACTCATCATCAAATGCAGGGCCTGCATAGTTATCAAATCGGGAGTGTTGGCCTTGGAACGTAAGACGAACAGAACCGATCGGACCGTTACGTTGCTTACCAAGGATGATCTCAGCAATGCCTTTCAAGGAACTATCTGGGTTATAAACCTCATCACGATAGATGAACATGATCAAATCGGCATCTTGCTCAATCGAACCTGATTCACGCAAATCCGAGTTTACTGGGCGCTTATCAGCACGTTGCTCTAGGGAACGGTTAAGCTGAGAAAGTGCCACAACCGGAACGTTGAGCTCTTTTGCTAACGCTTTCAATGAGCGAGAAATCTCGGCGATTTCAAGAGTACGGTTATCAGATAACGAAGGTACACGCATTAATTGAAGGTAATCTATCATGATCATAGAGATACCATCGTGTTCACGAGCGATACGTCGAGCACGAGAACGCACTTCTGTTGGCGTTAGACCCGAGCTGTCATCGATATACATATTCTTCTTATCCATAAGAATACCCATACTCGACGAGATACGAGCCCAATCTTCATCATCTAGCTGACCAGTACGAATCTTGGTTTGGTCTACGCGAGAAAGTGACGCAAGCATACGCATCATCAGCTGTTCGGCTGGCATCTCTAGCGAGAAGATTAAAACCGGTTTGTCTTGCTTCATCGCCGCGTTTTCACACAAGTTCATCGCAAATGTGGTTTTACCCATCGATGGACGAGCAGCAACAATAATTAAGTCAGAGCCTTGTAGACCTGCTGTTTTCTTGTTGAGGTCGTTGAAGCCAGTATCGACACCTGTCACACCATCTTGCGGCGTTTTGTATAGGATCTCGATACGTTCTAGCGTCTTCTCTAGAATGCTATCAACGTTTTGTGGACCTTCGTTTTCACTTGCACGGCCTTCGGCAATCGCGAAGACTTTACTTTCAGCAAGATCAACCAGCTCTTCCGAAGTACGACCTTGAGGGTCATAACCAGAATCAGCAATCTCATTCGCGACACCAATCAGGCTACGAACAAGTGCACGTTGCGCTACGATATCCGCATACGCATTGATGTTTGCGGCACTTGGTGTGTTTTTCGCTAAGTCAGCAAGGTAAGCAAAGCCACCCACTTCTTCAAGTTGCTCACGCAGCTCTAAATGTTCAGAGAGTGTAATAAGATCCAGAGGAGAACTTTCTTCAAGGATATCCTTTACCGCTTCAAAGATCAGACGGTGAGGACGGCTATAAAAGTCTTTGGCCACAACCTTTTCGGCAACTGTATCCCAGCGTTCGTTATCTAATAACAAACCGCCAATAACAGATTGCTCAGCTTCTAATGAATGTGGCGGGACCTTGATGGCGTCCACCTGATCGTTGGCTGATTTCTGACTTTTGGTATCCACTATGACTACACTCAATAACTAATAATGATCGTTCATTATACCCAAGAACATCCGTTTGTAATCCGATCCTATGAGTTTGTTTTATTCTTCAGGAAGAATTTACCTATTGCTGACGGAATTAACCAAGGGTAGCATTACGATCCTGCCATTCACTCACTGTATAACTAGAGGTATGCGTGTCCAAATTATTGGCTCTGAGCACTGGTCTTCTGAGCTCTAGTCTTCTAAGCATCGGTCTCCTGAGCACTCCGTTGGCCTTAGCTGATGATACTAAAGCCTCTGTTGATGCTAATACCTCTGTTGATTCTATTCTCGACTCGATAGTAGTACCAGAAACTACAGCTGAGCCGATCGTCGTTGCACCGACACCTGAAGAAAAAGAGTTGGATATCGCACCAAGTGATACGGCTGATACAGAGCTGCCTAACCCACTAAAGACTGAGGTCGAATTTGGATATCAGTCGCATACTGGTAATTCGGATTCACGATCGCTTAACGCACGCCTGAACGGTGAGTATACAGCTGGTCGTCATAGAACCAGTGGTGAATGGAAATACTACAACCTCTACAAAGATGGCGAAGAAGATAAAAGGCAATCGACTTACTCAGCTCAGAGTGACTACAAGTTAAGCCCTAAAACCTACCTTTACGGCAGTTTCAAAGGAGTCGACTCGAGATACAGTGCTTACTTTAAGGACTACACAATTTCGAGTGGTCTGGGTTACCAGTTTTCGAATACCGAAGAGTTTGTATTGGAAGTCGAAGTGGGCCCAGGTTTTCGTTACCAAGAGCCAAACCTCGATGAGATCGACGATGATGACATCATCTTCCCTGAGATTGTTGAAGAAGCGATTTTTCGTGGCAACGTGAATACGTCTTGGCAGGTATTGAAGAACTTGCAACTCAAGGCAGACGTGACGCTTGTATCTGGTCACAGTAACCTAAAGTTTGATACTGAGTTAGAAGCCATCAACGATATTACTGACAATATCGCGCTGAAGATCGCTCACTCTCGCCAGTACCACGATAAAGTGCCTGAAGGCTTAAGCAAACAAGACTCTGTTCTATCGATCAACTTGCTCTTCCAGTTCTAATCTTAGGCCACCTCTAACCTTGAGAACAACTTGTTCAGCAATAACAGCTTATGGATCACCGTAAGCTTTTTACCTACTGTAGCCCTTCCTTGTACTTTCCTATATTCCAGACATAAAAAAACACCAGCCGAAGCTGGTGTTTAAAACTTTCAAAAGAAAGAATTCGTCTTGGTACTGAAATTACTCAGCTGCAACGATAGCGATTTTCGCAGTAGCAAAAACTTCAGAGTGAAGTTGGATGCTTACTTCGAATTCGCCGATGTTACGTAGAGCGCCTTCAGGTAGGCGTACTTCGCTCTTAGCTACTGCAACACCTGCCGCTGTAATAGCGTCAGCGATGTCACGAGTACCGATAGAACCGAATAGTTTACCTTCGTCACCAGCTTTAGAAGCGATTGTAACGCCTTCTAGAGTGTTAACGCTCTCTGCACGAGCTTCAGCAGCAGCTAGTTGCTCAGCAACTTTAGCTTCTAGTTCAGCACGACGAGTTTCGAACATAGCAACGTTGTCTTTAGTTGCCATAACTGCTTTACCCTGTGGGATAAGGAAGTTACGAGCGTAACCAGATTTAACGTTTACTTGGTCGCCAAGGCCACCTAGGTTACCGATCTTATCAAGTAGAATAACTTGCATTATCTTAGTCCTCTTAAACTATTATTAACTATTACCGATTACTGATGCTTGTCAGTGTACGGTAGTAGAGCTAGGTAACGAGAACGCTTGATAGCGCGAGCTAGTTGACGCTGGTACTTAGCGCTTGTACCAGTGATACGGCTAGGTACGATTTTACCAGCTTCAGTGATGTAGTTTTTAAGAGTTGCTACGTCTTTGTAGTCAATCTCTTGTACGCCTTCTGCAGTGAAACGGCAGAATTTACGACGACGGAAGAAACGAGCCATGGGCTATCTCCTGATCTTAAATTTAGTAAAGCGGTCTTTCACAATTATCGAAATAACTATCAATGACCTAAAACAAGTTGAGAATTTTTTAAGGCGTTAAGCCAAAAAAGAATTACTCAGCAGCTGCTTCTGGTTTAGCTTCTGTACGCTCTTCGCGACGAGGAGCACGCTCTGCACGCTCTTCTTTTTGCTTAAGCATAATAGATTGCTCAGTCACAGCGCCTTTAGTGCGCATGATCATGTTACGTAGAACTGCATCGTTGAAACGGAAAGCAGTTTCTAGCTCGTCAATCACTTCTTGACCAGCTTCAACGTTCATAAGAACGTAGTGAGCTTTGTGAAGCTTGTTGATTGGGTAAGCCATTTGACGACGACCCCAGTCTTCTAGACGGTGGATAGTACCGCCAGCTTCAGTGATAGAACCAGTGTAACGCTCGATCATGCCAGCAACTTGCTCGCTTTGATCAGGGTGAACCATGAATACGATTTCGTAATGACGCATTTGGTTGCTCCTTACGGATTATTAGCTTCCACGAGTGGCCCGGTCGTCCAGAGGAAGCAAGGAACTAAAGATAAATGACCGAGTTTTAAGGACGGCAAATGTTATAGAAAGAACCCGGTATTGGCAAGCGCTATTTGGTGAATAATGAAACAGTTTTTCTGTCGCCATCTAGCCATCCGACAAACCGATGGATTTTGCTATAACAGCCTAAAAAGAAACGCCCACCAGCAAGTGGTGAGCGCTAATAAATTCATAGACTTAAAGCAGCGTTAACGCATTACTGAGCTAAACGCTGTCTTACCGCTTCGAACAGGCAAATACCCGACGCCACAGAAACATTTAAGCTCGATACGCTACCTGCCATTGGAATCTTAATCAGATCATCGCAAGTTTCACGAGTTAAACGACGCATACCGTCACCTTCTGCACCCATAACTACCGCAAGAGGACCCGTTAGCTTCGCTTGATAGATATCATGCGTTGCTTCACCTGCCGTACCCACAAACCATACGCCCTGCTCTTGCAGTGCACGCATTGTGCGAGCTAGGTTGGTTACGCGCACGAGAGGAACCGTTTCAGCTGCGCCACATGCAACCTTGCTTACCGTTGCTGTTAACGGCGAAGAGCGATCTTTAGGTACGATAACAGCAGCGACACCTGCGGCATCCGCGTTACGTAGACAAGCGCCTAGGTTATGAGGGTCTGTTACGCCGTCTAGAACTAACAGCAAAGGCTGTTCGTGCTGCGCTAGGATATCGTCTAGGTGAGTTTCATTAAGCTGCTTAGCAGGCTTCACCTTAGCAATAAGACCTTGGTGATTCGCACCTTGTGCTTTTTCATCCAACGGCTTACGACCCATCTGTTGAATCGACACACCAAACTGTTGCAGTTGGTTCAGTAATGGAAGAAGACGCTCGTCTTGGCGACCTTTCAATACATACGCTTCGATAAAACGTGCAGGATCTTTTTCTAGTACGGCTTTCACCGCGTGAATACCGTAAATAAATTCGTTACTCATTGTCTCAACTTACTCTTATTGCTCAGAGATGAATGACATCAATGCCGATGTGTCCACCTCTGTGTTGTTCATTTCGAGAGTATGCGTCTTGTGCCTGATACTCTCGCATTAAAGTCATTTCACACTAAATCAGTAGGCGCTAAACCTGATTAGCAGAGCGCCTTATTTAGCCTTAAAATCTATCAGTCTTAAGAGTTATCAGCCTTTGGCTTACGGCTTGCAGCACGCTTTTTCTTAGCGCGAGCTTTAGCAGCACCGGTTTTATTCGCTGGCTTTTTCTTCTTAGCAGGGCCTTCGCTGCTTCCGTCAGGTCGCTTAGTTGGCTCAACCATAGGCTTCGCTGATACACCTGGCTTATTACTCTTCACTGCTGAGCGCTTCTTGCTTTTCGCCTTTTTCATCGCTTCGGCTGCACGCTTCTTGGCTGTTTTGCCTTTGCCACGCGGCTGACGATCAGTGTCTTCTAAGTCAAAGTCGATTTGGCGAGTTTCTAAATTAACCGCAGAAACCTTCACTTTAACCGAATCACCCAAGCGGTAGATATTACCTGAGCTTTCACCCACTAGACGCTGACCAACAGCATCAAATTGGTAGTAATCATTCGCTAGCGCTGAGATGTGTACCAAGCCATCAATGTGCAGTTCAGTTAGACGAACAAAGAAGCCAAAACCAGTCACGTTGGCAATCACACCATCCATCACCTCACCGACATGGTCTTGCATGTATTCACACTTCAACCAGTCGTTTACTTCACGCGTTGCGTCATCAGCACGACGTTCAGTCATTGAACACTGCTCGCCGTAGAAGTCCATATCATCGAAAGTGTAGTGGTAACCACCAGTTGGCGTCCAACGTTCGCTGTTACGACCTTCTTCTTTCGCAATAAGGTACTTAATCGCACGGTGCAATAGCAAATCTGGGTAACGACGAATTGGCGAGGTAAAGTGAGCATAGCGTTTAAGAGCTAAACCAAAGTGACCCGCGTTATCCGCGTTGTATACCGCTTGCTTCATTGAGCGTAGCAGCATAGTTTGGATTAATTCACGATCTTCACGTTCATTAATCTGTTGCATCAGTTGTGCATAGTCTACTGGTGATGGCGACAGACCACCTTCCAGTGTTAAACCTAATTCACTTAAAAAGCTCTTGAAGCCCATTAAGCGCTCTTCGCCCGGAGTTTCGTGAACACGGTACAGCGCAGGCTCTTTCGCTTTTTCTACGTAAGATGCCGATGCGATATTCGCAAGAATCATACATTCTTCGATGATCTTGTGTGCATCGTTACGAATTACTGGCTCAATACGGTCAATCTTACGATCCGCATTGAAGATAAACTTAGTTTCTACCGTTTCAAATTCAATCGCACCACGTTCGTCACGCGTTTTCTTAAGCACCTTATACATCTTATGAAGCTCTTCAAGATGTGGTACTTCAGGTTCGTAACGCTCACGTAATTCTTCATTGCCATCTAAGATCGCGCCTACTTTGTTATAAGTAAGACGAGCATGAGAATTCATTACCGCTTCGTAGTGCTTGTAGCCTGACAGTTTACCTTTGTCTGAGATAGTCATCTCACACACCATACATAAACGGTCTACCTGAGGGTTCAATGAACACAAACCATTTGAAAGCACTTCTGGCAGCATTGGCACGACTTGTGACGGGAAGTATACCGAGTTACCACGGTTAATCGCTTCTTTGTCTAGCGCTGTATCTGGGCGAACGTAGTAACTTACGTCAGCAATCGCTACCCATAGACGCCAGCCGCCGCCTTTCTTCGCTTCACAGTAAACCGCATCATCGAAGTCACGCGCATCTTCACCATCAATGGTAACCAATGGCAGTTTACGCAGGTCTACACGTCCTTCTTTTGCTTCTTCAGGAACATGCTCACCTAGGTTTTCGATTTGCTTATCTACCGCTTCAGGCCACTCTTGTGGGATCTGGTGAGTACGGATCGCAATCTGCGTTTCCATACCCGGCGCCATGTTTTCACCAAGAACTTCGGTTACTTTCCCCATCATGTTACGAGAACGACCACCGCGATCCGTAATTTCAATCACAACCACATTACCCATTCGAGCACCGCCTTTATGCTCAGTAGGGATCTGGATGTCGTGACTAATACGCGAATCATCAGCAACAACGTAAGAATGGCCGTACTCTAGGAAGAAGCGACCAACAAGTGGCGTTTTACGCTCTTCAAGCACACGAACCAAGCGACCTTCACGACGGCCACGCTTACTGTTGTCAGTAGGCTGAACCAATACGTAATCACCGTGCATGATGGTTTTCATCTGATGATGCGGCAGCACGATATCATTGTCTTTACCCACACTGCCGTCTGGGCGAACCCAACCATGACCGTCTTTATGACCAATCACATAGCCTTTGATCAGTTCCATCTTCTCAGGCAATGCGTAGCACTGACGACGAGTAAAGATAAGCTGTCCATCACGCTCCATTGCACGTAAACGACGACGCAGCCCTTCATATTGTTCCTCTCCAGCAAGACCCAAAGCTTCGAATAGATCGTTGCGGTTCATCGGAATATTCGCGTCTGTTAGAAACGAAATAATGAACTCTCGGCTTGGTACTGGGTTATCGTAATTTTTCGACTCTCGGTCGGCAAAAGGATCAACAGTGGTTGTCGCTGTCGTATTTTCTGACGTTGGTGTGTTTTTTGACATAGGCGGGCCTGCTTAAGCAAGGAAGGTATATACCCCTAGTATATCTGATGCTAGGGGTAAGCTACAGATATGCTTTAGAAAACACTCAAATAACCTCAGATTGATACATATCTTCACTTTGTGAAACATCGCTTCATAGACGTGGATTATCATCAAAATTTCAAGCAAACGATAAAACAAACGTTTGCGCCATGAATGAAATACACTATTATCCACGCACTTTACCAACTCCTGTTCTGGGTATGATATGAAACTAAAACGCACTTTATTGGCTTCAGCTATGGCGAGCCTAGCGCTGTTCCCATTCGCAAGTTCGGCAATGGAAAAGGCTGACCTGATGATTACCGATGCGATGGTTCTAACCATGAACCAAGACAAAACGGTTTATGAAAGCGGTACTGTTGTGGTCAAAGACAACAAAATCATTGCGGTTGGTGATGCTTCACTAGAGAAGCAGTACCAAGCTAAGCAAGTGTTAGACGTTGATGGCGATATCGTTATGCCAGGTCTCATCAATACCCATACTCATGTATCAATGACAGTTTTCCGTTCGTTAGCCGATGATGTGCCAGATCGCCTGCACCGTTACATCTTTCCGCTAGAGAAGAAGCTAGTATCGCGAGACATGGTACGCATTGGTGCCAACCTAGGTAACGTTGAAATGGTGAAAGGCGGTGTGACCACTTACGCCGACATGTACTACTTCGAAGATGAAGTCGCAAAAACCGTCGATAAGATCGGTATGCGTGCCATCCTAGGTGAAACGGTGATTAAGTTCCCTGTAGCCGATGCGGCCAACGCCGAAGAAGGCATTAAGTACGCGTTGAACTTCATTGAAGAATACAAAGATCACCCGCGAATCACACCAGCGTTTGCACCGCATGCGCCTTACACCAACACCACAGAGATCCTGCAGAAAATATCTAAGCTCTCCCTAGAGTTAGATGTTCCAGTAATGATTCACCTTGCAGAATCACACCGTGAAGAAGAGAAAATCGCAGAGCGTTCTGATGGATTGTCCCCGGTTCAATACATGGACAGCATTGGCGCACTCAACAAGAACTTGGTGGGTGCACACATGATCCTCGTTGACGAACATGATATCGAACTGGTGAAGAAATCGGATATGGGTGTAGCTCATAACATGAGTGCTAACATCAAGTCAGCAAAAGGTGTATCACCTGCCCTTAAGATGTATGACGAGAACGTGCGTATCGGTTTAGGTACTGATGGCCCAATGTCTGGTAACACACTGAGCACCATTGATGAGTTCAACCAAGTCGCTAAAGTTCACAAGCTAGTTAACAAAGATCGTGCTGCGATGCCGCCGATCAAAGTGATCGACATGGCGACCATGGGCGCAGCAAAAGCGCTGCACATGGAAGATAAGATCGGCTCTCTTGAAGCAGGCAAACTGGCTGACATCATAGTGATCGATACTAAGGCGCCAAATATGGTTCCGGTCTACAACCCATACTCAGCACTGGTGTACTCAGCTAACTCAGGCAATGTTCGTCATTCCATCGTTGATGGCAAGATCATCATGCAAGATCGCGACATGCTAACGGTAGACGAAGATAAGATTCGTCAAGAAGCACTCGATTTCACCAAGGCTGTTCGTGAAACGGTGATTGAGTCTGGTGAGGTGGTTCAATAACGCTACCGAATTAGATAAACGGTTTTCCGTTCAGATCAAAAAAGGCCTCGCTGATGAATCTCAGCGAGGCCTTTTTAATACGAGTTTTTTAGATGATTAACGAGTGCAGTCATTAATCATCATTGCTCATTCAATAATCTGTCTTACCAGAACACGTCTCGACGCTTTGCTCGAGCAATAATATTGTCTGGCATTCTCTGTTCCAGACCGCTACGAAGCACAGTGATACGTCTGTGTTGTCTTTGGTCTGCGGTTACCGAGTTATACAACCAACGGTAAGCATCTTCATAATCCAATGGGCTACCGTAGTCACGTAACAAGAGTTCCGCTAAGTGAATGCTCGCACTTAAGTTACCCATAGAGGCCGCTTCACGTAGATACGGAATCGCACGCTCTTGATCTTGTTGTACCAAAGTACCACGAGAGTAATAACGACCTAACTGCTCTAATGCAGCGGGTAAACCTTGATGTGCCGCGTTCTCCATATAGTAAAGGCCAAGCTCTACATCTTGTGGAACACACACACCCCAAGCCAACATATCACCGTATAAAAACTCATAAGAAGGCAAGCTAATACGCGTTGCGCGAGCAACGATATCTTCAACTAACTGGCACTTATCAGCTTTCACTCGCTCTAGATGTTGATTATTTTCGATTAAATTAATCAGTTCAGCTTCTGTATATATTGGAACGGGCTCTCCCACATCAGCCAAATTTGCATGACTCAAGGGTGAGCTCAGTGCCATTATCAATGAAGCTGCCACAATTCGTAGCTTCATACCTGCACTCTATTATCTGTCGCTAAAGTTATCTATTGAGGGGTGCAGAGGATTTCTACACGCACAAAACAGTGTGAACTTCACTTTCCATGATATCTGTATCGGCAATAACCCCGACGGCTTTAGACAAAACTTGCCGCTAATGGGCAATATTTTGCCTGATGACGCTTAAAAGATCACCATCAAAGAGTGAACGGCTAAATTGCAGGTATTAAAAAGCCGACTTAATAAAGTCGGCTTTTAGAAAACTATTTTATTATCAAAGCACTGTTCGTGCCTGGTAATCACTCAGCAGGCATTATGCGCCGTATGGGTGAACCTTGATGATAGTTTCGTTACGATCTGGGCCAGTTGATACGATATCAATTGGAACGCCAGTTAGGTCTTCGATACGCTTGATGTAATCTAGAGCAGCTTGTGGAAGCGCGTCGATAGATTTAGCACCAAATGTGTTTTCAGACCAACCAGGCATTGTTTCGTAGATTGGCGTCGCTTCTTCGAATGACTCAGCAGCCATTGGAGAAACTTCTAGGATAGAACCATCTTTCATCTTGTAACCAGTACAGATTTTTAGTTCTTCTAGGCCATCTAGAACGTCTAGTTTAGTTAGACACATACCAGATAGAGAGTTGATTTGGATTGCACGACGCATAGCAACAGCATCGAACCAACCAGTACGACGTAGACGACCAGTTGTTGCGCCAAACTCGTGACCAACATCGCCTAGGTGTTTACCAACTGGGTCTTGCTTCTCAAGGCCATCGTATAGCTCAGTAGGGAATGGACCTGAACCAACACGAGTACAGTAAGCCTTAGTAATACCAAGGATGTAACCGATGTGACGAGGACCGAAACCAGAACCTGCAGCAACACCACCAGCAGTCGTGTTAGAAGACGTTACGTATGGGTAAGTACCGTGGTCGATATCTAGTAGCGTACCTTGAGCACCTTCGAACATGATCTTGTCGCCGCGCTTACGTGCTGCGTCTAGTTCGTCAGTTACGTCGATAACCATCGCAGTTAACATATCTGCGTAGCTCATCGCTTGCTCAAGAACTTCTTCGTAGCTTACTGTTTCAGCTTTGTAGAAGTGCTCTAGTTGGAAGTTGTGGAATTCCATCACTTCTTTTAGCTTCTCAGCAAATGCTTCTTTATCGAAAAGGTCACCAACGCGTAGACCGCGACGAGCAACTTTATCTTCATAAGCAGGACCGATACCACGACCCGTTGTACCGATAGCTTTAGCGCCACGAGCGATTTCACGCGCGTTGTCGATTGCAATGTGGTACGGAAGAATTAGAGGACAAGCTTCAGAGATGAAAAGACGTTCACGTACTGGAATACCGCGATCTTCAAGAGGCTTCATTTCTTTAAGAAGTGCGTCAGGCGATAATACTACACCGTTACCAATAACACATTTAACGTTATTACGTAGGATGCCTGATGGAATTAAGTGAAGAACGGTTTTTTCACCGTCAATTACAAGTGTGTGACCTGCATTGTGACCGCCTTGGTAGCGAACCACGTATTTTGCATCTTCAGTTAAAAGGTCAACGATTTTACCTTTACCTTCATCACCCCATTGGGTGCCTAGAACGACTACGTTATTTCCCATCTTTCCAATTTCTGTTGCTAATTAAAAATGGATTCTAGCACTGAATCACACTTCTTGCAGTCACTTTTTGTTCATAAACGTTAACGCTGTACAAAAATAAACCAGCCATAACTGGGGGCAGATGTGTAAAGATACTGATATCATTGCTTTTTTACAGACAAAAGGCAGAACCATGTCTCAATCAATTTGGCTCGCTATTGGGCTCGTACTTATTGTGGAAGGGCTCGGCCCCTTGATTGCACCCAATGGCTGGAGAAACATGGTCGCGCAACTGAGCGAGCAACCAGACACGCAACTGCGCCGCATTGGAGGCTGTCTTGTGGTGGCTGGAGCGGTTATCGCTTTCATGACCTACCGTTAGTTTCTATAAGTACTAATCTGTTTATAAGTACCACTCTGTTAAGCGCCTTCCCTCGCGCCCCAATAGTGAATCCACAAACATGTCTCCTCCTGAAAGAAGTCATAGAAAACAAAAAGGCTCCCACAATGGGAGCCTTTTAAGTTTTAACGTATTTTGCTTATTAAGCTAAGCATTCGCTAACGCATCAGCTTATTTTGCTGGAGCGCCGCTTGCTTGATTCATGTATTGGAAGAAGTCAGTCTTCGGATCCAGTACTAGAATGTCGCTCTTATCGCTAAATGATGTCTCATAAGCTTGCAATGAACGCATGAAGCCGTAGAACTCAGGATCTTTGCTGAACGCATCAGAGTAGATCTTCGCTGCTTCTGCATCCGCATCACCACGAGTGATTCGAGCTGTACGGTCAGCTTCAGCAAGAACTGTTGCCACTTCTAGCTCAGCTTGAGCACGGATAACTTCCGCTTTCTCACGACCTTGAGAACGGTGTCTACGAGCAACCGATTCACGTTCTGCACGCATACGGCGGTAGATAGATTCACTGATTTCGTCAGGAAGGTTAATCTTCTTCATACGAAAATCAACAACTTCAACACCTAAATCAGCCATCGCACTTTCTGCCGTTCCAGACAAAACGTTTTCCATGATCTTATCGCGTTCGCCATCAACTTCTAGTGCTTCTGCAGCCGCTACCGTTGTGACGACTTCGCTATCAGCAGAGTCTGGCAGGATGTCCTTGTTACGAGGGCCTGACACGATCTGCTTAATTTCACGAGAACCAATTTCAGAACGAAGAACATCTGTCACTTTACGCTCAAGAAGTGCTTCTGCCGTCATGATATTACCGCCACCGGTACTCAGATAGAAACGTCCAAAATCAGCAATACGCCATTTTGCGTAAGTATCAATTAGAACGTCTTTTTTCTCTGATGTTACGAAACGGTCAGAACGGCCATCCATCGTTTGAATACGAGCATCAAGTACTTTTACGCGATCAAACATCGGTAGTTTAAAGTGCAGACCTGGTTCATAGATTCGTGATACGCCGTTGTCATCGAGAACTCGACCAAAACGAATTACCATGCCACGCTCACCTTCTTGAATCACAAACACTGACATCAATAGAAGGGCAATCGTCACAACTAATACAGGGATCATTAATTTACGCATTATTAGTATCTCCCTTGGCGTGAACTGTCTGAACGAGTTTGAGTGCTAGGCTTTGGATCCGCTTGAGTTTCTAACTCAATTTGATCGTAAGTTGATGATGCTTTTGCAGGGCGAGAGCCCGACTGAGAACCACCTTGTGCGCCTAGCTTATCAATTGGTAGGTATAGCAAGTTACCGCTTGATTCAGAATCAATCAGGACTTTCGATGTGCTTGAGTACACTTTTTCCATTGTATCTAGGTACATACGGTTACGTGTTACTTCAGGAGCAGCTTGGTATTCAGGTAGCAGTTTCTCGAATTGAGCAACTTGACCTAGAGCACCATTAACTGTGCGCTCTGAGTAACCCACCGCTTCTTTCTTCAAACGCTCAGCACGACCTGTTGCTTTTGGAAGAATGTCATTTCGGTAAGCTTCAGCTTCACGTTCAAAACGCTCTTCATCCTCACGAGCCGCGATAGCATCATCAAATGCATCTTTCACTTGCTCAGGTGGACGTGCTGACTGGAAGTTCACATCAACAATCAGAATACCCATATCGTAGCTATCAATAATACGGTTCAACGTTTCTTGAGTGCTTTGACGAATCTGCTGACGACCACTTGTCAGGATACTATCCATTAGTGAGTCACCAATTACCGCACGAAGCGCGGAATCGGTTGCTTGACGTAAACTGTCGTCTGCATTCGTTACACGATACAAGTACTTGTATGGGTCAGAAACACGGTATTGAACACCCATTTCAACGGTCACAACGTTTTCATCTTTCGTTAGCATCGTGCCAGCAGCACGTAGAGAACGAATCGCTTGAACGTTTACTAGTTGCTCATCACTGATTTCATCGATGAAGCGTGGGTGCCAGTTAAGACCAGGTTCTTCGATACGGTCGAACTGACCCAGTCGAAGTACTACTGCTCTTTCTGCTTCGCCAACGGTGTAGAAACCAGCGAAGAACCAGATAGCAATAGCAATAACGGCAATGACACCAAAGCCAATTGCACCGCCACCACCAATAGATGGCCCGTTACCGTTGCCACCCTTTTTACCAAACTTGCCACCTAACTTTTGACTTAGTTTATTAAACACTTCGTCTAGATCTGGCGGTCCTTGTTCTCGGCCGCCGCGATTATTTTTATTACCCCAAGGGTCATTATCGCGGCCGTTATTATCGCCGTTGTTGTTATTTCCAGGCTCATTCCACGCCATTAGAAAGCTCCATCATTTGATATGACGTTATACTGTAGCAGTCTCTTTGGTAACGATAAAGTCACCTAAGAGCGCCCCTTCTCTTTTTTCAAGTTTAGACCAATCTATTTGTTGCATTCGGATATCTATCAACAAGTTACCATTTTCATCATACTCTTCCTGTTGAATACATTTCATCTCGAAGAATAAGCTGCGAATACGGCCCTGATGTTGATGTGGAATACACAACCGGAATTGAACCATCTGGCTAGCTAAACGCTCAGTTAAAGCTTCAAACAGCAGTTCAATACCTTCTCCTTCCATTGCAGAAACCCAAACAGCGCGAGGTGCGCCCTCTTCGTCTCTTTCAATTCGAGGTTTTTGGTCTTCCATGCAGTCAATTTTGTTCATGACTACAAGGGTTGGCACTTCATGAGCATCGATTTCTTCTAATACTTCATGAACAGCCTGAATGTTCTCACGAAAACGGTCATCACTGGCATCAACAACATGTAACAAAATGTCAGCTTCCTGCGTCTCTTGTAATGTTGCCTTGAACGCAGCGACCAAGTCGTGTGGTAGATGACGGATAAAACCTACGGTATCTGCGAGAATTGCAGGCCCGACATCTGCCAAATCAATCTTACGTAGTGTTGGGTCTAGGGTTGCAAACAGTTGGTCTGCCGCATAAACACCAGCACTTGTGATGCGATTGAAAAGTGTTGATTTCCCTGCGTTGGTATAACCAACCAAAGAAATTGTTGGGATTTCAGCTCGATTACGAGCACGTCGTCCTTGTTCACGCTGCTTAGCGACTTTCGCTAAACGACGTAGTATTGCCTTTATACGGTCACGCAACAAACGTCGATCGGTTTCCAGTTGAGTTTCACCTGGACCACGAAGACCAATACCACCTTTCTGCCTTTCAAGGTGAGTCCAACCACGAATCAGTCGAGTAGAGATATGACGAAGCTGAGCGAGCTCAACTTGTAGCTTACCTTCATGAGTTCGCGCACGTTGTGCAAAGATATCTAAGATCAAACCCGTGCGATCAATCACACGACATTTACACAATTGCTCGAGGTTGCGCTCTTGGGCAGGAGAGAGGGAGTGGTTAAAAATCACAATTTCAGCACCGGTTAGCTGAACAGCTTGTGCGATTTCTAGGGCTTTACCTTCTCCAACGTAGTATTTAGGGAGTGGGGATTGTCGGCTACCAGTAATCACTTGTAGCGTTTCTACCCCCGCTGAGGAGACCAGCATTTCACATTCGCTTAGATCTTCCCATTCTCCCTCTTGCGTGAAGTTGATATGAACAAGTACGGCTCGCTCGCCGGATTCATAACGGTCAAACAAGCAACCAACTCCTTATTACAGCGCAAGCTGTACAAATTGAACGATTAATCTTCAGTCTTCTCTGGACGATCAGATGGCGTGCGTTGCTCGCCGCTGTGGTGACTAACTGCGCGAGCAGGTACCACAGTAGAAATCGCATGCTTGTAAACCATTTGGTTTACTGTGTTCTTCAATAAGATCACGAATTGATCGAAAGACTCGATCTGACCTTGCAGCTTAATGCCGTTAACAAGATAGATAGAGACTGGAATGCGCTCACGACGGAGTGCATTTAGGAATGGGTCTTGTAGCGATTGCCCCTTAGCCATTTTATTTTCCTTATTTGTATTTTGTTGTAATTATTTAGCTAGTGGTGCACAAAAAGGTGCGGCCTTTGCATCTGAGCTAAATGAATAAAAAAACTCCGTTGTTATTGAAAGGCTGTGATTTTTTAAAAGCCTCAATAACGGATCCTTTCCAGAGTATATTCACGCAAAAGCGATCACATTATACACAGCAATACTAATCAGATGCTATTGCATCTGAAAGAGTTTCTAACGCTTGATCAATGTTTTCGCTATCTAACCAAGTTAAATCATCCCAACTGCGCAACCAGGTGATTTGTCGCTTGGCCAACTGACGGGTTGCACAGACACCACGGAAAACCGCTTCGTCTAAATCACAATTACCGTCTAAATAATCCCACATCTGCCTATAACCAACGCATCGGATCGATGGCAGTTCAGGGTGAAGATCTTCTCTGGCGTACAACGCCTTCATTTCATCTTCAAACCCAGCTTCTATCATCTTCTCGAAACGCAGCTCAATGCGGCGATGGAGTTCAGTCCTTTCCTTGGGAGCTATTGCAAATTGTTTTACACGAAATGGCAGGCTATCGCCTTTCGTTTGAGTTAGCTCTGTTAATGTTTTACCCGAAATTCGGTAAACTTCCAATGCCCTTGAAAGCCTTTGTGGATCATTTGGGTGTATTCTTTCAGCGGATACGGGATCTATCTCTCTTAATTGATCGTGCAATGCCTGCCAACCTTGTTCGATAGATTCCGCTTCAATCTGCTTACGAATCTCTTGATCCGCGGCTGGTAATGGCGATAAACCTTCCAACAATGCTTTGTAGTACAGCATTGTGCCACCAACAAGTAACGGGATTTTGCCTTCCGCTACAATCTTATTCATTTCATTGATCGCATCACGACGAAAATCTGCCGCAGAATACGCTTCGCTTGGATCCAAAATATCAATCAAGCGATGAGGCGCGAGCTCAAGCTCTTCCGCATCCGGTTTAGCGGTACCAATATCCATGTCTTTGTAGATCAATGCCGAATCGACGCTGATGATCTCTACAGGGTATTTCTGACGTAAGCGGATAGCTAAATCTGTTTTTCCTGACGCCGTTGGGCCCATTAAAAACAACGCTAAAGGTAATTTTTCAGTCATGATATTTTGTATTTGCTTCTCTGTTTTAGCGCTTTTTAGCAAAGGGCTTTGTGTCGCGACGTATTCAGCTAAAAAGACAAAGGTCGTCGCGAAAAAATTAAACCGTAAACGCGGCTATAGTCGCTGAAAAGTCGATAGGATTAACAAACTCTGGATCATCTAATGGAAGTAGACCATGCCAAAGTTGTTCTAGTTCCCCAACTAGTTGAACCGCTTCAGATAAAGTGTAGTCGCTTTTTACTTGTGCGGTTTGAATCCCGATCCAGTTGACCAATGATGGCAATAGGTCGTTAGAAACATTAGCCGAGTGTTTATCAACAATCTGAGCGTTTAATGAAGCCGCGTAAGATAACAGATCTGGGATCAAAATTTGTAAGTTTTGCTGCCTTAAAGGAGAAGGCACGCCCATCACCATTACCGCCTCGCTGTTTCGCGCCTTAAGCTCAATCCCCAGTAATGCCAGAGTTTGACTCAGCGCCTTAGCAACTTCGACAAGTTCACTACCCAGCTTAATCGATAAAGGCACCAATAGTGGTTGGCTTTTTAACGCACCACCTCGAGTATCAAGCTGACCAACAACACGCAATAACTCAGCCTTAGCCAAGGAAACCAGCACACTGCCGTTCTTATTGCCCATTACCAGATACTGACGTTCCACAATCGAGACCGCTTTGCCCAAGTCCGTTACAGGTGCTCTTGGCTTTAAATGAACAGGATTCTGTTGAGCAGGCTTAGCTTCTTTATTTTCTTTATTTTCTAAGTTGTCTCTGGTTTCTACTGGTGCCACATGCTCTTGAGAAAGTGAAGGCTGTACAACTTGCTCATCAAAATCTGGCGTTTTCAGAAGCTCTTTATAGGCTTTCACTTCTCGCTTAGATGGCGCGGGTTCACCATGATGTTGGTGTGGCTCTTTCTCTTTTTTAGGTTCAGGTCGAGACTCTATCCACTCTTGGCGAGAGGAACCGGTAAAACTGCTGTCACTAGTAGCCGAGCTTCGGCCAGCTAATGAACTTGGACTGGTTGATGAGCTTGGGCTAATTGATGAAACATAGTGTCGCCCACCATCATTAACGCTGTGTTGAGGCTTATCAAAAGCGTGCTCTGATTCTGCTTTTCTCGGGTAGGCAGGCGTTTGCTCAATAGCGTGTCGCACCCTATCCGAAACTTGGGTTTGATCCGAACTGCTAGGCATTACGCTTTCTGGCTCAGCGAAACTTGCAACACCATCAACTGCAGAGCTCGTACTATCTTGCTGATGATGAATCACTTCTGACTGATGAAAAGCCGACTGATTGATTGGTGCAGCATCGATCTGCTTGCTCTGTGCTAAACCATCGCTCAATGCTTGGTAAATAAAGTCATGCACAAGGCGCGCTTGATGAAAACGCACTTCATGTTTTGCAGGGTGGACATTCACGTCCACCTGATGTGGATCGAGTTCAATGAACAACACATACGTCGCGAATTGGTCTGGACGTAGGCTGGTTTCGTAGCTTTGACGAATCGCATGGTTGATCAGCTTGTCACGCATCATACGACCATTCACATAGCAGTATTGCAGGTCGCTTTGCTGTCTGGCCCCTTCAGGTGTGGTGATCCAGCCATGAAGTTTTAAGCCTTGGTGCTCAAGTTCGATCTCAAGCATATGGCGAACAAAAGGATTGCCACATACCGCAGCGATGCGCTTTTCTGCTTGAACTTCTGTCTTGGCAGCGCGGTACTGACGAATCATCTTGCCGTTATGACGAAGGTTGATCGTCACATCAAAGCGACTTAATGCAATACGCTTGAGCAACTCATCAATATGGGTGAATTCAGTCTTCTCGGTGCGTAAGAATTTGCGGCGCGCTGGTGTATTGAAGAACAGATCCAACACCTCAACCGAAGTACCAATTGGGTGTGCTGCTGGCTGCAGTTTTACCTGCATATCACGACCTTCACTGTGTGCTGCCCAAGCTTGATCTTGAGTGGCAGGGCGTGAAGTCATGGTCAAGCGCGCAACCGAGCTAATACTCGCCAGCGCTTCACCACGGAAACCGAGGCTGACGATCGCCTCTAGGTCATCAAGAGTGTGGATTTTGGAGGTAGCATGACGACTCAGTGCCAAGGCAAGCTCATCTTTTACGATGCCTTTACCATTGTCACGAACGCGGATCATCTTGGCGCCACCTTTCTCGATATCAATATCGATACGTGTCGCACCAGAATCCAAACTGTTCTCAACCAACTCTTTTACAACAGAAGCGGGTCTTTCTACCACCTCACCCGCTGCGATTTGGTTAGCTAACCGAGCTGGCAGTATTTTGATCGTCATATTTATAGCTACCTTACTGCCATTGATGGAAACGCTGCTACGTTTGCACTAGTTCTTATTTTTTATCATTGATATACCTGAAGCTGTTTAGCATTCCCAAGACTACTTGTGAGGAATAATCAACACTTGGCCGATAGCCAGACTGTCAGATCTTAGCTTATTCGCTTGGCGAATGCTGTTGACGCTCACGCCGTATTTCGAAGCTATCTTGCCAAGGTAATCACCTCTTGCAACTTTGTGTTTGCGCAGAGGAACATCTTTAACTTCAACCGTAATACGTAACTTTTGGCCTACTCTCACCGTCTCTGATTTCAAACGGTTCTCACGTTTAATATCAGCCACCGACACTTTATAGCGGCTGGCGATCTTACCTAGGTACTCTCCAGACTTAACCGTGTGAGTGATGGTCTTCGTTTTAACCGCACTGCTTGATGATGAAGTTGAAGCACTGCCTGGAATCTTAAGTACTTGGCCAATTGCTAGGCTGCTCGATTTCAGATTGTTGAGCTTCATCAACGTCTGTGTCGACGTACCATACTTGCTCGCAATCACAGACAAAGACTCACCACGAGAGACTTTATGTTGGCTCACGCTGCCCGTTGATGACGTTGCGTTAGACAAGATAATCCCTTCAGGCGGGTTAGCCTTCAAATACTTAACCACCGCTTTAGTCACTGCTCGTGCCAATTTATCTTGGTGCGAACGTTGGAAAAGAAGCTTCTCTTCCGTCGGATTCGAAATAAAACCTGTCTCTACCAGTACTGATGGGATCTGTGGTGAACGTAATACGGCTAAGCTGGTGTTAATCGGCTTGCTATTGTGCAGTTTCGCAACCTTACCCATTTCAGACAGAATTGCCGTTGCCAGTTTGTAGCCCTCTTTTTGAGAGTGGCTAAACTGCAAATCAAGCAGGGTTTGGTTTACGTTCTTATCATCAATATTGCTTGTGAACGCTGCACCGCTACCACCAAGCAATTCAGACTGTTTCTCTTTATTCTCAATCCAACGAGAGATCTCTGTATTTGCGCGTCGAGTGTTCAATACAAACACTGAACCACCTCTTGGTTGAGGCGTCGTAAAGGCGTCGGCGTGAATAGAGATCAACAGGTGAGCTTCATTCTCTCGAGCAATCGCAACACGTCGATTCAGGTTCACAAAGTAATCAGCATTACGAGTCATACGAGTTTTGATCCCCGGGACCGCATTCAGTTGAGCTGCTAACTTCTTAGAAATACTCAGAGTCGCGTCTTTTTCGTATTTACGCGTAGGACCAATCGAACCTGGGTCTTCACCACCGTGGCCAGGATCAATCACAATTAGAATATCTTTCTGGCGCTTAACCTGATTAATGTTCTTACTTACCGTTGGCTTACTCGGTGTCGATGTCGCTTTACTTGCCGCACCATGAGGTAAGTCGATCACCAAACGGTGTCCATACTGACCACCTGGGGTCGGGCTCAGTTTGAATAATTCTGCTTTAGACGACTTCTTTAACTCAAAAACCAAGCGATAGGTGTTTTTGTCTGGCGGTGAGCTCTTACGAATCTTAGATAGAACAGGGCTGTCTTTCACCTCGACCGGTAACTTAGTCGCAAGACTGGTATTTTTTAAATCAACCACTAAGCGACTCGGGCTACTCAGGGTGAAATAGCTAAAGTCCGCTTCTGATTTTAAGTCGATAACCACACGAGTTTCTTCTGGAGAAGGCCAAACCCTTAAACTTTTCAGTGAGTTTGCAGAAACAAGTGAAGAAAACAGTATAGAAAAAACAGCAGCCATCATGGCCACTGTTGAAATAAGGCGTTTAGAAATCAACATAACTCCAACTGACTAAGTAAGCGCTGTCCGTATTCACTATTAGCGGTTAAAGAAACAACACGGTGATCGTCTTGGTAACGAATATCAATATCCAAATCGGCTTCTGGTAGCATCCCATAACCTTTCTCAGGCCACTCAACCAAACAGATAGCATCCGGCGTAAAATAGTCACGAATTCCCATAAACTCTAACTCTTCAGGATCTGCTAGGCGATAAAGGTCAAAGTGGTACACCTGCCAATCTGCAAGTTGATAAGGTTCAACTAGAGTATACGTTGGGCTTTTTACATTTCCTTGATGGCCAAGTGCTTTTACAAAGCCACGACTGAAAGTCGTTTTACCTGCGCCAAGATCACCATGCAGATAAATAGTCGTCTGCTGTGAGCAAAGATTAGAAAGCTCCGTTCCTAATTGAATCGTTGCTTGTTCATCTTTCAAAGTAAATTGTTTCGTGCTCATGAATACGTTCTCTAAAAATCGATCGTTGACTATATAAAAATCAAAAGAACAAGAATAGTAAACCGTGATGCTTTTGGGAGACAAGCACTCAAGTGTAAGTTCTATGAAAAATACTGATCAAAACGCGTCTGTTCTGGTCAACACCACTAAGATCCGTTAAGATCCGCCCCCATTTTTGCCGAACCTAATTTTAATTAGCCTTATCTCTAATTGTAAAACAGAGAAAATAAGAAATAAGCCATGAATCTAGACCATCTTGCTGAAAAAATTAAAATCTGGGGAAAAGAGCTGGGCTTTCAAAAAGTTGGCATCTGCGATGTTGATTTAAGTGAACACGAAGCCCCTCTTCAAGCATGGCTAGATGCTGGCAACCACGGCGAAATGGATTGGATGGCTCGACATGGGATGATGCGTGCACGTCCTGATGAACTTCACCCAGGCACAATTCGAGTGATCAGCGCTCGAATGAACTACCTACCACCAGAAGCTCAGTTCGCCTCTAACCTAAGCGATACCACTCAAGGCTACATCAGCCGCTATTCTTTAGGCCGCGACTATCACAAATTGTTCCGTAACCAGTTGAAAAAGCTAGGACAAAGAATTGAAAAAGAGGTCGAGGGTTTAGACTCACGCCCTTTCGTCGATTCAGCGCCCATTTTGGAAAGACCACTCGCTCAAAAAGCAGGGTTGGGCTGGACAGGTAAACACTCATTAATTCTTGATAAAGACGCTGGCTCTTGGTTCTTTCTAGGGGAGCTGTTAGTTAACATCCCTCTTCCCACGGATGAACCCAGTGTTGATGAGTGCGGCAAATGCACCGCATGTATCACTTCTTGCCCAACGGGTGCCATTATTGCTGATGGCGTGGTTGATGCGCGCAAATGTATTTCGTACTTAACCATTGAATATGATGGTGTGATCCCTGAAGAGTATAGAGATGCCATTGGTAACCGTATCTACGGTTGCGATGATTGTCAGTTAGTTTGCCCGTGGAATCGTCATGCCGAACTCACAGAGCAAACAGACTTTCACCGCAGAGAAGATTTCCAAGAAGCCGATCTGGTTTCACTTTCAAGTTGGGACGAAGCAACCTTCCTAAAGAAAATGGAAGGCTCAGCAATCAGACGTATCGGCCACACCCAGTGGTTACGCAATATCTTTGTTGCGATGGGCAATGCACCATTTCAACAACGCATTATTGAAACCCTGGAGTCTCATCAAGGCAAAAACGAAATGCTTGATGTGCATATTGAGTGGGCTTTGAATAAACAACTACAGCAGTTACCCAACGCTAGCAGTGTGCAAGAAGATAGCTCTACGCAGAAAAATAGCTGTGTGCAAAAAAGTAACAGCAAAATCTCCACCAAAAAGCACAGACTGATACGTATAGTAGAGAAAGGACTACCAAGAGACGCTTAACGCTTTATATACCAATATATGGCAAGCGAGCCCCCACTAACAGTCCAACATTTAAGACAACTCGTTGCACATAATTTTAGAACAATGTTTGACCTTGTTCTCAATTCTAACAATGTGGAAAAAATTCAGAACTCTCGTAAACTTCCGACACCCGAGCAAAGTTAAACACAGTACCGATAAATGATTAAGATCAAAAAACAACAAGTTAACGATCTTTTATTAAATCCAAGATAGGCATCCAACTTGATAAAAAACAACAAGTTACGATCGCTGCAATTCATCTAATATATTGAAAACAAGAAAGATCTTTTAGGGATAGGTAAAGAATTAAGCCTGAAACAACTTTATCAACCAAGTTATCCACACCTAACATTTTGTGGATAAGTCTGTTTATAGATGTGAAAAACCTCAAGTGTCTGCTTCAGAGACCTGATATTTACTAGCATTTCAGTTGCTATGAAAAATTTAAGACAAAAAAATATCCACCATGATGGAGGATTATTTGCTTTTTTGGGGGGATTATGCTTCGCAGCATTAAAGAAAGAGCGTGACCTTTGTGGTCGCCTTTAAACACAGAGGTTTAAAGTACTTATTAGCTTTTTTAGAAGAAAGCTGGAGCGATACATCGGGTTCGAACCGATGACCTCAACCTTGGCAAGGTTGCGCTCTACCAACTGAGCTAGTATCGCATTAGTTAACCGCTATCGCGCTTAACTGTAATGTGGTTGCGGGAGCCGGATTTGAACCGACGACCTTCGGGTTATGAGCCCGACGAGCTACCAAACTGCTCCATCCCGCGTCCGGATGCATTGTTTAAGACAATGAGACTAAACCATTTTCAT
>NZ_JBFRSD010000013.1:0-244242 GCF_041473395.1 Vibrio sp. 10N.222.55.C6
GACTCCGGGAGGCGCCTCCACTATTCAAAGTTGAAAGGCCAGCAGAAATGCTGGCCTTTTTGCTATCTGAAATTCTAAACCCTCATGCTATGTTCAAACTTCCACGTATGCTCTCTAATCAGTAGCACCACTAGGAACAAGCTATATCAGATCACTTTTGTGCCGGTCTTTTCCTTATGTAAACCTATCATTTGCTAAACAACCAACAGCATCTGTTAACCAATTGCGCCGTTTGTGAGTGGAATGAGTGGGGAATGGAAAAGGGCGACTGTCTTTTGCGTCATTAAATTCTTCATATTTATACATAGTTGCTCATGATCCTGTAACGCTTTCATGAGTTATTACACTTATTATGACCGCAAATGAAAGTGATTGTCATTTACTTGTGTTACTGCTAACCTATTGTGAAACTTTACAACATCTTATTTACTGCACGAAAGTGTATATAAAATCCCGCTAAACCTTATTAAACCTACGGTTATTCGTTTGCTTCGTATGATAAATCAGCAGATCTACCTCTTTTGTCCTACCCCTTTAGGGTAGTTCGATTTCGTAATTGATTTACATCATATTTTCATTTTCTTTCATAATTCATTATTCGCTCAGTTAAGAAATATATAACCTTCAGGAATTCTTATGAGCAAGATGAAGCTAGTCGTAATCGGTAACGGGATGGTCGGCCATCGCTATATCGAAGATTTAGTCGAGAAGACAGACGTTGCTAACATGGACATCACAGTCTTCTGTGAAGAGCCTCGCGTAGCCTATGATCGTGTACACCTTTCTTCTTACTTTTCACACCATACTGCGGACGAACTTTCTTTAGTTAAAGAAGGCTTCTACGAGAAACACGGCATCAACATGCTGATCGGTGAGCGTGCTATTAACGTTAACCGTGAAAAGAAAACAGTTTACTCAAGTACTGGTCGTGAAATTCAATACGACAAGCTAATCCTTGCTACAGGTTCATACCCATTCGTTCCGCCAATCAAAGGTAACGAAGGTAAAGACTGTTTCGTTTACCGCACAATCGAAGACTTGAAAGCTATCGAAGCAACCGCTAAGAATTCTAAATCTGGTGTGGTTGTTGGTGGTGGTTTGCTTGGTCTTGAAGCTGCAGGCGCACTAAAAGCTCTTGGTGTAACCACGCACGTTGTTGAGTTTGCTCCAAAGCTAATGGCTGAGCAGCTTGACCAAGCGGGTGGTAACCAACTTCGTCAAAAAATCGAACGTATGGGCGTTAACGTACATACAAGTAAGAACACGCTTGAGATTGCTCCTGAAGGCACTGAAGCTCGTAACGTAATGCGCTTTGCAGACGGTACAGAGCTAGAAACTGATTTCATCGTATTCTCTGCTGGTATTCGCCCACAAGACAAACTTGCTCGTCAAATGGGGCTGGGTATTGCACCACGTGGCGGTATCGAGATTAATGATCACTGTCAAACGACAGACAAACACATCTACGCAATCGGTGAGTGTGCGTCTTGGAACCAAACGTTCTACGGCCTAGTGGCTCCTGGTTACAAAATGGCAACGGTAGCGGTTGACCACGTTGTTGGTAACGAAAGCACATTTGAAGGTGCTGACATGTCTGCGAAGCTTAAGCTTTTGGGCGTGAAAGTAGGCTCTATCGGCGATGCGAACGGTCGTACTCCTGGCTGTAAGAGCTACGTTTACCAAAACGAAGAACAAGAAGTTTACAAGCGTCTAATCGTTTCTGAAGACAACAAGAAGCTGCTTGGTGCAGTAATGGTTGGTGACACGTCTGACTACGGTGATCTTCTACAGCTTATGCTGAACGAAATCGACCTACCAGAACACCCAGATGCATTGATTCTTCCTGCTCATGCTGGTGCTGAAAAGCCAACACTTGGCGCGGATTCTCTTCCTGAGTCTGCTGTTATCTGTTCTTGTTTCGATGTGACTAAAGGCAAGATCGCTCAAGCGGTTGCTGAAGGTCACCACACAATCAGTGATATCAAAGCAGTAACAGGCGCAGGTACTGGTTGTGGTGGTTGTATTCCACTAGTGACTTCAGTACTAAACGCTGAACTTGCTAAAGCTGGTGTTGAAGTGAAGAACGACGTGTGTGAGCACTTTGCATACTCTCGCCAAGAGCTTTTCCACCTAATTCGCATCGAAGAAATCAAAACGTTCGATGAGCTATTAGAGAAATACGGTAAAGGCTACGGCTGTGAAGTATGTAAGCCTCTAGCAGGTTCTATCCTTGCTTCTTGCTGGGGTGAACACATCCTTAAGCCTGAATTAGTGAAGCTGCACGATACCAACGACAACTTCCTAGGTAACATGCAAAAAGACGGTACTTACTCTGTAATCCCTCGTATGGCGGGTGGTGAAGTAACACCTCAAGCACTAAGCGTTCTTGCTGATGTTGCTGCTGAATACAACTTGTACACCAAGATCACAGGTGCACAACGTATCGGCCTATTTGGTGCTCAGAAAGATGACTTACCAGCAATCTGGAAGAAGTTAATCGCTGCAGGTTACGAAACGGGTCAAGCTTACGCAAAAGCACTTCGTATGGCGAAAACATGTGTAGGTTCTACTTGGTGTCGTTACGGCGTTCAAGATTCAGTTGGCCTAGGCGTGATGATCGAGAACCGTTACAAAGGCATCCGTACTCCTCATAAGATGAAGTTTGGTGTGTCTGGCTGTACTCGTGAGTGTGCTGAAGCTCAAGGTAAAGATTTAGGTATTATTGCGACTGACGCAGGTTGGAACATGTATGTATGTGGTAACGGTGGTATGAAACCTCGTCACGCAGACTTACTGGCAAGCGACCTAGACCAAGAAACGCTAATCAAGTACATCGACCGTTTCATGATGTTCTACATCCGCACGGCTGCGCCATTACAACGTACTTCGGTATGGATGGACAACCTAGAAGGTGGTGTTGATTACCTACGTGAAGTGATTGTAGACAACAAGCTTGGTATCAATGACCAACTTGAAACTGACATTGCTGGCCTAGTTGATAACTTCGCTTGTGAATGGACAGATACAATCAACGACGAAGCTCAACTTAAGCGCTTTGCACACTTCATCAATGCTGATGACCGCGATGATAACGTTGTGTTTGTTGAAGATGGTCGTGAACAACACCGTCCTGCGACATTCACTGAGAAACACCCTGAAGCCATTACTTCAAAGCATCAGGGCGACATCATTCACGTAGAATCTGTTTAAGGGGAGACGACATCATGGCATTTACCAAAGTTTGTAAGATCGAAGACATTATCCCAGGTACAGGTGTTTGTGCGTTGGTTGGTGGTGAGCAAGTAGCTGTATTCCGCCCAACGAAAGCTGAAGAAGTATTCGCGATTAGCAACACAGACCCTTACTTCCAGTCAAACGTGTTATCACGTGGCTTGATTGTTGAGCACAAAGAAGAGCTTTGGGTAGCAAGCCCACTTAAGAAGCAACGCTTTAACCTAGCAACAGGTGTGTGCATGGAAGACGAGAACTTCAACGTGAAAGCGTACAAAGCTCGTGTTGCCAAAGGCGCTGTAGAAATCTCTGCTTAATCTTCGGATGAGTAAGATTTGATAGTTCAAGGGTTCTAGTTCTCGATATTGCCTTAACTCGGCAACTAGAGCCTTTTCCTATCCAATTTTAACTTTTAATTTAAACTTTTTAAGGACAACCTTATGTCTCCTGATTACAAACCAGCTGAATTCGTTCAAACGATGATTGATGTGGGTGAAGCGAAAACGAAAACAAGTACTCGCGATCTTCTGATTCGAAGCACTATGGCTGGTATCATCCTTTCTCTAGCGGTTGTTGTTGCTATTACAGCAATGGTTCAAACCGGTATTGGCCTTGTTGGCGCACTTGTGTTCCCAGTTGGCTTCGTCATTCTAAGTGTAATGGGTTATGACCTAGTAACTGGCGTATTCGGCCTTGCACCTTTAGCGAAATTCGACAACCGCCCAGGTATTACTTGGGGTCGTATCCTACGTTGTTGGGGTATTGTTGGTCTTGGTAACCTTATCGGTTCTTTGATTGTTGCTTTCCTTGTTGCAGTATCACTAACGGGTAACTTCTCTTTAGAACCAAACGCTGTTGCTCAAAAGTTCATTGCTGTTTCTACAGGTCGTAGCCTAGGTTTTGAAAACATGGGTATGGACGGATGGATCACGTGTTTCGTACGCGGTATCTTCTGTAACCTTATGGTATGTCTAGGTGTGATTGGCAACATGACTGCACGCACAGTATCTGGCCGTGTAGCAATGATGTGGTTCCCAATCTTCATCTTCTTCGCACTCGTATTTGAGCACACAGTGGTAAACATGTTCCTATTCCCACTAGGTATGATTCTTGGCGCTGATTTTGGTATCGCGACATGGTTGAACTTCAACCTTATCCCAACAATCCTAGGTAACATCGTTGGTGGTCTATTAATGACGTGTGTTCCTCTATACCTAACTCATGCTAAAACAGCTCCTTCTCTAGGTGCTAAGTAATTCTGAATACGGTGAAACGTAATTTAGTATGAGATTAAGAGCCCCAACAACATGTTTGGGGCTTTTTTAGTTCGAAAGCCCTTATATCATTGCGCAAATTACTCGCAATAGACTGTTTTGTTATAATTACTTCTATCTTCGTTAGTATTTAGACTGAATATTTAATTCAACACCTGATAGTCTAAGGGTTAAGGATTTGGATAAGTCATCATGAATACAGTGACTTATCACATAGATTGAAGCTTGAGATAAAACAAGCAAACCTTCGGAGCACAGCATGTCAGAAGTATCGTCATCGAATGTTAAAGAAATAACCAAAGGATTGGTTTCATTAGTAGGCGCGGGTCCGGGCGACCCAGACTTACTTACGTTAAAAGCGGCACGAGTGATTCAACAAGCAGACGTTTTGGTTTATGACCGCTTGGTATCAAAGGATATCTTGGCGATGGCTAACCCAGAAGCGGAAATGCTGTATGTGGGTAAAAAGCTCGATCATCACTGCGTACCTCAAGATCAGATCAACCAACTATTGGTCACTAAAGCACAAGAGAACAAGCATGTAGTACGCCTTAAAGGTGGAGACTCATTTATCTTTGGTCGTGGCGGGGAAGAGTGTGAAACACTGGCTGAAAATGACGTTAGATTTGAAGTGATTCCGGGCATCACAGCTGCTGCCGGAGCAACGGCTTATGCGGGCATTCCGTTGACGCACCGTGATCATGCACAAAGCGTGCAGTTTATTACAGGTCACTTGAAGAAAGATGGCGAAGATATTGACTGGCAATCTCTTGCTCAGCACAACCATACCATCGTGTTTTACATGGGCTTGAAAGAGAGTCCGAACATTCAGAAGAATCTACTCGATAATGGTATGCGAGCTGACATGCCAGTTGCGATCATCGAAAACGGTACACGCCAAGAACAAAAGGTGTTTAGAGGTGGGTTACGTGATTTAGCTGACCTTGCGAGCGTCGCAAAGAGCCCAGCGCTGATTGTTGTAGGCAGCGTGGCTCAGCTCCATGAAAAACTTGCTTGGTTTAACAAACAAGCTTGATCGTTTGACCTTCTAATTGGATCTCTAAGCCACTACTGAGTCCATCAAGAATCAAATACTGCAGCGGCTGCCTTGTCGCTGCATTTCTTGTTGGCGCATCGGCATTTCGTCAATGATATTGGTGATCTGTTTCCAATCTGTTTTGCCACTCCATCGGTGCTTCTCTTTCCCGTCTTTACCAATCAAAACAGCGGTATGTGATCCTTTCGGGATCTCGTAAATACTGGTGACTGCTTCTAAGTTAAACTCTTCTTCTAACCAAGTTGGGACTGTGTAACCACTCTCAGCAATAACCATAATGACGACATCTCGTTCGTCCAATTGACAGTTATTGAGCAACACTTCATTCAGAAACTCTTTAACGATTGAATCTTCCTTTGGAGCGAAATAAATCACACTGCGGTGTGGCAAAGGCTTTGAGTGAGAATAAGCGGGGTAGGCGAGTACTGAATTGATGGTTAAGCTCATGATTATTACCGTGCTGATGGTCAGTAGTTTAAGCAAACTAAACCAGCTACCAGAGTTTGATGGTTGATTTAAAGTTTGCATCGCTTTGGTTGTGTCGATGCTTACGATCGAATTGTGTGTTTGTCGGTGCAGCATTGCCAACCTCCCTTTAAAAACTCTAAGCCTGAGTACGATTTGAACGCTACGTAAAGAAGAAGGTGAAGATCAGAACCACCTAAGAAACGCTCAAAACAAATCCACTTACAATAAGCATAGTTAGGATTACGTAAAGACACTTAGCTTTACGCTAAAGATATTAGATTTACGTTAACGATAGCTGGCAGGTTCATTTTTATTGAGTAAAGCGACTCGCATTTTACAATTGAATAGAATAGGGTATACGGAAAATCTAAAGGTATGAATTTATGGAAAACATAGCAATTTTGGTCGACGTTCAGAACGTTTACTACACGACGCGCGACAAATACCGTTCTAACTTCGACTATAACCAGTTTTGGTATGTTGCCACGGAAGGGCGTAACGTTATTGCAGCTAATGCTTACGCAATCTCAAGCCAAGATCCAAAGCAGCGTCAATTTCATCATATCCTTCGTGGTGTGGGCTTTAATGTGAAGTTAAAGCCGTTTATTCAGCGTCGAGATGGCAGTGCAAAAGGCGATTGGGATGTGGGTATTGCGTTAGACGCGATAGAACTTGCTGAGACGGTTGATACGATTGTTTTGGTATCAGGAGACGGTGATTTCGAAATCCTTGTAGAGCGAATCAAAGAGCGCTTTGGCAAGCCTGTTGAAGTGTATGGTGTTCCCGGGTTAACTGCTCAAAATCTTATCGATTCTGCATCAAAATTTGTACCGATTGAAAAAGATTTTCTTCTATAGAGGAAATCGGGCACTTTATAATTGAAATCAATAATAACGATAATTAGAATGCAAACAGTTCTTATTTATCGGTATGTGTAATGTCTCGCGTTTTAGTTGTTGATGATGATATTCAGTTGTGTGAATTACTGGGTGAAGTGTTAGAAAATGAGGGGTATCACGTTGATACTGTTCATTGCGGTGAATCCGCGCTTGAGTTTATTCAATCTCACCCTGTCGATTTGGTTCTACTCGATGTAATGCTTCCGAACCTAAGCGGCATTCAAGTAGCAAGACGTATTTGTCAGCGTTTTGCTACTCCCATTCTTATGCTAACCGCACTTAACGACGATGCCTCAATGCTCGATGGCTACCAAGCAGGCGCCGACCAGTACATCGCTAAACCTTTCAATGTTCCTGAACTCTTAACCCGTATTAAGGTGATCTTGCGTCGAGTGGGTTTTGAACGCCAAAGACAATCTTTAGCTTCCTCTAATCACGGCTTGTGTGAACAACTCTCTCGTTTGCCATTAACTGGCACTGAAAAAGACTTGCTTGATTATTTGGTCAAAAATGACGGTATTGTCGTCTCAAAATCTGATCTGCAAATCCATGTACTCAAGAAAGAATTGTGTCCCTTCGATCGTAATTTAGATATGCATATCAGCAATATACGTAGAAAGCTCGTTCAGGCAGGTTTGTCTAAACAACATATAAAAACCGTTCGTGGTAAAGGTTACAGTTACCTAGAGTCGGTCGGAGCATGAGTAAAAAACTGCTGCGTTGCCCTGATTTTATTGCTAAGCGTAAAGACGGACTCACTTTCCAACTGTTCAGTTACCTGACCGTCATTTTGGTGAGTATTTTGATCCTGCAAGGTGTCGCTGAAAGAGCCTTGATGAAAGCGCTGCTTAAAGTCCCAGAATCGGTAAAAGCGGAAATGCTCGACCTTGCTTACCAAGCGAATGTGTTGATCGAAGAAGGGGACATGGATGAACTCGCGGACTGGGGTAATGCTCAGCAGTATTATCTGTTCGTCATTGATAAAGACAATCGTCCGATCACACATCGTCACATGCACCCACATTTTGAATTTAAGCTCAAATACTTAAGAACGTTAGATCACCAACTTAGTGATCGTGTGAGTAAGCCGATCTTCGGCCTACCACTGGATAACGGTAAAACACTGGTTATCCAACTACCGCACCAGTTTCATCCCGCAAAATCTTTTGCGCCATATTCCTATATGCTTAAAGCATTGATTGCATTGATTGCATTGGTCGTATTGTCTCTGTTCTCGATTATCATGGCCAAAAGCCTTCAGCAACCGTTGGATAGATTGAGAGAAGCGAGCCGCAGACTGGCTCAAGGTGACTTCACGGTCGGTGTGGTGTCGGAGTTGAACTCCACCACGCGTGAATTCAACGAGCTTGCACACGATTTTGATTATATGACCTTTGAGATTAAATCTCTGGCTGAAAAGCAACGTTGTTTGATTCGTGATGTCTCACACGAGTTAAGAACACCATTAGCAAGGCAAAACCTCGCACTACACCTGCTGCGCAGCAAGGTTGATGATAAAAGCATTGGTTTGCTAGAACGAATGGAAAATGAAACAGAAGAGATGAATAAGCTGGTGGGTGAGATACTTGAATTTAGCCGCTTAGAAACCTCTCGCTATGACTCCAAGTTAAGTTTAATGCACCTTGAGCACTATTGTTCAATGTTGATCGCGCAGATGCAAAACGATTTAAAACCGAATCAAACTTTGATTGGTTCCCTAGAGACGCCGATATCAATGGTGAACGTTGATGAGAGGCTACTGCTTCGAGTCATTGGTAACTTGGTCGGGAATGCCATTAAATACGCGGGTGAGAACGCTCATGTGGTCGTGACGACATACGAACAGGTAATGGATAGACGTTACAGTGTAATATCTGTAGAAGATGACGGTGATGGTATTCCTGATAACAAGATTGCAGGTATATTCGACCCGTTTACTCGTATTGAATCAGCAAGAGACAAACGGTCTGGTGGCTACGGTCTGGGCCTTGCGATTGTTAAAGAAGCGATGGGTGTGATGAATGGACATGTAACTGCTGAGAATAGAGAAGGTGGGGGATTGAGAGTAAATCTAATGTTCCCAATCGCTGATTAGCTTCCTGCTGTTACCTGTCTTGCTCCATAGATAACTATGACTGAAAGCGTGCTAAGAAACATAGCTTAGAAATATTGCTCAGAAATATTGCTCAGAAATATTGCTCAGAAATATTGCTCAGAAATATAGCTTAGAAACATAGCCCAATAAAAACGCCACTGCATCTGCAGTGGCGTTTTTCTTTATGCGCTTTGGTATGGGCTAGGCGTAGCCATTAATTACGCCTGAGCTTGAAGACAAGAGCATAAGATAAGCGAGACTATGCCTGTTGGCGAGCTAGCTTAACTTCTTCTTCTTTCTCACCTGCTGCTGGGTCGTTGAAGCGAGACTCGTCTAGAGCGCCTTCAGACTTAGCAACGATGATAGATACGGCACTATCACCTGTGATGTTTACAGCGGTACGAATCATATCAAGAAGGCGGTCAACACCCATGATTAGAGCAATACCTTCAAGCGGTAGACCAACTTGGTTCAATACCATCGCTAGCATAACAAGACCAACACCAGGGACACCTGCAGTACCAACAGACGCCAGTGTCGCCGTTAGGATAACCATTAGGTAATCACCCATTGAAAGGTCGATGTTGTACGCTTGCGCGATAAACGCCGTCGCAACACCTTGCATGATTGCAGTGCCGTCCATGTTCACAGTTGCACCTAGTGGTACTGTGAAAGAAGCGACTTTGTTGTCTACGCCCATACGGTTCTTAGCCGTTTCCATAGTTACTGGAATTGTTGCGTTCGAAGATGCTGTTGAGAATGCAAACATGATTGCATCTTCCATCTTACGTAGGAACGTAATCGGACTAAGACCTGTGAATCCTTTAAGCATCGCACTGTAAGTCACCAAGCCATGCAACAGCAGGGTACCAGCAAGCACTAAGAAGTATTCTGCTAGGTTCCAAATTGCACCTAAGCCAAGGCCAGAGAACAGTTTCGCCATCAAGAAGAATACGCCGTAAGGAGCAAGGTTCATTAGTAGCGCAACTAGCTTCATGATCACTTCGTTTAGATCAGAGAAAACTGCAGCGATACGTTCACCGGGTTTGCCCGCTGCACTGATTGCGATACCAAACAACACTGCAAATACGATAACTTGTAACGTTTTGCCCTCAGCCATCGCCTGAATAGGGTTGGTTGGGAACATGTCGATGATTACTTGGCCCAGAGAAGGGGCATCCGCTGATTTGAAAGAGCTCGCAGCAGTAAGATCCGCACCAGCTCCAGGTTGGAACAGGTTACCGATAGTTAATGCTAGAGTGATGGCAACGGCAGTAGTACCGATATAAAGTGCAAGCGTTTTGCCACCCATACGGCCAAGAGTTGATAAGTCTTTAAGAGAACTTGTACCGCACACTAGTGAAACGAAGACTAGAGGCACAACAAGCATTTTTAAACTGGCGACAAAGATTTGTCCGCCCACTTCAAAGAGTCCGTTAACGATGTAGTTGTTAACAAATCCGTTGTCTGCAAAAAGGGATTGAATGGCGAATCCCGTTAATATACCTACGACCATACCGAGGATTACTCGACCAGTCAGAGACATAGGTTTCTTGGTATTCATTTAGAACACTCCTTATTATTTATAACTTTGATACCTTTTCAAAGTGAGCAGGAGATTAGCAGTCGGATAATCAATTCGAAAAACAAAAAATGAGTTTGGAATTATAGATGTGATCAAAATCACTGATAATTGTGTAAATTAAACAAATAAAAACAAAATAATTCACTATTTATTTACATTTATCGAGGATTTTATACATAAAAACATCGTTTCAAAGGTAGTAAATAAGATAGAAGGTTTTCTTATCGGTTTTGGGGTTGGATTGATGGAGCAAATAACCTTGTAATAAAGTGTTGTGCACTTATTTGTGAATGAATCATTAAGTCAGAGGATCAAATGATGTGTTGAACGACAATTTCTGGTGGAGAGGACAAAGTCTTTCTAAGCGCTTTACAAAACTTTACGAATGCAAAGAATGTAAATTTAATGCAAATGGTAATAATTATCACTTATATTCACCTCCGAAATGACTCAGTGGTACCGGAAACGGGACAACAACGGACACAACAAAATAAAAAGTGTTCGAATAAAAGAATAAATCGGAGTAAAGGACATGTTTTCAAAGAGCCCATTGGCTTTAGTGATCGGCGCGGTACTAGCTTCACCGGCAGTACTGGCAGAAACAGTAAAAACAGATGAACATATGGTTGTTGAAGGTCGAGATTACGGCTACAAAGCCGACACGAACACAACAGCAATGCGCATGGAGGCGACTCAATTAGAGACTCCGGGACAAGTTTCAGTAATTGATGAGCAAATCATCGATGAACAGCGTGCAACAACCTTAGGTGACGTTCTTAAGAATGACGCGAGTGTCAGTGCTGGTGGTACTAGTCGTAACCGTGAGCGTTTTTCTCTGCGTGGTTTCTCGGTAGAGAGCTCTTCAGGCTTCCTGAAAAATGGCCAACAACACTGGTCTCACTACCGCCAACCAATCGAACTGCTAGAGCGTGTTGAAGTACTAAAAGGACCTTCTGGTCTTCTTTACGGTATTTCTGCACCAGGTGGTTTGATCAACATGGTAAGCAAAAAGCCAACTTACGATACGCAAGTAAGTGTTAGCCAAGATATTGGTTCTAATGACCATTCTCGTACAACGGTAGACGTAAGTGGCGCTTTGAACGACGCTGAAACTCTACGTGGTCGCGCGATTCTATCTAAAGAAAGCTACGGCTCTTGGAGAACTTATGGTGACGGAACTGAACCACAAACAGAACGTTTTGTTGGTGGTGTATTCGTTGATTACGATGTAACTGAAGACGTGACAGTTTCTGTTCATTACGACAAAACTAACGACGAAGGTAGCGTAGATTCTGGCGCTTTATACACGCTAGACGGCAACCGAGTAGGTAGCGACAAGCACATCTGGGATGCACAGTGGTCACAGATCGAGAATGATGTTGAGAACGTTGGTTTTGATATTGCTGCTAATCTAACTGATACATGGTCAGTGAAAACAGGTTTCAACTACCAAGATTTCGAACGTATCGATATGGAAAGCTACCCAAGCTTTTCAAATATGAACCCTGACGGTACGGGTACCGTTACTCAAGGCGGTAACTACCGTCATGACAAATGGCGTTTTAGAACGGCTTACGTAGATCTAACGACAACCGCCGATCTTGCGGGCACAGAACACCAATTACTATTCGGTGCTAACTGGTTAGGTTACAGCTACTACCGTGGTATGGATCGCTTCAGCAGCGCTGAATACGTACCAGATGCAACAGTACCAGCGCCGTCAGTGGGTCCAACATCGCTAGGTAAGATGAGTACTTACGATACTTGGGGCTTCTACATCCAAGATTTGATTACTATTAATGATGAATGGCAAGTTCTTGCGGGTGCTCGTTTCGACCGTAAAGTAAGTGATGGCGTAGCAGAAGAAAATGTAGCGCCTAAGCTTGGCCTGATTTACCACCCAGCATCAAACGGTAGTATCTACGCTTCTTACTCTGAAAGTTTCGAACCACAAGGTGTTGTGTCTAGCGGAAGCCGCAACTACACCAACGATGGCGAACTTCTTGACGCAGCAACGGGCGTGTCTTACGAAGTCGGTACTAAGTGGGAACTGATGGACGAACGTCTATTCGTTTCTGGTGCGGTATTCGATATTACCCAAGAAAACATTTCAATGGATGTAGAAGACACTTCATCAGGCGATTGGACGAAGACACAAGGTGGCGAACAAGTTCACCGTGGTGCTGAGTTAGCAGCGCAAGGCTTTATTTCAGAGCGCTTCTCAATGTCTGGTTCTGCAATGTACTTAGATGCTGAAATCACGAACCATGAAACATATGAAGGTAACCGTCCAGTAGACGTACCTGAGTTTGCAGCAAGCGTTTGGTCTACCTATGCAGCAACAAACGAAGTTGATGTGAACCTGGGTCTTATCTACGAAGGTTCTCGTTACGGCGATAGCGCGAACACATTCAAGAAAGACGGCTACGCACGTGTAGATATGGGTGCTGCATACACGCTTAAGTACGACGATTCTCTTGATTTCGTAGCGCGTCTAACAGTCGAGAACGTATTTGATAAAGAATACCTAGCGGGGGGCGGTTCAACATCTTCAAACCACCAATTTGCTGAAGACGTAGTAATCGGCGAAGGCCGTAACTACATGGCGACTTTACAGGTAAAATACTAATTTGTTAGTAGGGTACTATTGTTAGCCTAAATACTAAGGGGAAAGTTTCGGCTTTCTCCTTTCGTGATTCTGCTATTCAGTAAAATATCCCTAGTAATGCGAGTGACTTTTAATGATAATGAGAGTGCTTATCAATAATAGTATTTATCAATAAAATGTATTTGACCTTCTTCTATAGTAAATGACTACAATTATGAATCTTTTAAAAACTAGCCTAGCGCTTGCCATCAGTTTGGTTGCAACGTCTTCTATGGCAAACAGCTTGGATCAAGCTCAATCAATTCAAAACAAGACCAATAACGCGTCGGCTTCGAGCCAAAAGGTTATTGATAAAAGCTCACAAGCGACTTTAATGCTGCAAGCTGAGATTGAGCGTCTGCAAGAAGAAGTTAAAAACCTAGAAATCTATCACGATCACCTTGCTGCATTAGTTGAGAGCCAAAACCAAGAAGCTCAAAGCATTGAAGAGCAGATCGAAGAAATCAAATACACACGCCAAGGTGTTGTGCCATTGATGTATCAAATGATCGATGGTCTTGAACAGTTGGTAGAGAAAGACGTGCCGATTAAGAAAGAACAGCGTCTAGAAAGAGTAGAAAAGCTACAAGCAATGATGACTCGTGCTGACGTAAGTGACGCTGAGAAATACCGCCGTATCCTAGAGGCATACCAAATCGAGATGGACTACGGCATTAAGTTGGGTGTTTACCAAGGTCGTGTCGCATTGGCGAGTGATAAAACAATCGAGGCAGATGTTCTGCACTTAGGTCGTATCTCTTTAGTTGCTCGTAACCTAAATGGCAGCCAATACTGGGCTTGGAATCAAACAGAAGCTCAATGGCAAGAACTTGATTCTTCTATGAAGTCTGAGCTAGATAAAGCGTACGATATTGCTGGCCAACAAGCTGCCCCAAGCTTGATTACTTTACCTGTTTCTTTAATTGTTGCGGAGGTTAAGTAATGAACTTAAAATCATTAGCAGTATTGCTTTGCATTACATCACTTTCATTTTCTGCTTTCTCAGCTTCAGACTCAACGGCTCAGCTCGTTAACAAAGCAAAATCAGAAAACCGTACTCAAGCTTCTCACAACGTAGTGCGTGAAGCTGATTTCAAAAAGACAGAACAAGAACTGAAAGCGATCAAAGCTCAGCTTGAAGCGAAGCGTACGTCTATCCAAGGTGCGACAGATGTTCTGACTCAAACGTTCAGTGATAACGAAAACAAGCTTGCTCGCTTAGAAGAGAAGCTGCGTTTAGAAACCGGTAGCTTAGGCGAGCTGTTCGGTGTCGTTCGTCAAAACGCAAAAGAACTCGGCGCAGAGCTTAGCTCAACCGTGAATAGTGTTGATCGTGCTGAACACACTGCAACTGTTGATCAAATCATTGATGCTAAATCACTGCCTTCAATGCCACAGCTGACCGGTTTGTGGATGAGCATGGTTGAACAGATCCAAGCGAGCTCTGAGCTTAGCAAATCTCAAATTGCATTCATTAATGGTGAAGGCAATACAAACAAGGTTGACGCTTACCGACTAGGTTCGATTGGTCTTGTGACAGAGCAAGGCTATGTTAGCTGGAACACTCAGCGTGAAGATGCGATCGCTTACCTTAAGCAACCACAAAATGGTCCAACGTTAGCGTCACTTTCTTCGTTAGCGAATGGTGAAGTATCTAACGTGGTTGTCGATCCTTCTCGCGGGTTTATGCTAGAGCAATTAGCACTTACGCCAAGTTTAACTGACCGTCTACAAGCGGGTGGTGTGGTTGGTAAAGTGATTCTTGGCCTACTAGCTATTGGTCTAATCATCGCATTAGTTCGTGGTGTCTCTCTTGCTATCGCACGCCAGAAAATTCGCGCGCAACTTAAGAACCCTGAGCAAGCGGGTGATAACCCACTAGGTCGTGTTCTTGCGGTGTACAACAAAGAACAAAACCAAACGGTTGAAGCACTTGAGCTACGTCTTTTAGAAGCCGTCGTTGATGAGCAGACTCACCTAGAGAAAGGCTTATCGATGCTTAAGCTATTGGCGGCACTAGCACCAATGTTGGGCCTTTTAGGTACAGTAACCGGCATGATCGAAACATTCCAAGTGATCACTCAGTTTGGTAATGGCGACCCTAAAGTTATGGCGGGTGGTATCTCGATGGCGCTTGTAACTACGGTACTTGGTCTGGTTGCGGCAATGCCTCTTCTACTGGCACACAACATTCTTAGCACTCAAGCAGAAAACATTCGCAATATTCTTGAGAAGCAAGGTATTGGTCTTGTTGCTGAGCAGGCTGAAAAGACCGTTGAATCAAACGCTGTTGTTTCACCAGTTGGGACTGCTGCGTAATGGATATTTTGTCGGGTTCTCTATTACCAGCGAGTTGGTTAACGAGTGACTGGCTGCTGTCTTTATCAAGCTTTATGGAGCAGGGCGGTTTCGTCCTGTGGTGGCTAGCGGCTGTCGTCCTAGTGTATTGGGTGCTTGTGGTAGAACGTGTGCTTTATCTTGCGTTCTACTTTCCTAAGCAACGCCAAGCTTGGATAGCGAAATGGCATGAAAGAGAAGATCACTCTTCTTGGCATGCCAAAGCCATTCGTGAAGGTTGGTTAGGGCAAGCGAGTATCTTGCTTAACCAAAACTTGAATTTTATTAAGCTGTTAGTCGCTATTTGCCCGATGTTGGGCTTGCTAGGCACTGTAACCGGTATGATCTCTGTTTTTGATATTATGGCGACACAAGGCAGCAGTGACCCTAAATTGATGGCTTCAGGTATCTCGTTAGCAACACTGCCAACCATGGCAGGCATGGTTGCAGCGTTAGCGGGCATGTTCGTTCACGCTCGCTTAGCGAAAGTATGTAACCGCTTAGAATTGAAATTAGAAAAATCTTTAAGGAGTCAACGATGAGACTCGGTCGACGTCATTCTAAAAACGAAGAGGCTCAAATAGACCTTACTTCGATGCTTGATATTGTCTTTATCATGCTTATTTTCTTTATTGTGACCAGTTCATTTGTTCGTGAGTCAGGGGTAGAAGTCAATCGCCCACAAGCTTCTAACGTAGTAAGCCAAAAGGATGCAGGCATCTTTGTTGCGATTACTTCTGCAAACGACATTTTCATCGACAAGCGTGTCGTAGATGTTGAACGTGTCCAAGCGACGTTAGAGCACTTGTTGCTAGAACAACCTGATGCTTCTTTGGTTATTCAAGCGGATGAACACGCTTACAACGGTACTGTTGTTAAAGTGATGGATGCCGCGAAAGGTGCAGGTGTTAAAAACATTGCGCTTGCTGCTGATAAGCGATGATCTTGGAGGATCTTCATAAATGATTCGCCTATTTCTTGCTTTACCGCTAGCGGGCGCGTTGGGCTTAGCGCTGTTTTCTTTCATGGCTTGGATGGTCGATAATGGCCACCAACGTTCACCAGACGATAGCGAGACGTTAAGTTTCAACATGGTAATGGTGGAACAAGAACAAGAAGTTCAAAGAAGACAACGTGCAGTCCCTGAAAAACCAGAAATGCCAGAGCCGCCACCGGAAGCGCAAACGTCTCAGTCACAAGCTGAAGTTACGCCTCTGAATTCGATGTCTTCTTTGCCTTCATTGGATTTGAACACATCCATTGATGGCTTAGCGATTAACGCACCGACATTCTCTGATTTTGGGTCAAACCAACAAGCAATGCCTTTGTATCGAGTAGAGCCTCGTTATCCAGCGAAAGCGCTTAAGCGTGGAGCTGAAGGCCATGTGATTATGTCTTTTACTATCGATGAAACGGGACGCCCAATTGACATTCAAGTCACTGACGCAAACCCACGTCGTATGTTTGAACGTGAAGCGATGAGAGCACTTAAAAAATGGAAATATCAACCAAAAGTCGTCGATGGAAAAGCGATAGCTCAGGTTGGTCAAACCGTGAAACTAGAGTTTAAGTTGGCAAAATGATGAAACAGATATGGATATTAGTGGGCTTGTTGTTAATGCCCCTTACAACACAAGCGCAAGAGCTATCTCAATATACTGCCATTCGTGTTCAAAAGGCGCATAAGCTTGCTCAAGATGAACAGGTTAAACAGGCGATTGATGTACTCGCAGGCTTGGAGCTTTCTAAAGGTTACGACAAAGCATACGTAGCTCGTATGTTGGGTGTGTTTTACTGGCAAGATGGCAAAACTGACGCGGCGATTAAGCAGCTCACTTATGCCGTCGATACGAATTTGTTAGTCGATGAGCAAGCTTGGATAACGAAGCGTATGCTGGCTGATTTGTTGTTGAACGATCAGCAGTTTAAAAACGCGCTTCCGCACTACTACGAGTTAGTGAAAACAGCGCCTGAAAAGGAAAAGAAAGACACGCTTTGGATGCGAATTGCACAAGCTGAATACCAAATTGAAAACTGGTCGAAAGTCCTAGTGGCCATCGGTAATCACGACAAGTTCAATTCAAAACCAGAGTTATCACCTCTATCGCTAAAACTGGGCGCACAGCTTCAGTTAAAGCAGTGGAAACAGTCGATTCCTACACTGGAAAGCTTGATTGAACTTCAACCCGAGAAAGATAACTGGTGGCGTCAACTGGTTGGTATTCAACTTAGGTTAGATCGTAATCGTGATGCATTGAACACGTTAGCACTGGCTGATCTACAAGGTGTTGAGCTGAAGAACTCAGATCGCCGCTTGTTAGCGCAGCTTTACGCGAAACGTGGCATTCCAGAGCGCGCAGCACAAGAAATTAGTAAGTTAGATGATGCGAACAGCGATGTTCAACTTCTGGCTGAGCAAGCAACCTACTGGCAGTTAGCGAAAGAGTGGGACAGTGCTATTGAAGTGTGGACGTTAGCGTCTAGAAAAGACACGCAATATCATTGGAATGTGGCTCAGTTACTGGTTCAACAAGGTTACTACGATCGTGCTCTGGTTGTTTTGGATAAAGTGAAAGACAAGAACAAGCAAGCTGATGTTGCTTTAGCGAAAGTACGTTCATGGTACAAGCTAAAGAATCTTGATAATGCTCTTGCTCAAGCGAAACGTGCGAACAACATTGAGCCTTCTTCTGAAGCAAAAGGTTGGATTAAATATCTGACTCAGCTAAGAACGGTTAGTGATAACGGCAACGTCTAACTGCTGTTAACGCAAAAGAAGACAAGAGAAAGTAGTAAATAGAAAAGGGTGTCATTTGATGGTTCAAATGACACCCTTTTTAATTTTTGGCGGTTAAAGCTTTTTGAACTTTATCGTTCCAATGCGGCAGTTAAGGCTCGCACATCGTGCCGCTGGACGTAGCACTTTGAATCACGCCGCTGGTATCAGCAACCCAATTAATGGTGCAGTCACGATAAGGGTTTTTGAATGCGTGTACTGTATAACTATTGTCTAACGGTTTCTTGGTTTCAACCCAAGCATAGTTTCGAGACGCCCAAAAACTGATAGGGCGTGACCGTTCGGTGAGATAACGTTCTTGTACATCGGTTATGTCTGAACCGATGTATTCTTGAATATGTTCTTCCGTGCTGATTATTTGGCTGGTGCACGCCGTCACTAGCGCAGCAAAAGCCAAAACAAAAATACGCATTTCAAATCCTTTTAAGCTTCATTAGCTATCATCAAACCAGTGATCAAATAGTCCCAACTTTCTATCCTTAAAGCTACGACTGTTACCTTAAACCCATCTCAATCAAGCATGTTGAGATTGAGCTTTTTTGAGCTTTGACCCTGTTATCAATAACCTCTAATAAAACGAATCAAATCCCTTTAGTACACGTTAGCAAGAATATGCATACAGTTCGATTACTTCCCATGTAATGTTATGTAAATTTCTTTACGCCACTCGGCAAACGTAAACAATGTAAATTGAATGCCAATACGAATGATTATCAACTAAATTGTCGCCATAAAATTTATAGGTATTGGTTTGTATGTCGTTAAAAAGTAGGGCGGTTCAGTCATGGGCTCGTCGACTTCATGTTTATATTTCTATGGCGCTTCTGTTCGTGGTTCTTTTTTTCTCAGTAACCGGTATCACCCTGAACCGACCTGAGTTATTTGAATCAAGCCAACCCAATATCCAACGCTCTACGCTAACGCTTCCTACAAGTTTATTTACGGTTCAAGACGGACGTTTAAAAGCTGACGAGACAGCCTTTGAAACGTTTCTGTTCGAAGAAGCCAACCTCTCCGGCGTTCCTTCTGGTTTGGACATCTATTCAGAGATTGAAGATGGTGAGTTGCTCATCGGTGAGGTATCTATGGACTTCAAAGGACCCGGCTACAACGCTTCCGTTTTTGTTGACGTTACGTCTGAGTTTGTAGAAGTCGAAACCACTAATTACGGCGTTATCGCATTGTTGAACGATCTGCATAAAGGTCGTAACAGCGGTGAAGTATGGAAATGGTTTATCGATATCACTGCGCTATTGATGATCTTCTTTGTGCTTACTGGCGTGTGCTTACTGTTACCTAAGAAAAAGACGCTTAATACTTCCATCAAATGGACGGTGTTTGGGTCTGCAATCTCATTGGTTATCTATTTTGTCGCCGTGCCTTAACGCTTGATTCGATTGATGAATCGGATTGAAGAGCGAACTTAAGGTTAAACGGATTTAAAAGGTTGTTAAAAATGAAAAAAATGAACTGGAGCAAGGCGCTTCTTGCTTTATCTCTTTTGCCAAGCCTAGGTATGGCACAAGCGATTCCTGATACGGCAAAACTGGATGTCAGCTTTGAGCTTCCAAAGATTGATACCTCTATGTATGCACGTCCTTATGTGGCGGTGTGGGTAGAGAATAGCGAACGAAAGTCAGTGAAAACCATCGAGCTTTGGGTCGGTAAAGACGAATGGCTTAAGGATCTGCGCAGCTGGTGGAGAAAGGTTGGCCGTTACGATCGTGAACTGGTTGATGCTGTGACGTCTGCAACGCGTCCTGCTGGCCAGTACCGTTTCGTTTGGGATGGTAAGAGCGATGATGGCCAAACTCTAGAGCAAGGCGAATACACGGTTCATATCGAGGTTGTGCGTGAACACGGCGGCCGTAATTACCTTCGTCAAAAAGTATCGCTAACGGATGTAAATGCTTCTTATGAGCTAAAGGCGACAGAAGAGACGGGTGAAATCACTCTGAACTATATCGCTAAATAGTAAGTGCGAATAGCAAAAGCAAACTGAACAGAATAGACAGTCGTCATCGTAGGCTCAGATAGAGCGACACGGCTAACAATTATAAATAATGGAATTGAACATGATGAAACAGACAAAAATTAAGGCACTTGCACTAGCGGGTGTAATGGCATTCGGCCTAGCGGTTACGACAACAGCACAAGCTCACCCACGCTGGATTTTGCCATCACACTTTACCGTATCTAAAGAAGGTGGTGATTGGCTAACGTTCGATGTGACTGCGTCTCACGGTACGTTTGTTTTTGATAAGCCTGCAGGCAGTGAAAATGCACATGTCATCATGCCTGATGGCCGTAGTGAACGTCCTAACTTTGTTGTTCGCGGCAAACGTCGTTCAATCTTTGATTTCTACTTCGAAGAAGAAGGTACGCACAAAGTTGCAATCAACAATGAGCCTTCTTACTACACGCAATACAAAGCGGGTCGTCGTGACACAGTGAAATGGATCAAAGCAAACAAAGCGGAACGTGATTCAGTTCTTCCTGAAAAGTCGCGTGACGTGGTAACACAAATCAGCTTCACTCGTGCAGAAAGCTACATCACAGTAGGTAAGCCATCGGATTCAGTCTTCAAAATTGAAGGCAAGCTACTTGAAATGAAGCCAGTAACGCACCCTTCAGACATCATTGAAGGCGAACCGGTGACATTCCAATTCTTCTACAACGGTGAAATCCAAAAAGACGTGAAAGCGGAGATCACTCGTGAAGGCACGCTTTACCGCAACCACCAAGAACAGATTGATGTAGTGAGTGATGAGAACGGTGAAATCACGTTCACTCCAGACGTAGCGGGTCGTTACGTAATGAAAGCGAACTACAAAGGTGAGTTGATTGACAACCCACTGGCAGACAAAGCAAGCGCGAACGTTCACCTAACGTTCGAAGCATTGCTTCAATAATCTGTGATATCGGGGCTCGATCTCTGATTAAGTAACCAAAAAACTTAAGGGCTCATTTGAGCCCTTTATCGCTCAGTTTACTTCTGAGAATTTGCACTGTGGCTAGGGTACGAACCATGACAATAAAAACAAAACTTAACGCTTTAATGACTCCTTGCTTAGCACTGGGACTTGGTTTCGCTGCATTACCTGCGCAAGCACACTTTCCATTGATGAGCTGCTGGTTTGAAGGCAAAACCGTGGCTTGCGAAGCGGGCTATTCAGACGGTAGCAAAGCGATTGATTACGCGGTTCAGATGTACGACTACGAAGACAACTTGATTGCAAAACAGATGACAGATAAGCGCTCTATCGTTGAGTTTCCAAACCCTGACACTGAGTTCTACCTTGTATTCGATTCAGGCCATGAGTTTCCTGTTGAAGTCGACGTTGTTGAGATCAGCGAGAAATGATGATCCAAGGTGTACGTGCTGACACGGGTGGCAGAGAAGGCAAATGGGTAGGGCTGATCATTGTGTTCATTCTGAGCTTTGCTACGGTCGCGATCCGATTTCATCAAGCAGAAACCCACGTAAAAGCGGTACTTGATCATCAAATTCTGGTGACCGATGTTGAACAAGAAAACTTGGCAATGTTGTCAGAGCTGCGTTTAGCGCATGAAGAGATTCGTGACCTACGTATGGACTCAGACGGTGAATGGCCAAGTGTTGTGTCACTTAAGGATGAATGGGTCGCGCCATTTGTTGAAGATCAGAGTTGGAAGCGCAAAGGTTCTCATACTTGGTTATTGGACGAGCGTGGTTACTACTTTTCTACATCAAGTGAACAAGCTGCACAAAGCGATCATGGCTTTGCTGATTCCTTTATTTTAAACGCCAACAGTGTCTCTCCTGAAATCTGGATTTTCTTTGGTGGTGTAGCGAAACAGCCAGCTACTTTTGACCAACACACGCTTGAGTCTACTGGTTGGAAATTGGTGGTGAATGAGTCAGAAGTTGAACAGCATGATGCTTCTTCTCATTAAACAACCCGGCTTACAAAAATGCTCACTAATAATAAGAGAATTACTATGCGAATTATGACTCTGTTCATGTCGTTATTAGCGGTGTTCATGGCACCCAATGCATTGGCAAAAGAATATAAGATCGACAGCAACAAGCTGACGATTGGTATCACGCTTCAACCTTACTACAGCTACGTAAAAGCAGTAGTAGGCGACAAAGTGAACATCCTTCCTTTGGTTGATGCCGGCTTTAATCCGCATAACTACTTGCCACAACCGAACGACTTGAAGAGATTGAGCCAGATGGACGCCATCGTGGTAAACGGTATTGGTCACGATGACTTCGCGCTTAAAGTGATTTCAGCCGCGCAACGTGATGACCTAGTCGTGATCGAAGCAAACAAAGAAGTGCCTCTACTTCCTGCTCTTGGTCAGTCTGTTGGTCAAGGTGCCGTTAACCCACATACCTTTGTTGGGCTTTCGACAACAATTCAAAAGGTTTACACCATCGCGATTGAGGTCTCTAAGCTCGACCCTGACAACGCGGCTTTTTATCGTAAGAATGCACGTAAATACGCAAAGCAATTTCGCTTTATGAAGCGCGATGCGATGTTGTCATTAGGTGAGTTAGATACTTCAGATATGAAGGTCGCGACTACACATAATGCTTATGGCTACATCCTTCAAGAGTTTGGTGTGGATGTTGCGGCAGTAATCGAGCCTGCACACGGTGTTGAACCAAGTGCTAGTCAACTGCAAGAGACGATCGAGAAGATCCGCGCATCAGGCATTGATGTTCTGTTTTACGAGTTAAACATGCCAAACCGTTTTGTTGACACAATTGAAGCGGAAACAGGCGTTCAGCTTTATCGTTTTTCTCACATGACGCACGGTGAATATGAAGACGATAAAGTCGAAGTTGAGATGAAGAAGAACCTAGAGACGTTAATCGAAGCCATGAAATTTGCGGCGGCGAACCAAGCTAAAAGCGGGAACGCATAATGTTAGGTCCATCGATTTCAATCAATCAACTCGGTCTGCAATATGACAACAACGTCATTCTTGACGATATCTCACTAGAACTTAAAGCGGGTGAGTGCCATGTAATCATGGGGCCAAACGGCGGAGGCAAAACTTCTTTGTTGCGATCTGTACTTGGACTTACGCCTTTCTCTGGTCAAATCAATATCCACTGGCCAGAAAAGCCCAGTATTGGTTACGTTCCCCAAAAAGCGACTTTCGAATCGAGCTTACCTTTGACGGTAATGGACTTCGTATTGCTTAATCAAACGCGAATCCCATTGTTTTGGCGCCGTAAATCTAAGCAATTGGATCTTGCTCTTGCCCAGTTAGACCGCGTTGGCATGGCGACACGCAGCGACCGCCGCATGGGACAGTTATCGGGTGGTGAGCAGCAACGCGTGTTGTTTGCTCAAGCGTTATTGGATAACCCAAGTCTATTGGTGTTGGATGAACCTACGACCGGTATGGACGAGCAGGGCGTGCGTTATCTGGAATCGCTGATTCGTGAATGTGTTAATGAAGGTCGTACGATTCTTGCGGTACACCACGATGTCACGGCAGTGCGTCGACTCGAAGCGAACGTACATGTTGTGAATCGATTCTTGGTTGATAGTGGCCCACACGAACTAGTCTTACACCCAAGTAAAATCGAGAGCCTGTTCCAGCATTACAGCAGTGGTGCTGCGATGAACAAACCGAAGGAGGTTGCGTAATGGATTGGCTACGACAACTTGCCGTAAGTGGTGTTGAAGCGGGTTGGTTATCTGACAGCTTCATGTATGCGTTCATGGTCAATGCACTGGTTGCTGCATTGTTACTGGGCCCGTTACTAGGTGGCCTGGGTACTTTGGTGATTGCTAAGCGTTTGGCTTTCTTCTCTGAAGCGGTAGGCCACGCGGCATTAACCGGTATCGCTATAGGTGTGTTGCTTGGCGAGCCACCAGAAAACCCAATTATTGGTCTGTTTAGCTTCTGTATGATCTTCGCGCTGCTTCTTCACTTTGTAAGAAACAGAACCAATGTGCCATACGATACTTTAGTTGGCGTTTTCCTTGCTTTAGCACTGGCAGTGGGTGCGGCATTGCTGATGTACGTGGCGCGTAAGATCAACATCCACATGCTTGAGAACGTACTATTTGGTTCGATTTTGACGGTAACAGACCAAGACTTAGCGATTCTCGCAGGCAGCTGCGCGATCATTATTTTGCTCTTGATACCGACGTTCAACCGTATTCTTCTAACCTGTATCAGCCCTGATATTGCCAAGGTTCGTGGTTATAACACCAGTTTCTACGACTACTTGTTTGTCATGATGATCACCTTAGTGACGATTGCAGCGGTGAAGATCGTAGGTGCTGTTCTGGTTGGTGCATTATTGCTGATCCCAGGTGCGACAGCTCGCTTGTTAACTAAACGCATGGGCAGCTTTGTATTGCTGTCGGCATTACTGGCAACAGTCGCGTGTTTAGTTGGAACCGTCTTACCTATGGAATTGAAACTACCAGTACCTTCGGGCGCTTCGATCATCATCGTTTCAGCGACATTTTTCCTAGCGGCAACGCTATACCGGATTATAAGAAAGGCATAATCATGACCTCTTTAATTAATCGTATCTCAAGAACAGTGAAGGCTATTACTAAAGTTGGTGCCGTTAGCAGCCTATGGTTGGCCGGCTCAATGGTGTCTATCAGTGCTAATGCCGAGGATATCCTTACCAGTACGCCTGTGACTTATGCTTTGGCGACAGAGCTAACCAAAGGCACAGACATTACCACCGAATATCTGCCACCAAAGCGCTACGGCATTGATCGTCTGCCAAACTGGTTTGGTACTAAAGGCGCAAGCAAAGTCCTTCAATCCGGCGAAAAGGCGACCGTAGCATTAACGCTGTCATCTATTTGGCAAGCTGATCCTACATTTGTATACGCAAGACAGGGCAATATCCGTTTGGTTGAAGTGGATGCGGCTCAAGCGATTACACCGCGCGCGCAAGGTGTAGCTGCGCTGACGTTATCAAATGGTGAAGTGTCTAAATACGCGTGGTTAAACCCAACCAATCTAACGCGTATGGCGGCAATTGTGGCTGATGACTTTAAGTTGTTGTGGCCTGCGCAAGCTGAAACGATTGATAGCAACTTACAACGTGTGATGTTGGATGTTCGTGAACTGATCAACAAGCAGCAAGCAGTATTGCTCGACAATGACGTAGATTCAGTATTGTTGCTTTCAGAAAGCTTGGAAGATTTCGCTTCTGGCAGCCAACTGTTTGTTGAAGAACGCATGTTCAAAGCTGAACTGGAATGGACAGAGCAGGACAAAGCCAAGCTTAAAGAGATGTTTTCGGAAGATGATGCTCTATGGTTAGTTACAGCGAAAAAGCCAAGCAACTTGATTAAATCATTGGTACCGAATGAGCGTATCTTGGTAGTGGATTCTGTTGATCGTTGGGGCAGAGCGGGAATCAACGCAAAAGCACCGTTTGCCCGTTGGGAAGTGCAGCCATTCAAAGGCTAACCAGCGCGATTAAAAATGGTAGGATCAAAAAAGCAGCCCAATTTGAGGCTGCTTTTTTGTTCTTGTCTGTTGGCTCTGAAAAGAGTGTCAGACAAGAGGACTGCGAGTATAAACTTACTCTGCAGCTTTTGTCTCTTCAGCTTCAACCGTTGCTTCTACTGAACCTTCAGCTTGCTCTTGAGCTGCTTTCGCTTGTTCTTCAGCTTCCATTTTTGCACGGTCAGCTTTAGAGATGTAGCGAGGCTTGTTGCTACTATGCAGTTTAGAATTCGCCTGTTTCTGCTTCTTTTTTAGAATTTGATTGATTTTTTTCTTACGGTTCATTGCTGCATAGCCTTGTATTTAGTTTAGGCGGTGGAGGATAATCATTTTAGCTCTAGAACTCAATATTTACATGGTATTCAGCAAGGAAAATATCACTATGCAGTCAGTCGAGACCGAACGTTTAAGATTAAGAATGATCACACCTCAAGATGCGGCGTTTATTCAACGACTATACAGCTCAGAAGATTTCCTGCGTTACATTGGTGATAAGGAAATCAACGACACTGAAAAGGCTGTCGAGTACATTGAAAACAACATTCTTAAGATGCATGAAGAGAAGGGTGTCTGTTTGTTGATGGTTGAAATCAAAGAAACTTCAACGCCAATTGGTATCTGCGGATTAATAAAAAGAGACACCTTAGCGTCGCATGATATTGGCTACGGGTTTGCTCCTGAGTTTTATGGTCAAGGCTTTGCCCAAGAAGCCGCGGAGGCGATAATTGAACAAGCTAAGCAGAATGCTGATATCGATCATTTAGTTGCCATCACTACCTCTGATAACATTCGAAGTATCACACTACTGACTAAGTTAGGCTTTGTGTTCGAGCGAGTTGAAGATGTGATAAGCGAAAGCGTTAATCTCAACCTGTACGGTTTCTCATTAGGTAATTAAAACATGTTCCAACATAACAATATTCTACAAGGTGAGCTCGCAACGGAGTACAAAACCGTTATTGCGATGGTGCACATCTATTGCAAAGATCACCACGGTGAAGTTCGTCAGAATAACGCGTTATGTGAGGAGTGTGAGCAACTGTTGCGTTACGCCGAAACACGACTGGATAGATGCCCTTATGGTGAAGCCAAACCGACCTGTAATAAGTGTCCGATTCATTGCTATAAGCCCGATCCGAAAGAGCAGATGCGTTTAGTCATGCGCTATGCTGGGCCAAGAATGTTACTCAAGCATCCGATATTAGCGATTCGACATCTGATTCATGAGAAACGGAAAGTGCCTGAAAAGCCGTTGCCGAATGTGTCGAACCGCCATATCCGAATGAACAAGAAGTAAGTGGCGCTTTAAAGTAATTTCTAAAGAAATGCAAAAGGTCTGATTTCTCAGACCTTTTTTATGTAGATACGTTTTATCTAAGTTTGAATATAGCCAGGTAACTGAAACTTACGCCGCTTGAGGCTCTTCGTAGGTCACCGTTAGGTTGTTGATCCAGCGTCGGCTCAAATAACGGTGTGAACAGATGGTCAATTTCACGACTTCTTCTACCAACATTAGACCATAGATGTATTTAAAGTCCCATTCAGCGACAAACGCGCCGTAAACACATACTGGAATGCCGACCATCCACATTGCGATGAAGTCCATACGAAGGCAGAACGCATTATCACCACCAGCGCGAATGATACCGTTGATGATCACCATGTTCAGCATACGAATCACCACAGCAAAACACATAATGGTCATTGCAGGTGAAGCGAGCGGGTAGAGCGCATCTGTAGAAAGGTTCAGCCATGTTAGAACATGCTCTTTGCCCATAAACAGTAGCAATCCAACAACCGCGCCAAATCCAACCACGGCTTTAATGAATGTCAGCCCCATGCTCATTGCGTCATCAAACTCATCACGGCCTAATGAATGACCAAGCAACACTGAACACGCTACCGAAATACCAAAGAAAATCGAATAACACAACGATTCAAACGGTGCGAGCATAGAGAACACGGCAAGTTCCGTTGTGCCCATGTGGCCGAAGATCATTTGGTACGCCATAGTGCCCATTGCCCATAACACGGCATTCATCGTTAGTGGCAAAGCAATACGACGGTAAGATAGCCACAATGATGGACGATGTGGTGAGCTAGGCGTGGTTAACAACCAATGTTTACGCATGCGCATGTAGCTATACATCAAGCCGACTTGAATTGCGCGAGCGAGTGTCGTCGCTAGTGCTGCACCTGCTACGCCCATAGCGGGAATACCAAAGGCACCTTTGATTAGAACGAAGTTAAGCGCAATGTTGAGTGCAATGGTCACCGCGCCTAATAGCAGCGGGGTTACGGTGTCACCTGATGAGCGCATGCTTGCTTCTACCACGACCACAATGTGAGTCAGCAGTAGAACGGGGAAGCCATACCATAGGTAAGTCGCGCCAAGTTCAATCACGGTTTGATCGCTGGTTTGCAACATCATTAAAAACTGAGAACCAAGAGTGATGATTGCAGTAACAGGCAGCAGAACTTTTAAGCCAAACACCATTGCGATAGATGATACCGTTCGCGCGCTTTTTCGGTCGTTCTTTCCCCAGTATTGAGCGACTAATGTTCCGTTTGCTGAGGCCAACCCTGCCATAATCATAATAGCAACGAAGTGCCATTTTGATGCAATTCCCACAGCCGCAGCTGCTTCCATACCATAATCACTGACCATTAATACGTCAGCAAGGGCAAGAATAGCGACAAGCGCACTTTGCAAAGCAACAGGCAAACCAAGTTTAACGATACGAGGTAAGATGCTCTCTGGCTTGTTATTCATAGATGAGTTAGGGTTGATGTTAGTTGTCATAAGTTCTCCGATTTATGGCAGAACTATAGTGATTTGAGCGAAGTAACAACATGTTTAAAAAACAACAAAACCTGTGCAAATCCGTCATTGATTCAATGAGACCAAAATCAACTTGGCATGATGATGTTTTTCTCGCTGAACAGTGTAAAGAACGTTTTTTGACCGTTGAAGATATTCCAGAGATGAAAAGCTTTGGTGTCTATATGGGCGGCATGGCGAAGCTATATGATGGCTACTGGGTTGAGCGCGAATCCGTTAATGTTCATACGTTGATTTTCACTATGGAAGGTGGCGGGATTCTAACAACCGCAGCATCGGTCAAAGCGATTACGCCTTATACACTCGTGGTGCTTCCTGCTGAAACCCCATTTCGTTTTGAACTCGATCCTCAATATAATTATTGGAAAATGGCGTGGATGCTGACGCCTGACACTAAGCAGTGGCAGCACATTGCAAGTTTAGGTCAGGGGGTTGTGCCTTTTGGAGAGTGTGAGCAGATCTGGTCATTAATGAACTTGGTTTACTTTGAGATAGGCGGTAGAGCCAGTTACCGTAAGTTACTCTTGAGTGAAATTATCCGAACCTTGACGGGGTTTGAGCCTAAGTCGACCAGCACCACTGCACGTGTTCAAGCGCTCTATAACGAAATTGAAAGTAGTCTGCATCAGCCATGGACAGTGGCAGGGATGGCCGAAAGAGTGTTCATCAGTGAAGAGCAGCTCAATCGAGTCACCAAGACGCTATTTAACCTGTCGCCACGCAGTAAATTGATTCAATTACGCATGGACAAAGCCACCAGTCTACTGAAATATCAAGATTGGTCAGTTTCTATGATTGCTAATCGCTTAGGCTACAAAGATCCTTATAACTTTTCGCATCGTTTCAAAAAGCATTTCGGTTTGTCACCCAGTCAATATCGAAAGAGCCATCGACTTCTTGGTTAGCCTTGCACGATGAAATGAGAAGTGTGGGAGAAGAAGGTTACATATAGGCATGAGTTGAAAAGAGCCCTTCGCTTAGACATAAAGTCTGAACTCGGAGCCCTAATGACACGCATCTAGTGTCTGTCTATTTAAGCTTACTCGCCTGCAATCTGTAGGTGAGAGCGCTTTAGGCTAGTAATCAACATGTAGATCGTTGTAGCAAGTAGAGACGCGAACAGGTAAGTGAACAATCCTGCTTGTGAATCCATAAAGCTGTCTGCAACGATTGGTCCCGCAACAGAACCGATGCTGTAGCAAAGTAGCATGATTTGAGTCACTGACACCAAGTAGCTTGGGTCAAGGTTACGGCAACCTAAGTTAATCGCGATTGGGTATAGCGCAAATGTGGCCATGCCTAATACGAACAAGCTCATGCCTAGTACGTAGAAATCGTGATTGATAGTCAGCACACCAATGCTTGCAACCCCTAGCAGGCAGAACAAAGCCATTAATAACACTTGTCCTACGTGGTGAGATAACCAAGTCACCATCGGCTGTACAGCCATACCACCCATGATAACCAAAGCCATCAAACCACCAATGTCTTCGTGTGCAATGTTACGTTGAGCAAGTTCAACTGGCATCAAGCCGTAAATCGCACCTAGCGTTAATCCGGAAACAATGCAGCCAATTAGCGCGCTGTGGCTTAATTTGCTGATCTGCTTTAAAGACAAAGATTGCGCATCGTGGATCTGTGGTGGAGTTGCTTGTCCATACATCAGCACAATGATCGCACCAAACAGAAGGGTGAACATTGCGATGAAAGGTACGCCACCAGTAATACCTAGGTAACCGATACCAAGCTGACCAACTGCAGAACCGCCGTACAGTGAACACATGTAGATAGCGAGACGTTTTGCGCGTTGTGACTCGTCACCGCTCATTAGCCAAGACTCTACAATCACGAAGATACCTGCAACCGCCACACCAGCCACAAAGCGAGCTAGTAGCCATACTGCTTGGTGTGGGAGCAATGGCAATACAAGGATCGTTGCGATGAACACACTCAATGCGATGACGAACGCATCTTTGTGGCCAACACGCGCAATGGCACGTTCAATCAATAATGTACCAGCCAGTAGACCTGCATAGAATGCACTCGCCAACCAACTCGATAGATCTTTGTCTAAGCCATACTCAGACAGCATTAATGGTAATGAACTCATTAAGTAGCCTGAAGCGATCGCGTAAAAAGACAATGCAATAACAGGAACAGTTATGCGAGTTGTTGGTTGGATGTTGTCCAATGCAGGAGCCTCTGATAGTAAAAGAAACGATGAATTTTCCGCGACTATGGGGGAGAAACTGAATTGGGTAAAACAAATAAAAATGGTCGTTAAGATAAAAGAAATTTATCGACCAACTAAACTAAAATACGGTTGCGATATTTGGTGGTTTGGCGAGATTTTATGCGGGCAAAAAGTCGTTAAGCCGTTGTTCATTGGTGGTTTAATTTAGAAAAAGATTGCAGCGTGATTGTCTTTTTATGATTTGGATTGAGTGGGATTTTAAGTGTTAGACCGTTTCTTTACGGTATTGACGTGGCGAGTTACCACTCCACTTACGAAAGGCATGACGAAAGTTAGCGCTATCAGAAAAGCCAACTCGTTCAGATATCTCTTCAATACTCATTCGAGTTGAAGAAAGGTAGTGCCGGGAAAGGTGAAAGCGAACATGGTCTAGTATCTTCTGATAGCTCGTATCCGCTGCTTTCAGGTGACGACGCAGAGTTCGAGAAGACATGCCCAGTTCTGAAGAAATGGATTCTATAGAAGGGTAACATCCTGGCCTTTCAATCAGCATCTGAGAGACTTTCTCTTTGAGGCTACTGGGTGCACTGACTTTTGCCAACATGTCATCACACGATTTTAAGCACATCTGTAAAGTGATGGGGTTGGCGGTAGGAAGAGATGAATACAAGGTGGTTGCGTCGAACTCCCATTCAAGCCGGTCACTATTGAATTCAACCGGGCAGCGGAAAATCTCTGTGTATAGATCGCCGTATTCAGGTTTTGGATAGGGGAAGCGGATCACTTGAGAAGGAAAGGGCTGCTGTAAGACCTCTTCGCACAAACTGTGTATCGCCGAGAACCAGTATTCACAACAAAAGGGCAGTAAAGAATCGAGTTCGATAAGTTGCTCTGCGCGAAAGTAACCAATGTTGTCTTCTACAGACATGGTTTTCCTGAGGACAGGGCCAGCAAGTTGCAGATACTTAAACCCGATTAAAAAGGCATCGAGTAGTGTTTCGCTGCTAAACACCGCATAACCGAGCACGCCGAAATCGCTGAACCTCGCTTGTTGGCCAACTTTAAGCCCCAATCCGTCTTCGTTGGAATTCGCTAACGCATTACTGAACACAGCAAGCTTTTGCGCCAAAGTGATGTGTGTATCGGGTGTGTTGAGTTGGAGAGCATCGATGTTACTTCCTTCGAGCAACTCTTCGATACTGAGAACAGGCGACAGGTAACGATGCAGCAACTGAAGATCCAGAATGCCGAATGCTTGCATGTCGGGTTCGTAAACTGCGGTGTATTCCATAAGCTGCCTCTTGTTGAATATCGATATCTTAACCGAACTTTTAACATTTACGCCTGTTGCTTGTTCTCACTTTCGCAAGCTTGTTCCAAATTTTGGTTTATGTGTGCAAGGTTTTATTGTGCTAGCGCAGGCTGTGTCCGAATATCACCGGTTTTTGTCTTTTTGAAACCTGTTCGAAATGTTATCGAAATGTTGTAATTTATTGGGCTGCACATTGGAGCGTCTCAAACATTTTGCTCAATAACGACTCTTATCTACATGACACACCAATGTGCAGGCTCGTGATGACAAGAAAGAGACTTATTACAACGATTAGAACGTCTACGGTGACCGTCACAAACAGGTCTAAGCCGCACAAGGAGATCATGGATGCACAATCTTGCTGTTAATTTGGAGCGTAGCGCTTCGCTTTTTCCAACTAAAGCCGCTCTGCGTATGGGATCGGATGAAATCAGTTTTTCTCAGTTAGAACAACTTTCTGGAAACGTGGCTGCTAACTTGAAAAGACTTGGGTTGCAGAACGGAGATAAGGTAGCGTTGTCATGCCCGAACGTGACTTACTTTCCGATAGCCTATTACGGGATTCTAAAAGCGGGTTGTGTAGTCGTGCCTTTGAACGTGCTATTCAAGGCCAGAGAGATCGCTTATCACCTTAATGACTCTAACGCGAAGGCCTATTTATGTTTTGACGGCAGTGAAGAGCTTCCCATTGGTCGCTATGGTTTACAAGGTTTTGAGCAGGCAAACCACTGTGAACACTTTGTCGAGATGCCTATCCCAACAAACACAGACACTACTTTAGAAAGTAATGAGGAGCATGAATCAATCGCTGATTGGTTGGCACAACCTTTTACTCCTTTTGAGTCTGTGGCTTGTCATGGCGATGATACCGCTGTGATCCTTTATACCTCTGGCACGACGGGTCAACCAAAAGGGGCTGAGCTTTCCCACACCAACATGCAAACCAATGCGATGTCGTCACAGTATCTAATGAGATTGGAGTACAGCGACACCACAATGGCTACACTGCCTTTATTCCATAGCTTCGGTCAGACGGTGATGATGAACGCGAGTGTGCTAACAGGGTCCACCATGGTGTTGATTCCTCGTTTTGAACCGTCATTGGTTATTGAACAGATCATTAGCCATAAAGTCAGCGTGTTTGCGGGTGTTCCTACTATGTATATCGCGCTATTAAAGGCGGGAGAAGAGTCTTCTGATAGTTTAGAAAACACAAGCAAACGCTCTGAACAGGTTAAACACAGCTTGAGGTTAGGTGTTTCTGGCGGTGCTTCTATGCCGCTTGAGGTTATACGACAGTTTGAATCTCGTTTTGAATTACCAGTCTTAGAAGGTTATGGGCTCTCGGAAACGGCGCCGGTTGCGACCTTTAATCATATTGATGGCGATCGTTTATCGGGTAGTGTCGGTCAGCCTTTATGTGGCCACCTCATCAAGATTACTGATATACAAGGCAACTCTGTCGCTATGGGTGAACTCGGCGAAGTCTGCATTAAAAGCCCAAGTGTGATGAAAGGCTATTATCAAAGGCCAGAGGCGACAGCTGAATCTATTCGTGATGGTTGGTTCTTAACGGGAGATATCGGTCGCGTCGATGAGCATGGCAATTTGTTCATTGTTGACCGTGTTAAAGACATGATTATTCGTGGTGGGTACAACGTTTATCCACGTGAAGTCGAAGAAGTGTTGATGTGTCACCCCGATGTCGAAATGGTCGCGGTGGTAGGCGAGCATCATGAACATTTAGGCGAGGAGATCCACGCGCATGTGGTTCTTCACGAACATACGCAATGTGATAGTGCCGCCTTGATAGCATGGTGTCGTGAGCAACTCGCCGACTACAAATACCCGCGTAAGGTATTCATTCGTAAAGCCTTACCCATGACAGCAACCGGAAAAATCTTGAAGCGTGAGTTACACCCACTAGAAATAGCGGAGATGGCAAATGGATAGTTATGATTTTATTATTGTTGGCGGTGGTTCAGCTGGGTGTGTGATGGCTTCTCGGCTGTCGGAAGATCCTGATGTGACGGTTTGCTTGTTAGAAGCGGGTGGTAAAGACACCAGCCCATTCATTCACACACCCGTTGGCGTGGTGGCGATGATGCCAACCAAACTCAATAATTGGGCATTCGAAACGGTTGAACAGCCGGGTTTGAACGGTCGTAAAGGCTATCAGCCTAGAGGTAAGACACTTGGCGGTTCTAGCTCTATCAATGCCATGATGTACGCTCGTGGACATCGCTATGACTACGATAGATGGGAAAGCTTGGGCAATGCTGGCTGGAACTATGAATCCTGTTTGCCTTACTTTAAGAAAGCAGAAAACAACGAAGTCCACCAAGATGAGTTCCATGGCCAAGGTGGTCCTCTTAATGTGGCCAATCTTAGATCGCCAAGCCCTATGTTGGAACGTTATTTAACGGCGTGTGAATCGATAGGTGTACCTCGCAATGAGGATATTAACGGCGCTGCTCAGTTTGGGGCGATGCCGACGCAGGTAACACAGCTGAATGGTGAACGATGCAGTGCTGCCAAGGCTTACTTAACGCCAAACCTTTCACGATCGAATCTCACGGTCGTGACTAAAGCCACCACACATAAGGTTTTGTTTGAATGCAAGAAGGCGATTGGTGTTGAATATGGTTCTAGCGGAAAGCGTTATCAGATACGATGCAACAAAGAAGTGATTCTTTCCGCTGGTGCGTTTGGTTCTCCCCAATTGCTGTTACTGTCTGGTGTCGGTGCTCAAACTGAACTAGAGACACATGGAATCGAACAGGTTCATGAATTACCTGGAGTGGGCAAGAACCTTCAAGATCATATCGACTTAGTACATTCGTATAAATGCAGTGAAAAGCGTGAAACTTTTGGTATCTCGCTGCAAATGGCCTCTGAAATGACCAAAGCCTTACCACTATGGCACAAAGAACGCCGCGGTAAAATGAGCAGTAATTTTGCAGAGGGAATAGGCTTTCTCTGTTCCGAAGATCATATCGCTGTACCGGATTTAGAGTTTGTATTTGTGGTCGCTGTTGTAGATGACCATGCTAGAAAAATTCATACCAGTCATGGCTTTACCTCTCATGTCACCTTATTGCGACCGAAGAGCTACGGCACCGTAACGCTCAATAGTAATGATCCCTATGATCCGCCTAAGATCGATCCTGCGTTTTTCAGTCATCCTGAAGACATGGAGATCATGATTAAGGGCTGGAAGAAGCAGTATCAAATGTTAGAGAGTTCCGCGTTTGATGATATCCGAGGCAATGCTTTCTACCCTGTGGACGCCAGTGATGACAAGGCTATCGAGCAAGATATTCGCAATCGTGCAGACACTCAGTATCACCCGATCGGGACCTGTAAAATGGGACCTAGTAGCGATTCTTTAGCTGTGGTAGATAAAGATCTCAAAGTTTATGGATTGGATAATTTGAGAGTCATTGATGCTTCTGTGATGCCGACACTGATTGGGGCAAACACCAATGCACCAACCATTATGATTGCTGAGAAAGTCGCAGATCAAATCAAACAGCAATACGGGTTTGGCAAGCAAGAATCTAATATTCAAGCGAAAGGCGAAGCTGTAGTTTTATTCAAGAAGTTAAGTGATAACCATAAATAAAACAGTAGGTTAGATAGTCTTGATTTGGTAAGACTCTCTAACCTATTTTTGTGTGCTTACTTAGAATTAAGTAATGCTAAATCAATAGCTTAACCAATAGTATTACTTAGTTAGTGCTTGATTAAGCCACTGATCAAATTGACCTTTTGGCAGTGCACCGTTAATCGTATCAACACGTTGACCGTTCTTGAACACCATCACCGTTGGGATGCTTCTGATTTGATACATAGCCGCCAGTTGCTGTTGAGCTTCGGTATCAATTTTAACAAATCGAACATCGCCAGCGCGCTCTTTAGCGACATCGCTGAACACAGGTGCGAAACCTACACATGGGTTGCACCATGTCGCCCAAAAATCGACAACGACAGGCTGTGAACTGTTCAAAATTGATTGGAAATTCAGTGACGTACCTTCGATTGGTGCACCGTCTAGAAGTGCGTTTTTGCACTTACCACAAGTAGGGCTTTCTGAAATTCTTTCTGAAGGAACTCGGTTTACGCCACCGCAAGAAGGGCAACGTGTGTTGAATGTAGACATAACTTTCTCTTTTTATTGCGTCTCCGTGCCTAACGCGATTTACGAATCATGTACGGAACGCTTATACTGTTTAAAACAAGAATAAGATACTCAAATAAAAACAAACAATAAACAGGTAAATGATGACAAAATTTTACGCTGAAATTACGGGCTGGGGAAAGTGTCTGCCACCAGCCGTGCTATCCAATGATGATTTAAGCACTTTCATTGATACGTCTGACGAGTGGATTCGTACTCGAACTGGTATCGAAAATCGTCGTATCAGTCATGTAAATACCTCTGAGCTAGCGACCGTTGCTGCTCAACATGCAATGGCGTGTGCTGGTTTAACAGCCGAAGATATCGATCTTGTGATCGTAGCGACGTGCAGTCCAGACTCTCTTATTCCAAATACCGCGTCTAAAGTTCAACAGAACTTAGGCATCAAGAGCGCAGCAGCTTTTGACCTTAATGCAGCGTGTACAGGCTTTATCTACGGTGTTGAAACAGCAACTCGATTGATTCAAGCGGGCAACTACCGCAATGCGATCGTTGTGGGTGCAGAGCGTCTTTCATTCTTCATCGACTGGACCAAGCGTGATACTGCGGTTCTATTCGGTGATGGCGCTGGCGCTGTGGTTTTATCGCGTACTGAAGAACAAGTGGGTTTACAAGAAGCTCAAATCGGTTGTGACGCAGAGGGCCGTGACATTCTAGCAGTACCAAAATTCGGTACGTCTATGGACCGCTTTGCTGCTGATAACGGTTACTGGGATTTTGATTTCGTTGGTAAAGAGATCTTCAAGCGTGCAGTGAAAGGAATGGGCGCTGCAGCACATACAGTATTGAGTCGCACTGGCATCTCAACTGAAAACATCGATGTTGTGATTCCGCACCAAGCGAACATCCGAATTATTCAAACTCTGTGTGATATGGCGGGCATTGAACGTGAGAAAGCGTTTGTGAACATTCAAAACTATGGCAACACGTCGGCTGCGACTGTGCCAATTGCATTGTGTGAATCGTTAGAGCAAGGCTTTGTTAAACCGAACTCAAACATCCTTGTGGCGGCATTCGGTGCCGGTTTAACTTGGGGGGCAGGCCATATTAAGTGGGGTAGCCGTGTTGATCCGTTAGGTCAATCGGACGCTAAGCTTCCAGAAGCAGATAGCTCGGCATTAGAACTTCTAGAGAAAGCCATTTTACACTGTAAAACGCGTCCTAATTCTGAGAATGAGTAGCAGCATGGCGCAAGTTCGTTTTATGACAGAAGCCGACCTCGATGGAGCGGCTTTAGTTCACCAAGCTACTTTTGTTCGACAGCAAAACTCAAAAAATTGGTTACAATGTAACTTAAATGCTGCGCCACGCTTTCTTAACTTTGTTGCTGAAAGCGATGGCGAGATTGTCGGCTACATTATTTGGGTTCAAAAGAGTGGGTTTAGGCCTGAAGCTGTTTTGGAGCTAGAACAACTTGCTGTGTTACCGAGTGCTCAGGGGCAAGGATTGGGCAAAAAGCTGATTCTAGACTCTTTGCCTCAAGTGAAGCAGAAGCTATCAGAGCAGGGCTCGACACTAAAACATGTATTAGTGACCACCAGAGCAGATAACTTTGCACAAAAGCTCTATCAGTCGACATTGGGCGCTCAAGTCGAAACCACGATTTCAAACTTTTACTCAGCCGATGAAGTGCTTATGATAGCTCGCAATGTAGGTGAACGAATCTGATCGCTGAGTTCTTAGAACCATTATTATCAGCGGCATAACTCGATTAACGTTTTATTAGGGGCTTCTGTGGCCCTTTTGTTATTTCTTAGGAAGTATTTTGAAGAAAGTTTTAGCAATTGGCTACGTTTGGCCAGAACCGAATTCATCGGCGGCTGGCAGTCATATGATGTCTCTTTTACGTCTATTTAAGAGACAAGGTTGGTCAGTTGAATTTGCAACACCCGCTCAAGAAACCGAGCACATGATTGATCTCTCTGAAGAGGGCATCACAAGCCAATCTATACAGTTAAATTGCGATAGCTTTGACGATTACATTGAAGAGCTGCAGCCCGATGTTGTGATGTTTGACCGTTTTATGATGGAAGAGCAATTCGGCTGGCGCGTCGAGAAGGTATGTCCCAATGCCTTTAAGCTACTGGATACTGAAGATTTACAATTCCTACGCAATGCTCGACATGAAGCTGTTAAGAAAGAGACAGAGTTAACGAAAGAGCACCTGTACAGTGACTTGGCGAAACGTGAAATCGCTGCAATCCTGCGCTGTGATCTTTCGTTGATCATCTCAAGTTACGAGATGGAATTGCTCCAATCTGAGTTCAATATCGATCCAAAACTATTACATCACCTGCCGTTCATGGTTGATCTTAATACGCTTCCTGAAAGCACGAAAAGCTTTGAAGAACGTAAGCATTTCATGACGATAGGTAATTTTAGACATGCGCCTAACTGGGATGCAGTGCTTCAGTTACAGAAGATTTGGCCGAAGATTCGTAAGCAGTTGCCTGATAGTGAACTTCATATTTACGGATCTTATCCGCCGCCGAAAGCAACCGCTTTGCATAATCCAAAAACCGGTTTCCATATCAAAGGTTGGGCTAAAGATGCTCAAGAAGTGATGGAAGATGCACGTGTTTGTGTTGCGCCATTACGTTTTGGCGCTGGCATTAAAGGCAAGTTACTTGATGCGATGAAGCTGCAAACTCCGAATGTAACCAGCGAGATCGGCAGCGAAGGCATGCTACCGCAAGGTGAACTGCAATGGCCGGGCGCAGTGTCAGATGATATTGATGAGTTTGTTGAACAAGCTGTCGCTCTTTATAAAGATGAAAAGAAATGGCTTAAAGCTCAAAGCCAATGTCATTCAATTCTTGAAGCGCACTATGAACAGAATCAACTGGGCGACAAATTGATCGAGCGACTGACTGCGCTAGGTTCTGAGCTTGATGCGCATCGACTGAATAATTTCTTTGGTTCAATGCTTAAGCACCATAGTATGGCGAGCACTAAGTACATGTCGCAATGGATTGCTGAGAAGAACAAGGTCAAATAGCTGTTCTTTACCAAAGACAGAATAAATCTTAAGCCCTTAGGTTAACACCTAGGGGCTTTTTTCATGCAGGGCGCTTGTTAATTCCAGACTTACAAAACGACACATACTCGCAGTACATTAGCATTGACTAATTTATATTTATTAGTAAACTCTAATTTATAGGTTGTTATGAGTTTATGATGTTTGTGGATAGGAGAGGTTTGTGCTTAGTTTGATTCCTTGGGATGCTTTTTTCGGCGGCATGTTGTTAGGCGTGTCGGCCATTGTTTTAATGTTGGGGATTGGTCGAGTTGCTGGCATTAGTGGCATTGTCAGCCGATTATTGCCAACTGGCACCAGCAACAAAGAACGTAAAGATGCGGATACAGCAAACACCGAAAAACACTGGCGTATCGCCTTTGTTGTGGGAATGGTCGCAAGTGGTTGGCTATTAATTCCGACGGGTTACCAACTTCCGCAATTAGAAGAGATCAACTTCGCAGTGGTTATCATAGCCGGACTATTGGTGGGCTTCGGCACTAAGGTCGCGAATGGCTGTACTAGTGGCCATGGCATTGTGGGAATGGCACGTTTGTCTAAGCGTTCAATTGTCGCGACTTGTGTGTTTATGGGTGTGGCAATGGCAACTGTGTTGGTTAAGAATATGATTGGTTTGGGGGCATAATGAAAAACGCTTCATTTACTATCGTTATCGGTTTGGTCGCAGGTATTCTTTTTGGCTCTGGCATGATCATCTCAGGGATGGTTGATCCTGAGAAGGTACTCGGCTTCTTAGACATTACCGGTAACTGGGACATTAGTTTGGCATTCGTCATGGGTGGCGCGCTATTGGTCTTTGCACCGTTTTATCATCTGGTCATTAAAAAGCGCGCTAAAGCCATCAATGGCGAGCCGTTAGATAGCCGTAACAATCCGTTGATAGACAGAAAGCTGATTCTTGGATCTACAGCGTTTGGCTTAGGCTGGGGGATTGCAGGCTTTTGCCCAGGCCCTGCGGTAACCAGCCTAAGTGGCGGCAACCCGACGGTGTGGGTGTTTATGATAAGCATGCTGGTGGGAATGTGGCTGGCGGATCGTATGAACAAAACGTGTTAGTAGCAAGCTTATAGCTGATTACATTGGCTTTGACGTTATCCGTTCTGAGCTGACCAAGCATAGAGGTTGACTCGCTTTCAGCACGAAAGTCAGTCAGCCTCTTTCTATATTTACTGTTTCTATTATTTTCAGTTATCTACAATCTGCTGTTATCTAAAATCTACTATTTAATAGTCGTTGAAACTGGACAGTGGTCGCTGAGTTTGTAGTCCAGAACATCTTGTGTTTCAAATACCTTCTGCTTTGCAGGAGAAGCATTTAGCGACTCACTCACCACAATATGATCAATAACAGAGCGGAACTGATGTGTGCGATAATTGTTGCGGTTAGAGCGTACCTTACAATCTGCACGGGTCTTTCGTGTCGCTAACTGCGCATCAGTATATTGTGATAACTCTTTCCACATCCAATCTCGTGAGTAAGCGAGGTTATGGTTAAAGTCGCCAAGAATGGCGTAGTCTTCGTTATTGCGCTCTCTTTGCTTTATCCACTTGTTCAGTTGCTGAGCTTGCTCTTTTAAACGAGAGCAATCGCGGTTGGACTTATACGCTCCGCTACAACCTGCCTTTAAATGCACAGACAACATGTGAATGGGTTTAAAGTTTGTTTCTACAACGGTATAGCTGGCAAACCTAAGTTTACTGTTGGATGTGGTTTCAAGCGGAAAGTCAGCGTAGTCGGTGAGGGCTACTCCTTTACGAACTGCAAATCCCGTGTATTGGTTCACTTCTTTAAATTGGCGGTTGCTGTTCTTAGATAGCGCCCGGTCAGACATCAATATCTTGTATTGATCACCAGCCACACGCTGAATGGCATTTACGTTATCGACTTCTTGAAACGCAACCACGTCTGCGTCTAAGGATTGAAAATAAGTTGCGAGTTTGTCGAAATCAGCTTGATCACGTTTGTCAGAAAACTTATTCACAGCCTCGTTGGTTGATAACCATTCGATATTCCAACTGGATATGGTCAAAGGTTCAGCAAATGTCTGGCTACTGAGTAAGCAGCCTAACATTATCCAGTTTTCAAGTCGTTTCATGCCAAATATCCCTAATTTTGTCTGCCAATATTGATGAGCCGTTATCCTACAACACTTACCAAAAATTCAACTCTTTTTAGGAGTTTTTTTATTGTTACATTGTTTCTTTTCGACTTGAGAACTAGCGTAATAATATTGAATTGATCTTAGTCAGCGTTCTCTTTTTATTGATCCAAATCAATACTCAAAGTTGGTGGTTCTCGTTAAATACGCCACAATATCTAGTGTTAGTTAAACGATAAATCGCTCTATATAGTGTGTTTGTGGATAAGTCTGTGAATACCTCAAGAGTAAGGAGAAGTGGTGAAATCAATCGTAATCAAGCGTGATGGCTCAAGAGCTCCATTCAGTAGAGATCGCATCCAAGCTGCAGTGGAAGCAGCATCAGACAAAGCCGATAAGGAAATTGCTATTTATGCACTGAATGTGGCATTAGCAGTTGAGTTGAAGCTCGAAGACTACGATGAAGTTCATATCTCTGAAATTCAAACCATGGTCGAGAACGAGCTAATGCAGGGACCATACAAGTCTCTGGCTCGTGCCTACATTGAATATCGTCATGACCGCGACATCGCCCGTGAGAAGCAAAGCGCTTTAACTCGTGAGATCGAAGGTTTGATCGAAGAAAGCAACGTTGATCTAATCAATGAAAACGCGAACAAAGATGGCAAAGTAATCCCAACTCAGCGTGACCTGCTGGCGGGTATCGTGGCTAAACACTATGCGAAAACTCACATTTTGCCACGTGATATCGTACATGCTCACGAATGTGGTGATATTCACTACCACGATCTAGACTACGCACCGTTCTTCCCAATGTTTAACTGCATGCTTATCGATCTGAAAGGCATGTTAACGCATGGCTTCAAGATGGGTAACGCGGAAATCGACACACCTAAGTCTATTTCTACGGCGACAGCGGTAACCGCGCAGATCATCGCGCAAGTGGCGAGTCACATCTACGGCGGCACAACGATTAACCGCATCGATGAGGTTCTTGAACCTTACGTTATGGCGAGCTACGAGAAGCACTTATCGCTAGCGAAAGAGTGGGACATTCATAGCCCAGAAGCTTTTGCTATCTCTCGCACAGAGAAAGAGTGTTACGACGCGTTCCAATCTCTGGAGTACGAAGTAAACACGCTGCATACCGCTAATGGTCAAACACCATTCGTGACGTTTGGTTTTGGTTTAGGTGAAAGCTGGGGCTCGAAATTGATTCAGCAATCAATCTTGAAAAACCGCATTGCAGGTTTGGGTAAGAACCGTAAAACAGCCGTGTTCCCTAAACTGGTATTTGCGATCAAAGATGGTTTGAACCACCAGAAGCAAGATCCAAACTACGACATCAAGCAATTAGCGCTAGAGTGTGCGTCTAAGCGTATGTACCCAGACATTCTTAACTACGACAAAGTAGTAGAAGTGACAGGGTCATTTAAAACTCCTATGGGTTGTCGTAGCTTCTTGAATACTTATGAAGAAAATGGTGAGTTGATTCACGAAGGCCGTAACAACTTAGGTGTTGTTAGCTTGAACTTGCCACGTATTGCGATTAACGCAAAACAAGATATGGCTAAGTTCTACGAACTGCTTGATGATAAACTCAAGCTGGCTCGTCGTGCATTAGAAACTCGTATTTCTCGTCTAGAAAACGTGAAAGCACGTGTTGCTCCAATCCTATACATGGAAGGTGCATGTGGCGTTCGATTGAAAGCAGACGACTCTATTGCCGATATCTTCAAGAACGGCCGCGCGTCTGTTTCTCTTGGTTACATCGGTATCCACGAAGCAATGACTGCGCTTTACGGCACAGACGTTCACTTGTACGACGACGGCGAAATGCGTGCTAAAGCGCTTGAGCTAGTGGAGTACATGAAGCGTGAAGTAGAATCTTGGACCAAAGAGACAGGTTACGCATTCAGCCTATACGGCACACCAAGTGAAAACCTATGTAGTCGTTTCTGCAGCATCGACACCAAAGAGTTTGGTGTGATTGATGGCGTAACAGACCGTGGTTATTACACCAACAGCTTTCACTTAGACGTGCAGAAGAAAGTGAACCCATACGACAAGATCGATTTTGAGATGCCTTATCCTGAAATCTCTAGTGGTGGTTTCATCTGTTACGGTGAGTTCCCGAACATGCAGAAGAACATCGAAGCACTAGAAAACGTATGGGACTACAGCTACACACGTGTTCCTTACTACGGTACAAATACGCCGATTGATGAGTGCTACGAATGTGGTTACAACGGTGAATTTGACTGTACTAGTAAGGGCTTTACGTGTCCTAAGTGTGGCAACCACGACTCAACCAAAGTATCGGTAACACGCCGTGTTTGTGGTTACCTTGGTAGCCCAGATGCACGACCATTTAACTTCGGTAAGCAAGAAGAAGTTAAACGCCGAGTGAAGCATCTTTAGTAAGCTCTAAGATTATTAGCTAGCTTATTTAGAAGAGCTACGTTTCAAGAAATATGATTGGTATCGGCGTTATGTCGATACCAATTCTTTCGTTTCAGCTTTTACAACACATCTTCTCAAACTATTAAGTAATCACGAGTTTTCAATACTGCCTTATGAATTATCACCAATATCACCCAATCGACGTTGTAAATGGCCCTGGAACACGCTGCACTTTGTTTGTGTCGGGTTGTGTACACCAGTGTCGCGGGTGTTATAACCAATCGACGCAAAGGTTGGACTCTGGGCATTTGTTTACTCAAGAACTGCAAGACCACATTATCGCTGATCTCAATGATCCGCGAATTAAGCGTCGTGGCTTGTCGCTTTCAGGTGGTGATCCTCTTCATCCTGCAAATGTATCTGAAGTGCTTAAGCTTGTTCAGCGTGTAAAAGCAGAATGTGAAGGCAAAGACATCTGGATGTGGACGGGCTACGAGCTCGACGAACTCGACGAAAAGCAGAGGCAAGTACTTGAATATGTTGATACTTTGATTGATGGTCGTTTTGAGCAAGATAAAGCGGATCCAATGTTGGATTGGCGTGGTAGTTCAAACCAAATCATTCATCGGTTCCGACTCTAGTAGACTTTCGTTAGTTAACGTCAACCTACATTAGTGCAAATTAGTAGCCTCAGCTTCTCTGTTGAGGCTTTTTTATTTTATGACGTTCTAAATTTGTAAATTGATTGAATATTGAACTATATGGAATAGGGAATATTAGATTGCACCAGTCTCAACTAGAGTTATCTCCTAAAAATCAAAACTTTGATGAATTTCTGTTTCTTAAATTGTAAATAAAATGATAACTTGGAGGCCATTACTTGAATTTCAAAGGGTTGTGACTTTCATGTTTTCACATCTACCAAAACCAACTTTAGATCCAATTCTATCTCTTTCTGTTGCTTACCGCGGCGATACTCGTACTGATAAAGTCGACTTAGGCATTGGCGTTTACAAAAACGATCAAGGCGAAACTCCGATCATGAAAGCCGTTTCTATGGCTCAAGATATCGTTGTTGAAACGCAGAAAACCAAAGCTTACGTTGGCCTAGCAGGCTGTGAAGAGTTTAACCAGAGCATGGTTGATCTGCTGCTTAAAGGGACTTCTGCAATGGATCGCGTAGCTGCGATTCAAACACCGGGTGCAAGTGGTGCACTTCGCATGTTGGGTGACTTAATGAAAGTTTCTCAACCAGACACCACGGTTTGGATTTCAAACCCAAGCTACGTTAACCACAAACCGGTGATGGAAGCGGCAGGCTTAAAAGTTCGATATTACAATTACTTCAGTCCTGAAACGAAGCAAGTTGATACTGCAAGAATGTTGGATGACCTTTCAAAAGCGGGTCCATCAGATGTGGTACTACTGCACGGTTGCTGTCATAACCCAACGGGTGCGGATATCGACTTTGAGGCGTGGCAGGAAATTACCAAACTATCGCAGAAAAATGGCTTCTTGCCGTTCGTTGATATTGCTTACCAAGGCTTTGGTGATGGCTTAGAAGAAGACGCAAAAGGTCTTCAACACATGGCTAACAACGTCGAAGAGATGTTGATTACGACATCTTGCTCGAAGAACTTCGGTTTATACCGAGAAAGAACGGGTGCCGCTATCGTGATTGGCAAAAACAGCGAACACGTTGGCAATGCTAAAGGTAAGCTTCTAACGCTTGCTCGTTCAACTTACACAATGCCGCCAGATCATGGTGCAGCTTTGGTTAAAACAATTCTTCAGAATCAAGAGCTAACCTCGATTTGGAAGCAAGAATTGAGTGAAATGCAGCAACGTTTGTTAAATCTGCGCCAAAGTTTATGTGATGAATTGCGAAATACTTATAACACGTCACAGTTTGACTTCATTGAAAGCCATAAAGGCATGTTTAGTGTACTAGGCTTTAAAGAAACTCAAATGAATCAATTACGTGAAGAATATGGAGTCTATGGTGTTGGTGATGGACGCATCAATATCGCAGGCCTTTCCGAATCTCATATTCCTTATGTAGCAAAAGCGATAGCAAACGTTTCAAAATAGAAGGTGACTGAATGTATAATTGGAAAGCGATTGTAGTTTTAATGCTAAGTGGTGGCCTGTTTGCTTGTTCGGCTACAACTCAAGCTCCTGTTGAGCCAGAGCAAAAGCCTCAAATCGAACAACCTGTTGTGGATGACTCTTCAAAAACTGACGCAACAGAAGGCGAGAAAGTAACGGAACCTACTGAGAAGCCTGAAGAAGTAAAACCAACTGAGCCGGAAGTAAAACCTGCACCTGTTGAAAAACCAGTAGAGAAGGTTAGAAAAACAAGTGACGGCAAACTGATTCTTGGTGAAGAAGAGTGGGTGTTTGTTCCTGGTTTAAAAGAAGCGTTTAAAGCACGTGTCGATACCGGTGCAACAACCTCTTCAATCAGTGCAGTTGATATTGTTGATTTTGAACGTGACGGCAAAGACTGGGTTAAGTTCAAGATTGAACACGACGGAATTACAACTGAAGAGATCAGCTTACCAGTAGAACGCTGGGTTAAGATCAAGCAATCAAGCGCAGAAGGCACACAACGACGCGCTGTAGTTGTAGCTTCGATTCAAATTGGCGATCTAAAAGACAAAACTGAATTTACGCTAGCCGACCGAACGCATCTTTCTTTCCCACTTCTGTTGGGTAGAAGCTTCTTTAGAGATGTTGCGGTTGTCGACGTGAGCAAAAAATACGTTCAGAAGAAAATTACTAAATAACAAGTTCTGCTCGTCATCAAAGCTTTTCGTTTTGAAGAGCTATAGTTTCAAAGGTGACGAGCTTAAAAGACTTTTAGTGTTGATAAATGAAATCCCTACCAGTTCTGCTGGTGGGGATTTTTTTATTTACACCCCATAACGTATGAAAAGCATCTAAATGGTCTATGTTTACTATTCGTTTACTGTTTAGCCTCGACAACGTGATCGAGATCTCTATATAATCCGCGCTTCGATTTTTGTTTAATCCATACTTTCGTACTTCTTATTTAGGTTCTTGAAATAGCCTAATAATTATCTGTCAGTACACGCTTAGGAATTAGTTCTTTGATATCTACCGCGAACATCACAATGCAATTTGGCGCAGAGCCGCTGTTTGAAAACATCTCTGCTAAATTTGGTAACGGCAACCGTTATGGTTTGATCGGCGCTAATGGTTGCGGCAAATCAACGTTCATGAAAATCCTAAGTGGCGCATTAACGCCAAGCTCGGGCAACGTTTCTATCACTCCAGGAGAAAAACTGGGTGTGCTAAGCCAAGATCAGTTCGCTTTCGAACAGTACAGCGTTATCGACGTTGTGATCATGGGCGACAGAAAACTTTGGGAAGTAAAACAAGAACGTGACCGCATTTACTCTTTGCCAGAAATGAGCGAAGACGACGGCATGAAAGTCGCAGAACTTGAAAGTGAATTCGCGGAAATGGATGGCTACACAGCAGAAAGCCGTGCTGGCGACATCCTAATTCAAGCGGGTATTGAAGAAGAGTTCCATTTCGGCTTGATGCAGCAAGTAGCTCCAGGTTGGAAACTGCGTGTGCTATTGGCACAAGCTCTGTTTGCAAACCCAGATATCCTGCTTCTTGATGAACCAACCAACAACTTGGACATTCACACGATCAACTGGCTTGCTGAAGAGCTAAACCAGCGTAAATGTACAATGATCATCATTTCGCACGATAGACACTTCCTGAACTCTGTGTGTACACACATGGCAGACATCGACTACGGTGAGCTACGTGTCTACCCTGGTAACTACGAGTACTTCCTAGAAGCATCTGGCTTGATTCGTGAACAGCTTTTAGCAAGCAACGCTAAGAAAGCGGCTGAAATCAGCGAGCTTCAAGATTTCGTAAACCGTTTTGGTGCTAACGCATCTAAAGCAAAACAAGCAAGCTCTCGTGCCAAGAAAATGGATAAGATCACGCTTGATGAAGTGAAATCATCGAGCCGTATGAGCCCATCTATTGATTTTGGCGAAGGTAAGAAACTACACCGTCAAGCGCTTGAACTTCAAGACCTTGGTCACGGCTTCGATGGCGAAACATTGTTTGCCGGTGGTAACTTGCTGCTTGAAGCGGGTACTCGTCTTGCGGTTATCGGTGAGAACGGTGTAGGTAAAACCACGCTGCTACGTTGCCTAGTTCAAGAGCTAGAGCAAAACGAAGGTATCGTAAAATGGTCTGAAAACGCATCTGTAGGCTACTGCCCACAAGATAGTACGTCTGACTTTGATAACGACCTGAGCATCTTCGATTGGATCTCACAATGGCGCACAGTGAAGCACGATGACCTTATGGTACGTGGCATTCTAGGTCGCCTATTGTTTACTGCTGACGATGCGAACAAAAAAGCGCGTAACTGTTCTGGTGGTGAGAAGAACCGTCTGTTATTCGGCAAGCTAATGATGCAAGACATCAACGTGCTTGTAATGGACGAACCAACCAACCACATGGACATGGAAGCAATCCAAGCCCTGAACGACGCGTTGAAGGTTTACACTGGCACGCTTATCTTCGTAAGCCATGACCGAGAGTTCGTTTCTTCATTAGCAACACACATCATCGATGTAAAAGATCAACAGCTAGTGAGCTTCCAAGGTACTTATGAAGAGTACTTAGATCACCAGAAAAAGATGCTGATGGTTAGCTTATAAAGCAAGTCGCTGGCTCAGGTCGTGAACGACTAAAAGCCAGCGAAACTAACAAACAAAAAAGCCCCGAACATTAATATGTTCGGGGCTTTTCTATGTAATACGTTTAGCTATTTATTACTCAGTAATTGAAATCTAGATTAGAATCCGAATCGAGCCGACATTAAGATTTGGTGGCCATATGTGCCGTTATTGCGCATATCAAGACCAACAGACAGTTGATCAGTTGAATGGAAACGAGCACCGATACCCAAAATTGAACGAGTGTCATCGTTGTCGATCAGTTGACCAAGGCGTGCGTTAACTTCAACGTTTGCCATTAACCAAGCTCTCAAGCCAAGGTTAATTTCTGTTTTGATGTGGTTATCGTCATTCCGTTCAATGTTGTGCAGTAACATTTGGCCAGTAACGTCAGCAAATTGACTGATTGGGCCGTTGAATCCCATACCTACCGCTGCATCCCAATCACTTTCAAATTCTGAATCGATACGAGCAACAAAATGAGAGTTCTGAGTGAACATTGTTGTGACTTCACCACCGAAAGTACTTGGGCTAGTACCCATGCGCAGCTCGAATGTGTTGTAGTTAAAGTTGTTTGCAGACGCAGAGAATGAACACAGTGCAGCGAGTCCTAAAAGGACAGTCTTATTCGTGCAACCTAGCATGGTGACTCCATATAAATTGTATTTTGCGGCAGTATAATACAAAAAAGCCTGCAATATGCAGGCCAATTATTTGAAGTCGGTATTTTTATATTAATCGCTTATAGAACCTGGATGTGGTCCACTTCGATTTCAGGTGTCTTACCACCTTCATATTCACCGAAGATACGAACTTTTGTATCAGCGGTCAGTGGTTGTGCTAGGCGGATATCATCATCAAGTTCGATTTGAATTTCACTCTGGCCATCAGAGAAGACAAACGTGTCATTCTTAAGTTGACGAACGATCTTGCCATCCACAATTGCTTCTTGCTCTGCGAACATGCTTGTGTCGGCAAGTAGTGTCGCAACAGAAACGGTTTCAATTGGGCCAGTATAAGCAATAGCGCTTTCGTGCTTGCTGTTGACATTATTATTGCTGTTGTGGTCACTAGCCATTGCGAAAGTAGGAGCAAGGATAATAGTAGATGCGATAGCTAATACAGTTTTTTTCATGGTGAATCCCTTAATGTTGTTTTTAGTAGAAACGTTTTTCTGAATTTGAAACGTTTCTTTTCGTTAGTACGTTTTTTGTTGAAGCGCCTGTTATCGTTCACAAGCTTCGTTTCGATGGAGCTATTAAACAACACTGGGGTTGAATCCAGAGTGAGTAACACATTCATTTTCCATTCATTTTATTGAGCATCTACTCGGCAATGACGTTAAGATGGTCGCAGAGAAATATCGCCCACAGCTATAAATTGAAAATTAAGAAATTAAGAAATTAAGGATTTAAGTACAAATGCGAGCACCATTAAGTGCCCTTATGGTTCAAGGGACAACGTCAGATGCCGGAAAAAGTGTTTTGGTGGCAGGTTTATGCCGTGTTTTGGCAAGGAAAGGAATCAAAGTGGCACCTTTTAAGCCACAAAACATGGCGTTGAACAGTGCTGTGACAAAAGATGGTGGCGAAATTGGCCGTGCTCAAGCGGTTCAGGCGCAAGCTTGTAATATAGAGCCAACCGTTCACATGAACCCTGTATTGCTAAAGCCCAACTCAGATACCGGCGCGCAAGTGATTTTGCAAGGCCGAGCGCTGAGCAACATGGAAGCGACGGGTTATCATGATTACAAGAAAGTGGCGATGGATACAGTTATCGATTCGTTTGACCGACTTTCTGAAGAATATGAAAGCGTGATGATTGAAGGTGCGGGGAGCCCAGCCGAAATCAATCTTCGTGAAAATGATATCGCTAACATGGGATTTGCTGAGAAAGCGGACATCCCTGTGATCATCGTTGCTGATATTGACCGTGGTGGCGTTTTTGCGCATCTCTACGGGACATTAGCTCTATTGTCTGAATCTGAACAAGCTCGTGTAAAAGGCTTTGTGATAAATCGTTTTAGAGGCGATATCGCACTGCTTCAATCTGGCCTAGATTGGCTAGAGGAAAAAACCGGCAAGCCTGTGATTGGTGTGTTGCCATATCTGCATGGTTTTAACTTAGAAGCGGAAGATGCCATTACCTCTGCTCAAGAGTCTTACGGAGAAGCTAAGCTTAAGGTGGCGGTGCCAGTGCTAACCCGAATCAGCAACCATACAGACTTTGACGCGTTAAGATTGAATCCTTCGATTGATTTACGTTATGTCGGTAAAGGCGAACGTGTAAACAATGCTGATTTAATTATCTTGCCGGGTACAAAGTCGGTAAGAGCAGATTTGGATTACCTAAAAGAACAAGGCTGGGATAAAGATATTCAACGCCACCTGCGCTTAGGCGGCAAAGTGATGGGTATCTGCGGTGGCTACCAAATGTTAGGTAACATCATCCACGATCCTGATGGCGTTGAAGGGGAACCCGGCAGCAGCGAAGGGTTAGGGTATCTGGATACTGAAACGACCCTTACACAGCAGAAAACCTTAACCAACGTACGCGGCACCATGACGCTGGATGGCAAAACAGCACAAGTAAAAGGGTATGAAATCCACGTAGGTAGGACTGATGTCAAAGAAACAGCCTTACCGGTTCAGTTAGAATCTGGCAGCCTAGATGGCGCTGTGAATCAAGATAACTCGATTTTTGGTACTTACTTGCATGGCGTATTCGACAACAGTGATGCGTTGTCGCTTATTTGCGAATGGGCAGGAGCCAACGATGTGACCGCGATTGACCACGAACAGCTTAAAGAGCTGGGTATTAATCGAATCGCTGATGCCATCGAAGAGTACTTAAATCTTGATCTGCTTTGGCCAGAGTTAACAGCTTAAGCCGCCATTTAGAAGTTAGCTAAAGAACTTAAACGAACAATAGATAAGTGATAACAATGAAAAAGCGAGTCTTCCTTTTAACCATGGCTTTAACTTCGGCATTGAGTTCTAGTCATCTTTTTGCTGCGGAAAAGCTACGAGTTTACGCTGCATCGTCGATGACCAATGCGGTTAATCTGTTGGTTGAAGAGTTTGAGAAAGACCATTCTGTCGATGTGATTCCTGTGTACGCGAGTACGTCGTCTTTGGTGCGACAAATCGAAAGAGGAGCACCAGCAGACATTTTTATCTCGGCAAATGAGAAATGGATGACGCATTTAGTCGATCGTAAATTGGTTTATAGTGACAATGTCACAAACCTATGTGAAAACGAACTGGTGCTGATTGCTCCTAAAGAGACATCGGTAACGTTAGACCTATCAAAAGGTGAACAATGGGCTAAACTGCTTACTAATGAAAGGCTTGCAGTGGGTAACACCATGTCGGTTCCTGCTGGTATCTATGCAAAAGAAGCGTTAGAAACGTTAGGTGTATGGGACGATGTGAAAACTCGATTGGCACCAAGTAACAATGTTCGTATGGCCTTAGCCTTAGTCGAGCGCAGTGAAGCTAAGCTTGGCATTGTCTACAAAACGGATGCGTTGCTTTCTAAAGAAGTAAACCTAGTGTCGACCTTCCCATCAGATCTGCACACACCAATACGTTACCCTGTAGCGAAGTTGAGTGATAAAGTTGTGGCAGAAGAGTTCTATACTTTCCTAAAGAGCGAAAAAGCGAAAGACACCTTGAACAGTTTTGGATTTGAAGTGCGTTAAATGATGTATTTATCGGAATACGAATACCAAGCCTTAATGCTGAGCTTAAAAGTCGCTGGGTTTGCAATCTTATGGCTTATCCCTATCGGTATTGGCTTAGCATGGCTACTTGCTAAGAAACAATTTGTAGGTAAGAGCATTGTTGAGAGTATTGTCCATTTACCTTTGGTACTTCCACCTGTGGTTATTGGCTATTTACTGCTAGTGATGATGGGCAGGCAAGGTATCATAGGTTCGTGGCTCAATGACGTGTTTGGTATTGTATTCAGCTTTAGCTGGAAGGGCGCGGCACTCGCTTGTGTGGTTGTGGCGTTGCCGCTGATGGTTCGCTCTATTAGATTGAGCCTAGAAACCGTAGACAGTAAGCTTGAAGAGGCGGCTGCTACATTAGGCGCTTCACCTCTTCGTGTGTTTTTCACGATCACTTTACCCTTGATGATCCCAGGGGTCATTACCGGCACCATGCTTTCATTCGCAAGAAGCCTAGGGGAGTTTGGCGCGACCATCAGCTTCGTTTCAAATATTCCCGGTGAAACTCAAACCATTCCTTTGGCTATGTATACCTTTATTGAAACCCCTGGCGCTGAAATGGAAGCCGCGCGTTTGTGTGTCATTTCTATTGTGATAGCGCTGGGTTCATTGATGCTATCTGAGTGGCTCAACAAAAAGTCAGCACAACGCTTGGGAGGCAATGCATGAGTGCTTTGATCCTCCAATATCAACAACAACTTGGTGAAACGTTCTTTGATATCGACTTGGAATTACCAAGTAGCGGCATTACGGCAATTTTTGGTCGTTCTGGCGCGGGTAAAACCTCACTTATCAATGCAATCAGTGGCCTTAAACAGCCCGATAAAGGTCTGATCAGCGTATCTGGAACCACACTGTTCGATAGTGAAAATGGCATTAATTTGCCGACTCACAAACGCAACGTCGGTTATGTGTTCCAAGAGTCGCGATTGTTTCCACATATGAAGGTGGCAGCGAACCTTAAATACGGTATGAAAAGCGTCGATCAAGCGCACTTTGAGCAAATAGTCTCGCTGTTGTCTTTGGGTTCATTGCTTGACCGATACCCAGCTCGTTTGTCTGGCGGTGAGAAGCAACGTGTGGCGATTGGCCGCGCTTTGTTATCAAAGCCGAGCATTTTGTTGATGGATGAGCCTTTAGCGTCTCTCGACTTGCCTCGTAAGCGCGAAGTGATGCCATTTCTGGAAAACTTATCCGAAACCGTCCAAATACCGATCATCTATGTCACTCATAGCCTCAATGAAATTTTACGCTTGGCAAATCACCTTGTGATTATTGACCAAGGCAAAGTGATTTCGTCGGGTGTGACGGAAGAGGTTTGGGCATCGAGAGCCATGCAACCTTGGCAATCTTTCTCAGAGCAAAGCTCGTTGTTTGAAGCGACATTAGCGGAACACAATGACGATTATGCGCTGTCTCGCCTGATGCTAGGAAAGTCGACGTCGTTATGGGTTCAGAAAGTATCGAGTGAGCTTGGTACGACAGTGAGGCTGCAAGTTAGGGCAAATGATGTCTCTATCACGCTAGAACGGCCGAAAGGGACTTCTATACGTAACATCCTTCCAGTGACCATTAAAAGCGTAGAGACGCACCAACAAGGCACAAATAAGCAGAGTGTCGAGGTCGAGCTAGAGTTAGAGTCTGGGTGCTACCTATGGGCAACCATTACATTGTGGGCGCTGGATGAGTTAAATCTAGAAATCGGGCAGCGTGTTTACGCTCAAATTAAAGGTGTGAGTGTCGCTCAAAGAGATATCGCGGTAACGCATTAAACCTGAGAAGGTTTGCTTTTCGATATTGTCGCGATACTGCCTGTTATAGGTTCTGAAAATTCGGTCTTGATTCCATGATTGGATACATGCGTCATTTTTATACGGTATAACTGCCAGTTTTGCGCCACACTATATGAGTGTTAAGGCATATGATTTGTCGAATCATATGAACATTAGCAACAAGAACATACAGACGTAACGATCGACGAACAGAAAATAGCGGATATAAAAAAGCCGCGTGTTTAAAGAAACATGCGGCTTAATTCTAAGTAGTACTGTTAGCGCTTAGCCTAGTTTAGGCGACTAGCGACTTACTTAGTAAAAACTTCTTTGAAATCACGCTTCAAGATTGCATCACGACGAGCTTTCTTGATTTGTTTAACCATGTCTTTTACACAGTTGTGTAGAACTTGGTCTAGCAGTTGAGCACGGTACTCTTCTTTTTCTTCGTCAGACATGTCTTCTGGAAGTTTAAGAGTAGGGAACTCTTCCATCACGTTAACACCAGCGAAAGCTTGGCTAACTGAGATTAGAGCGTGGAACTGCTCGAAGTTGTCTAAAACATTTTGTGCGCTTGCTGGAAGACTATCCCAAGCTTCGCGTACTGCTTCTTCAGACACTTCGTGAATAGAAGTAACCATAAAGTGCATCTCTTTTGGTACGCCATCAAATTCGATAACTTGACGAAGTTCTGGTGAGATGGTGGTTAAATCGATTTCTTGTTGTTCGTTGTTTGTAGCGTCTGACATAGTATTTCTCTTTAAAAAGAAACAATGCTAAAAAGATCTGTAAAAAAGTCAATATAATATAGAGATTAGGGCATGATTTAAGCCCAAATTTGAGCTACTTTGAATATTCAACACTAGATAAAGGTGATGTGATGATAGAAAAGGGATCTTCAATGCGCATATTGCTGGTTGATGACGTTCAACTAGACAGGATGCAACTTGCTATCCGACTCAAGCAACTGGGTCATATTGTAGAAGCTGTCGGTAGCGGAAAAGAAGCCCTGAGTGTTTATTCTGATTTTGATCCTGAACTCGTGTTACTTGATATCAGCATGCCTGATATGGATGGTTTTGAAGTGGCGAATGAGGTTCGAAGCCGATTCCCAGAATGGGTTCCCATCATCTTTCTTAGTGGTCACGAAGAACCTGAGATGATCGCAAAAGCGATTGACGCTGGTGGCGATGATTACCTGATCAAGCCAGTAAACAAGGTTGTTTTGAATTCTAAGCTGATTGCGATGCAACGTATCGCGCACATGAGACGAGAGCTAAAACAAAGCACAGCCAAACTCGAAGAACTGAACATCCTTCTGCAGCAACAAGCCAACGAAGATGGCCTGACCAAATTGTATAACCGTCGATATATGGATACTAAGCTTGAAGAGAGCATAGCGTGGCACGGAAGACGTAATATATCCATGACAGTCATACTTCTAGATGTAGACTTCTTTAAGCCTTACAACGATAATTATGGTCATATTCAAGGGGATAAGTGCTTACAAGGGCTTGCTAATACCTTGAAACAGCTGTTTGTTCGTGCGGGAGAATTTGTAGGTCGTTATGGCGGTGAAGAGTTTGTTCTGATTCTTAGCGATACAGACAGTGAAGGCGCTAAGGTACACGCGACTCGAGTTAAAGAGGCATTGCATGAGATGAACTACGCTCATGAACACTCAACGGTATCGGATAGAGTGACAGCGTCACAAGGTGTGTTGTCCTTTGTGCCAGAAGGTGGCGAATCTATTGCGTCTATTTACGAAAAGGTCGATCAAGCGCTTTATCAAGCGAAGCAAAGTGGTAGAAATACCTTTGTACAACGTAACATTTTGGAGCTTGCGCGTTAGTTGGCGAGCTCTTTTAGATATTTGAATTTATACTTCTAATAGCGTTTGAGCTAGGAAGTGCTTTAAGTGATAAAAGAAATGCCACATTCGAAGTCATTTTCTATGACTAACACATCTTGGACGCTTGCGGTTCCTCTATTTTTTACCGCTTTGGCGACCACTGTTAATGCCAATACGCTATCTGATCTTTTTCGAAAGGATCTAGAGCAGAGCTTTGCCACCAGTGTATTGCTCAACGACACCGATGTTTTCACTTTTGGTATCAATAACTTTGACCCCAATAAAGTGTTTAGTTTGGACAATGAAGACATCGGTTCGAATGATTCGGTAAGTCGTCGCCAAAACATCACCTCCCTGAGTTTGCCTTACACATTTGAATTACCAAGTTACATCGAAGACAACCATCAAGAGGTGACGCTACGCTTGTCTGCATTGCGAATCGAGAACGATGTCGAGTACGCGGCAGCAAACAGAAACGATTTTCAAAAAGAGTCGGTAGTGTCTGGCTACGTCGAATTCGCGAATGTGTCCCAGCTAGACGAATATTGGAGCTTCAGCTCTGCAATCGGTAACCACATCTCTTACTACCGCAATGATTATGAATATCGCGCTTCGTTGCTAAAGCCTATTCAAGACCAACTGGATGGCGTATATCTCAATACTGATGCTTGGGCTTATATCATCGAGCCTAAAATCAAGCTGATGTACGAAGATAAGAATGACTGGGGAAAGTATAAATTGAGCACCAGTTGGCATTACTTTAATGGCATCGGCTGGGGCGAGGCGAATAATGGCAATGTCGGTCATCCTGAAGGGTGGTATATCGCCAATGAAGCCAAGGTTTTCTATGATCTCGTGCGTTGGGATAAGAACATCACTTCGATGTACTCGAGTATAAGACGAATTGATATTGGTGGTGACACCGTGGCATCTATGGGCACCACATCTTACTACGAGGGCAGTGTTGGTTGGTTGCTTAACCCAAACCTGTTTAATGAGTGGGTCGATAACGTGGGAATAGGTTTTACGATTAACTACGGAAGTAGCTTAAAAGGTGGCAGCTTGGTTATATTCTTCAACCAAGATTAAGCTCTTTTTTCCAGTTAAGCCCATACGGCCTCAAATCAATGAGGCTCGTTGAACTTGGAAGTGATAGTTATTGAAGCAGATCGCTATTAATGGCTTAAGCTATTTAGATCTCTAGCACTCAATATCTTTCGCTATCAACTATTGTTAACGGTCAATACACAGTTTGTTTCGACCGGTTTCTTTCGCTTTATACAGCGCTTGGTCAGCAAGCTTCAACACCTCTTCAGGATGTCTGGTGGTTGTACTATCAGACAATCCAATACTCACCGTCACATTCACCACTTCCGATGGTTTGCCTTTCTTGCCACGCTTTTTGATACCCACTTCATGATCGTCGGGGCGTTCATGACTATTACGAATCGTCATGTCGTAGTTTTGAACCTCGGAAATCAGAGCTTGAAGGTGCTCTTTAACTTGTTCCGAATGTTTTCCTTTGAAGATAATCGTGAACTCTTCTCCACCATAGCGATAAGCTTTAGCGCCGCCTGTGGTTTCCCTCAGAATGCGTGCCACCAGTTTTAACACATCGTCGCCAATGTCATGTCCGTAGGTATCGTTGAATTGTTTAAAGTGATCAATATCGACCATCGCCATCGAATACTTACGCCCCAAGTGCTTCATATCGACTTCTAAGGCGTGTCGACCGGGAATGTTAGTCAGTTGGTCGTTAAAGGCCATATCATGACTAGCAGACATCACATAGACGATGATCAGTGTGCCTGACAGCGAGAACATGGTGCTCGAGATGTACTGAATATCGAAGAAGATGAACGTACAAGAAGAAAGCAGGATAGCGCTATAAACCACAACATCGATAGAGCGGTTATACACCAACACGAGAATGGCAGTAAGGCCAAGCAAGCAAAGGCTATACAGCACTAAAACAAAAGGCAGTTTGGAGAAGTCTCTGACAATAAATAGAAGACCATCACTCCATGATTCAAAACCGCCGGCATGGAAGTGAGAGACGATCAATTGTGCCCACACCATAAACAGAACAAGAACGATGGCGTAGAGCAGCATCGACTTTGAGTTTACGCCGTTATCAGGGAAGGCATAAACAAGTAAGCAAGTGACAGGTACTAATGCCGCAAGTAACGAGAGCTCTAATAGCGTTGTGCCAGTATTGAGAGGCGTTTGTAAGCGAACTTGGATGATCAGATAAGCGACAAGCATGGTCACCGATACCATCGCCATTCGACCTTGTCTGAACGTATGGCATAGCAGAACCGCAACGCTCAATAAAATGTAAGGGAGGTTGCTAGCAAACCCTAAATTTGAGTCCGTCACGAGAATGACGTTGTCCATACCAACGAGCAAAATTGTTAACAGGACTAAAGGGAAGCAAAATCGAAACATGCTCGACGTTACAAAAGATGATGCCATTTATGTGGTGAGCCTAACTATATTGATGATCTTATTATTTAATACTATGCGTAGGATACGGTTAAACAAGCGATTGCCAAGCTTTTTGCCTAAATTAGAGCAAAAACATAGTCATAGGTCGCTATTGGTGCAATCATTTTCATATGTATTTTGAGTTGCTATTAACCTTAGAACGAACTACACAGTATATATGAGAAATTAATTAGTCGTTATAGATACTTAACAAAATCTGCTCTGCTGCTCTTACGTTGGCGCTGTCACTTAAAGGGCTTGATGATCAGTTATCATTGAGTGACCTTTTCATTAAGCGACGAAGATCTGTAATGAAGTCAGAGTAAGATTAAATAATGCCTAAGTTTCAACTATGGACAGTAAAACCTATAACTGAGTTATAGAAAGCTATTAGGAATTGCATGGTTTCAAGTGACTTTAGAAACGACTGCGACTAGAAAAACCGCTACAAATGGAGGTGTGGTATGCAAATTAGTGTTGATGTACATAACTATATGGAAACTCTGGTCGGTCATGTATTGGCTACCGAGGAATATGTGTCTAGTTATACCAACGAACAGTTGGCCGATCTCGCGTGCTTGGCTTTGGGCCAGCTAAAACCTATCTATATTCGTTTTGATATCGATTTTCTGTCAGCATTGCCAGAAGACAAATTGGTGCTCTATAAACGCAATAGTGAGATCGCGGTCAAAAATGCAGAAAGTATGATTATTGACGATCGAAGACGTGAACGTGACGACAATGTGCCTGTTATATTTAGTCAACACAATTTTGACGATGACGTAGAATTGCAATGGTATGAAAAGCCGTTGTTGAACCGTAAACAGTCATGATAGTTTAGGGTGAATACGGTCATTTAAGGAGTAAAAAAACGTGGGATTCTTTTCTAGATTATTTGGTGGCAAAGAAAAAACCGAACAAAAAGTAGAGATTGAGCCAGTCGAATATAAGGGTTTCAATATCTATCAAGATGCCATTGCAGAATCTGGTCAATACCGTGTTGCTGGGCGAATCGAGAAAGAATTCGATGGTGAAATCAAAACTCACCGTTTTATTCGTTCAGATGTTGTTTCAAACAAACAAGATGCCGATGAATTGATGCTCAAAAAATCGCAGATGTTCATCGACCAAATGGGCGACAATATATTTAGCTAACCAATTAGGGTTAGAATTGATGTTGGTCATAATTTAGAGAGCTTTCAGTGTATATGCTGAAAGCTCTTTTTAGTTTTATGGATAAAGAACAGCTAGTGAGTTGTTATTAAAAGGATTATTTGCAAGTGGTTTGACCTCTTGGTTCGAGACGGTCGTCATTTATCCGAATGAAGCGCTCAAATTCCGTCCAAATCGTTATAAGTAATAACTTTTCCTGTTCTTTGAACAAAACGCTTGAAGTATTAGTTGTCGTTAGATACAAACGAATAAGTCATTCGTGCCAATAGTCAAGGAATAGCTATGCAAATTGGTGTACCAAGAGAAACGCTCGCAGGTGAAACGCGAGTCGCTGCTTCGCCGAAATCGGTAGAACAGCTTCTAAAATTAGGATTTGAAGTTTGTGTTGAATCACAAGCAGGTGCGTTAGCAAGTTTTGAAGATGCAGCTTATGAACAAGCTGGAGCAAAAGTTGTCACCGCAGATGAAGCTTGGAAATCCGATATTATCTTTAAAGTTAACGCTCCGATCGTTGACGAGTCTAAAAATGAAATCGATCTTCTTAAAGATGGCGCAACATTGGTCAGCTTTATTTGGCCTGCTCAAAATCCAGAGTTAATGGAACAATTGTCCAGTCGTAACATCAACGTGATGGCGATGGATTCTGTACCACGAATTTCAAGAGCTCAGGCGTTAGATGCATTGAGTTCTATGGCAAACATCGCGGGTTATCGTGCTGTTGTTGAAGCGGCGCATGAGTTTGGTCGATTCTTCACGGGTCAGATTACGGCTGCGGGTAAAGTTCCGCCAGCAAAAGTACTGGTTGCAGGTGCTGGTGTTGCTGGCCTAGCGGCAATCGGCGCTGCGGGTAGCTTAGGTGCAATCGTTCGTTCATTCGATGTTCGTCCTGAAGTTAAAGAACAAGTTGAGTCGATGGGTGCTGAATTCTTGGAAGTGGATTTCAAGGAAGATACCAGTGCTGGTGACGGCTACGCAAAAGAGATGTCTGAAGCATTCAATAAGAAAGCGGAAGAGCTTTATGCAGCTCAAGCAAAAGACGTTGATATCATCATTACAACGGCGCTGATTCCAGGTCGCCCGGCTCCGAAGCTGATTACCAAAGAGATGGTAGACAGCATGAGTGCAGGTAGTGTGATTGTAGACCTTGCGGCGGCCAATGGCGGTAACTGTGAATACACGGTTGCGGATCAAGTCATTACAACCGCTAACGGCGTTAAGGTGGTTGGTTACACTGATATGGTTGGTCGACTGCCGACTCAATCATCTCAGCTGTATGCAACGAACCTAGTTAACCTTCTGAAACTGCTTTGCAAAGAGAAAGATGGCAACATCAAAATCGACTTTGAAGATGTTGTTCTGCGTGGTGTTACTGTGGTTAAAGAGGGCGAGGTCACTTGGCCAGCTCCACCAATTCAAGTTTCAGCTCAACCACAACAAGTTAAGCCAAAAGCGGCCAAACCAGAGCCTAAAGTTGAAGAACCTGTTTCTCCAATTAAGAAAGTGGCGGGTATGGCGGTAGCTGTTGGTGCATTCGCTTGGGTAGCTTCGGTTGCTCCAGCTGCGTTCTTATCTCACTTTACCGTTTTTGTTCTCGCTTGTGTGGTGGGTTATTACGTAGTTTGGAATGTAAGCCATTCTCTGCATACGCCTTTGATGTCCGTGACTAACGCGATTTCAGGCATCATTGTAGTAGGTGCACTGTTACAGATCGGACAAGGAAGTGGCGTCGTCACGTTCTTATCATTTATTGCCGTATTAATTGCAAGTATCAATATCTTTGGTGGCTTTACCGTGACCAAACGTATGCTTGAAATGTTCCGTAAAGACTAAGGAGTAACAGATGTCTGAAGGATTAGTACAAGCAGCTTATATTGTTGCTGCTGTATTTTTTATTATGAGCTTGGCTGGGTTATCGAAACAGGAATCTGCGCGTGCAGGTAACTATTACGGTATCACGGGTATGGCAATTGCGTTGATCGCGACGATCTTTGGTCCTCACTCTGCAGGTATTGTATGGATCATCATTGCTATGGTGATCGGTGGTGGTATTGGTATCCACTACGCAAGAAAAGTAGAAATGACTGAAATGCCAGAGCTGGTTGCAATTCTGCACAGCTTCGTAGGTATGGCGGCAGTACTTGTAGGTTATAACAGCTACATCGATCCACCTGCTACTGTTTCTATCAACCCTGCAGATATTCATGCAGAGCACGTGATCCACCTAGTGGAAGTGTTCGTTGGCGTGTTTATCGGTGCGGTGACGTTCACGGGTTCTATTGTTGCGTTTGGTAAGCTTCGCGGCGTGATCTCTTCGTCTGCATTGAACATCCCTCATAAGCACAAGTGGAATCTAGCGGCTATCGTAGTTTCTACACTGCTGATGATCATGTTCGTTAAAGCAGACGGCAGCATGTTCGCACTAATGGTGATGACACTTATCGCATTCGCATTCGGTTACCACCTAGTGGCATCGATTGGCGGTGCAGATATGCCAGTAGTTGTCTCTATGCTGAACTCGTACTCTGGTTGGGCAGCAGCAGCGGCAGGTTTCATGCTTGCAAACGATCTGCTTATCGTAACTGGTGCATTGGTTGGTTCGTCGGGTGCGATTCTGTCTTACATTATGTGTAAGGCGATGAACCGCTCTTTCATCAGCGTTATTGCTGGTGGATTCGGCCAAGAAGTGGTTGTGTCTGATGGCGATGAAGAGCAAGGTGAACACCGCGAAACATCAGCTGAAGATGTGGCTGATATGCTGAAAAACTCTAAGTCAGTAATCATCACTCCTGGATACGGCATGGCAGTAGCTCAAGCACAATACCCAGTGCATGAAATCACTGAGAAGCTACGAGCGCAGGGCATTAATGTTCGATTTGGTATCCACCCAGTTGCTGGTAGGTTACCGGGTCACATGAACGTACTGCTTGCTGAAGCGAAAGTGCCTTACGATATCGTTCTAGAAATGGACGAAATCAACGATGACTTCGATGAGACAGATACTGTATTGGTAATTGGTGCGAATGACACCGTAAACCCTGCAGCACTTGAAGATCCAAACAGCCCAATTGCTGGTATGCCAGTACTTGAAGTTTGGAACGCTCAGAATGTTATCGTATTCAAGCGTTCGATGAACACAGGTTACGCCGGTGTGCAAAACCCACTGTTCTTCAAAGAGAACACGCAGATGCTGTTTGGCGATGCTAAAACAAGTTGTTCTAAAATTTTAGAGCACCTTTAGTGGATTTGAGTTGTATTGCACACGGCAGTTGATAATAAAAAACCCACCTAGTGTGGGTTTTCTTGTTTCTGGAGCACATCGGTTGATGCTAACCCATGATCGTTCAATGTGGATTGGAAGCAAACGGCTTCTCTTGATGATTTCTACCTATAAGATCTTAGAGAAAGTTTGTTTGAAAATTATTTCCAAGAAAGTTGCAAATAATGTTTATTCTGGGTTTCTACGTGGTAAAATGTAAATGTTGGTGGGAGCCAACGGTGACTATTCTGATTATGAAGTTGACGTTCTGTTAACTAACAATTCCAAAACGATTGAATACTATGAACAAACCCTTTATTGGAGTTTGTTTCCCTCCAATTTTAGTAATCCCTGATAAATACGAAATAACCAATGACATGATCAAGGTCATCTTTGAAGATCTGGGTGGTACTTATGCAGAGATGGCAATAGGTTTAGATGAAAAAGCGTGTTAGCTACCTTACAAAGGTTCATGGCTGGAAACGTCCAGATTCAAAGGTGCAGCGGTTTAACGCTGCATGAATCATTACCGTTCAATCGGATCATTAACATACGAAATACAGCATTAGAATAAATAACATTGCAAGGTGTCAAGGTGGAGTTGTTACCACCAACATTGAGAACGGGGAGTGGTTACCCCGTTTTCTTTCACCTAAATAATCAATGAGCGTTGATAACAACCAAAAGGAGTAAAGATCATGACTCAAAAAGAAATTTATGAAAAATATGGTTTAACTGTATGTGCTAGAAACATTCGTCAAAGCAAAGAACACGTATGTCGCCAAGCAAAGAAAGCAGGTTGGAGAGCACCGACCAACGAAGAGATCGCAGATAACGTTCTGCGCCTAATTTATAACCAATAACAACAAGCCCAGTGAGAATAATATTATGTGAGGGTGTCAATATGGAATAATAACATGACACTAAGCATCAACCTTTCAATTAACGTCGAATCATCAAAAGATAGATGGATCGAAAAAGACCAAGTTTGCATCCAGTACCATGATACATGGGTGACCAAAACAATACCGTGGACTGAGAACAATTTAAAATTGGTCGTATCAAATGACCTGATGTGTGGAATTAGTTCAACAGGTCGAAAAGGCAAAGACGCAATAACAGAAACATGGTGTTACTACGTGGACATCGATGATCCTACACGTCATGGCGCAGACTTGATCGACCACGTGCACCGATGCTTTAACCGACATGGTATTGCACATGCAATATCCACCAGCGTTAACAACAAACGTGAAAAGAAAAAGCCTAGCGGTGAAATACTACCAGCATGTCCACGTTTGAAAGTTTTAATCCCACTTGCACAACCAATCCCACTAGCAACTAATGTCCAGAAAAAGATCTGGGAACACAACAAAGTACGGTGCTTTGCTTACATCCAAAAGATTCTCGGTGAAGATATTCCACTTGATAAGAGTTCACACGATGCCAACCGCTATTCATACCGTGCAAATACCAACGCAGATAACTTTGAATGGCGTTTTGCAGATGGTAAACCCCTACCACTACATAAAGTCCTAAAAGCCCCGTGTACGTTCATACAGAAGCTAATTGACGACGGTGTTGCAGGTATTGAAGCAGGTGACGAGCTTTACTATGAACATTGCAAAGTTGAAGTTGAAAAGAAACGTGCTGCGAAACTCAAAGACCTAGAGTTAAAAGGGATCGATGTTAAGCGACAACATCAACTGGTGATGACCGCTGCAAAGTTTTTCTTTAGTCAAAACCGTGATCGTGGTGATTGGGTTCAAGTATGCCAAGCATTCGTTAATGAACATTTGGGTTACTTATCAGATCACACAACGTTAACCCGTGGCGAACTGGTTAGTTTCACTCCGTCGTTTTCACACGATGCTGTAAAAGCTGGAACTATCGTGCATTTAGCAAAGAAATACGGTTGGACTAAACCGTCAAATAAACCAAATATCGAAGACATCAAAGTATCAAAGAGCATGGAAAGCGCACTGTCTTTCCTGAATAACAAGGCATAACAATAATGATAAACACCTTGCAACCAAAGATTGGGCAACAATTAGCTCCAATTTTTATCCGTGCATCAAAGCACATAGAAAACCTAGAGTTAACCAAGCAACAACACCTATCCAGTAAACTAGGTGACATCTTCAACATCTTAAAGAAAGGTAAATTCTTAAACCTATATGGTGAAATGTCACTAGGTAAAACACGACTAATCAAAGGACTGTTTTATCACTGGAAATTACTAGGTTACACACTGATCTTAATCCCGAATCGAAACAACCTTGCAGTACAAAGCAAAGAGGATTTGGAACAAGGGAAAGATTCAACAAAAGTCCTGAAGCTATTCGGTAACAGGCAGGACATAATTGAAGATTCTGATGGTTTGATCGTAGCGTCATGTGATGCGGTTTATAAGTTGGCTAAAGACGACAAATTACCACCTAAATGCGTATTCATTTATGACGAAATGCACGAAGCTGACATGCATTTTCGTTCATGCTACAACCACATGGTGGAGTACCATCGAAGCGTCAGCAAGTTGTATCAAGATCACATAGTCATTGGCATGACAGCGACACCAACCCCCTTCAACATCTTCAGACACTGTTTAGACAACACGGTGAATTGTTACCGAAATGAAGACCCTGAAGCGAAGGTGATCAGAAAGTATTATGTGGTTGAGGGTGAACTAACACGGTCAATCGTCCATGACTTCATTGATCGAAGTATCGAGCAAGAAAAGCTACCGTTCTACATCAAGAACAACCAAGAGGAAATCGAATCCGTTTACATTAGTAAGAAATTAGACGGTGTTAGCTCCGCAGTCGTCCAAGCATTATCGAAGTATTCAAGTTCAACCATTGGTAAAACAATGAAGAACGATGCTAACCAATTAATTAAGACTGGCAAAACTACAAACTTTGATTTTCTTACTGGAACTGTAGCAATCAGTGCAGGGATCAACTTGTATGAGAATAAGCGTCAAGGTGTTATTGCAACAGATGTAACAATTAACCCATTAGCAGTAACTCAAAGTGCTGGACGCTTAAGGAATAAGACGCAAAGTGAAGGTATAGCCGATAATGACACGTACATCTTTACTAACATGGCTAAAGACCAGATGTTAAAACCGAGGTGTTATTATTCGATTAAGAAAGCGTATGAAGATGCATTCGAGGCACTACAGACAACTAAAGTATACGTGAATGAAAAGGGTGTTGAATTATTAGGCGAAGTCGAGAAGAAAACCTTTGAGGGGATCGGGGAGTACATCAAACAAAACGATGATGGGAGCCATCGTTTTGTCATCGGTACAATTGATAATTTGGCTGCGTTGAAGTGGTTTAAGCAGTTGGAGCGTGATCCGATTAGGTACATTGCATTTCGTGAATTTGCATACCCAGATTCGAATAACGATGGAAAATGTTTTGAATTAACTCAAGACGTTATAGACGAATACTTAACCAACATACACAGCAACAAAGAGTTCATGAAGCGATTTTCATATGATTTGTTCATGACCTATTCCGATTTTGAAGCTGCAACCAGTACCAACTTACAACCTGCAAGCATAGCAAGTGATCTAGTTTCTGCCGACAATAAGAACATGTTGAAGTTGTCACCAGTAGATATCCGTGACGAAGTATTGAACCCTGAAGACCGTGACGAACTGTCACCAACCACAGCCGTTAAATGGTCTGCATCGTGTAAAGCTGGTTTCGATAAAGGGTTCAAACGTTACTCAAAGCGTCATGAAGCAGAACATAAGAAACCTTTGAGTCATGATGAATACAATGCGTTGTACCCACTGGTTGAACATTTCTACTTCATTAAACGTTCGAAGTTGCATGATGCGTATAGAAAGTTCGATTACATTGAGTTCACCCGTGAACTTCGTGGTTTACCTACCGAATGGTGGGCTAAGTCCAATGGTATTTCAAAAGCATGTAAAGCTGGTTATAAGTCTTTGTGTACGGGTATTGCTGAGACGATGATCCATGACCCAAGTTACATCGACACGACATTAACGTTGACCAATGACACACCTATGAAGTTCGCAAAGGTATTGGCAATTGTTGCTAGGGAAAGTTTATCTAATACTGCAAAGGGTACATTACCAGATCTGAAGAATGCGACATATGAAGCTATGAAGCAAGCACATGCAGTCATGACCAACGGTGCTACTGATACGTTTTCGATGATCGGTTACACAAACAAAAATGGTACGGTGACAATGGCTCCAAGTAAAAGTGATGCGCTACGACTGGTCGAGATGTTCTATGACCGAGTAGATCTAGAACAGGTCAAAGTGAAAAGTATGTCACCTGATGAACGTAAAGCGTATATCGAAGCCAAGCAAGGTAAGAAAGATTCAAAGGGTAAAACGATTGTTGTACCGCATGAATATGAATTATTACCGAATGCATACTTCAAAGCTGTTACCAGTGGTGGACATGATCGACCAGAATTTGAGGGTGGGGAGATCGAAGACCTAAAACGCACCTATGCGATTGAAGCTGAAGCGTTGGCACATGATGAAGAGGTGAAAGCTAATCGTCGTGGTTATGACAAGAAACGTGATACAACTGAAGAACGTAAAGAGCGTGACCGATTGAGAAAGAAAGCTAAACGTGCTGAAGCTACCCCAGAACAGAAAGAGAAAGAGCGTATACGCAAGGCAGCTAAACGTGCTGAAGTTAAAGAAAGGCTAGTAGCGAGTTATGACTTATCCGACGTGACATTTTAATTTGTCCGTCCCCCGATCAACAAAATGAAAAATGGGTTGGTTTATATAGAAAGCTAAACCATTTTTTGTAAAAACGAGCGGGGGACGGACAAATTATGTTTGTAAAAAAACGAGCGGGGAGCAGTTGACTTTGGTGAGAAACGATTCAAGGAAAACACGTTGGTGCAAGCTACCGATATCAAGTTATTACTTGATAAATTGGTGGATTACCATTTCACCAACGTTCAATGTAAAATAGCGCAATCAGATGCACATCGGTGGTGTATTACAGTAGCGTGAGAAACTGAATGACGAATAAAAAGATTGCTTTTTCTAATGAAGAAAACTTCAAATCGTTTATGACCCAATACGAAGCTATTGAGGACTTAGATGAGATACCTGAAAAGATACCTGATGGTATTAAAATTGGGGACTATGCGATCCGAGATGTTATGGTTATTGAGCTTAAGACCCTGAAAGATGACCCCAAAGAGAAAATGGAAAACTATTTCCATGACATAATGAAGCGTCCTGACTTTCCCGCCATTTATGGTGAACTTAATTTTCGCCGTGTTGTGAGCTTGCTACCTGATGGCAATCGGATCATCCGTAAGTTCGAGCAAAAAGCATTTCGTCAGATTGAAAGCATTATGCGCAAAGCTAACAAGCAAGTAATCTCGACTATTGAGCACCTAAAAATGAACCCTAATACAGCAGGGACACTCATTATAATTAACGAACTTGCTGAGTTTTTCGAACCTGATGTGTTAGTGAAGTATCTTGCTGATATGTTGGGTTCAAAGTCAATGAACTCAACAAGCGAACTTAGATTTCCTCACCTCCACAATGTCATCTTGATGCAAGATACCCACAAAGTAACAAATACTAATAATAGTGGTACATTTATACCAGTTTACCATGTTGTAAATGATAATTTAGAAGATACAGAAACAACTCAAATAGCAGAGAAAGCACTTAGTGACATTATTGAGAAATATTCTCATTATAGTAATTGTAACCATGCGGTACATAACAACGGTCAATTTGACGTTGAAAAGATTGAGCAACCACAAGCGAAAGAACCCTTGAGAGGTCAAGAGTGGATTGAAGATCAGTACCGTAAAAATCGGTACATGAAAGACTTTACGGATGAGCAGTTAATCGAGTTCGGTTCAATGGTTATGTCTGTTTGCTACGCTATCGTTTTAAAAGAAAAACCATTAATTGTTGACCATCATCGTAAAATGCAACTTTTCAGGAATCAAATCGAGCTATTAGAAGAAAGTAGACTAAGACCGTTTGACTTAAAGCGACTTGATATTGACCCTCGAAGATACGCACCTAAAGCAAGTCACCTCAATTAACAGTGTCACAAATAAAAGCAATAACGTTTAGCAGAAGATCTTAAGTGATTTATTTGTCATTAGCGTGCAAGCTAACTTATTTTGAAATAACAGTTTTTTATGCTTCAATAAGCAAATCGTAGCATTAGGAGCCTATTGAATGAGTACAGGGGTTGTTTCCTTTTTTAAATACAAAAAACTCGGATTTTATCGTTATAGAGAAGATGATTACTGTGAAGATCTAAGCATGGGCGACATGCTCGAATCTTTGCATGAGTGGTTTCAAGACCGCATCTCACTAGAGGATACTCTTCTATGGGATGATGAAACTCCAGGTTATTCACATAGAAAGAAAGTGTATCTAAAAGCCATAGAACGTGACCCGTTGACTGGGGACTATATGATTGTTCTATGGCGTGCTATTGGTCAAGGTAATGGAGTCTATGGTATCCGTGCTGATTCGAAGCTCGATGATAACCGCTTGTATAACGCTGATGATGCGGCAGAAGATGACGCAAAAGTTATCTGGGGTGAAGCTGCGTACTATTGGTTTGTGCCAGATAAAAAGGTGTTTGCATCTATCCGTTTCCATAATTCAGTTGCAGATACCTTAATGCTGAATAGTTTCTTTCGTGACTTCATGTGGTTGCATAGCAATATTAAGCGTAAGGTGCGAGAGGTTAAGGATGGTAGACAAGGTAACTATACATCTGTTTACTTTAAGTCTGATGATGACAATAACAACGAAAAATTATGGTTCCGTTGCGAAACTAAACAATACACCAAATTGACGACTCAAGCAGACTTAGGAAAGATCGCTAGGGACATTACACACTTCGTTAAGCGTGAGGTTATTGCGGCACGAGATGTTCAAGAAAATGATTGGACTCGCTTCTTCAAAGGTTTACCTTTTGTTTCTGGTGAAGTGACGAAGCAGACTCGAAAAATTGAAGTCAACATTGATGCGAAACCCACTGAAGACGAGTTAAGAAAGATCTTCGATAGTTACAATGATGAATACGATGGTGGCTTGGATGATTGGCGTAACTTGGGGTTCCGTAAAGAGGGTGTCGGTGGGATTTGTTGGTTGAACCAATTCGTAGTTAAAAATGTTCTGGTTGTAAATGACATGGTAGGTGGTGGTGTTGATGATACTGGTCACTATACAACCAAAAGATTGTTCAATGCGTTAGAGCTAAAACGTGATAATCTATTAGCTGCATTTGAGCAAGAAGATGCTCAAGAAGAAGCGGTTAATGGGTGATTAAAAATGAAGTCGCCAATTCAAAAATTTGTTGTTTGGCATCTTATAGTCGCTTTACTCGTCACATCAGTTAGTTATTGTTTTAGAGGTGATATTAAGTTTTCTGAAATACAGAGCCTAATATCTATTCTACAAAATACGTCAGCTATGATTTTTACTATCATGGGTTTATGGATTGCATATGTTTATCCAAATGTGATTCTACGTATCGTTCAACCTAGTAAAGTGGTAGCGGTATTTTCTGACGAAGATGAATTGACGGTCAAGTTACTTGTTGGTGTGATTGTGCTATCTGCTGCGACGATGGGCTTACTTGTATTAGGAACGTCGTTACAAGTTTTCATTGTGAAAACTAGCATGTTTGCAATACATCCTAATGTGTTTAGTTTTGTGGGGCTTTGGTTCTTGCTTGCGCTAACCTATGTACAACTGTTTTGTATCTATATGGTAATTGCAACAAGTGTTAATTTCGTGATGAAGCTAAAAAATGCAAAGCACAGTAAGGCATTATCTAAAAAGCTAGACGGCAAATGAGAATGTAAAGGGTGACTATTCAGTCACCCTTTTTTATTCAGAGAATAGTTATGAACAAACTCGAAATTGCTCCACACATGCTTTACCGTGCTGCTAAATCTTACGTTGAAGCGCAAAACGATTTTGACTATATCCAAGCAATTTTACTTGCCGGATCTGCGATGTACATTTGTGAACCATTGTTAGAAGAACAAGGGAAGGCAACCCAAGCACATGAACGTGCAGAGCGCATTATTAAATTACGTGAGGCTAAATCTGAAATTATTAACAATCGGTTGGTAATTCAGTGGGGAGCTATCTCTATAACTGAAAAAGAAAAAAGTAAAATTAGGAAGCGAACACGTAGAACTGACAGAGCTGTATACAACGCATTGAAACATTCTGGATTCTATATGCGTGGCAAATTGATTAAGAAAGCTAGTGACGACCTAGATATGATGGATGTTTTAGATGAGTATCAGGATTATCGTAACGCAGCAGAAGAGATTATCTTAGATGCGATTGCTGACTATATGAATCTTGATTTTTATGGTGAATTTCAACCATATAATCTACCTGAAGAAGTTCGTAGTGTGCTGAATTGCATTTACATAGAAGATGCATTTAGATAAGTAAAAAATGGTGACCTGTTGTTCACCATTTTCTTTAGTTGTAGTAGGTTGAAACTAATCTCGACTAAAGCGTTCCCATGCAGCTTCATGTTCTTCAGTTTCATCAATACAATTTTGGCAAAGGAGTGCGTCTCTATAAGATTCTTGCTCATAAGCCTCTGCTAGCTCTGCCGCCTCAAGAGTTGTAGAGCAATTGTTATGATACCCACCTGGATCTGTGACGCCGTCACAAGTTTGGGACAAATGAGGTTCTAAAACTCGCTGTTGTGCGGTACTTAGAGATGCATAGGTGTTATCTACAGCTCGTTGAGCTAGGCCCTCAATAAAATCTGGTTGTTTATCATCAAAGTAATTGGTATCAAGTTGATGTTTTAAAATCTGTTCTATCTCAGTCATATATTCCACAGTGGACACATTAAACGTGACACATATAATCAACTAAATTTTATATAGATACAACTTCATAATTAAGGGTGTCTTCATTATTTTTAGTACTTCTTGATTGTGCTCAAAGTTAAACGTAAAGATCCTTTTCGTCAGTGAGCGAAGAACTTTTCTCTATGCTACTTGTTCTCTTTGATGTAGCGGTAAAGCGTAGCAACACCAACTCCGTTTGCTTTTGCTGCCTTTTCTTTAGTAAACCCTTTCTCTACGTCCTTTAGTGCAGCTTTGCATTTAGCAATTGTCTTTTCACTTTGTGGGCGACCTTTGTAGATACCCTCAGCTTTAGCAATTGCTATACCTTCAGCTTGGCGACGTTTACGGTCTTCATAGTCTTTACGTGCAAATGCTGCGAACATATCCAGAAACATGCTGTTAACTGCTTGCATGATGATTTGAGTGATGTCGTCACCCTCTGCAACTGTCAACGCTGCGTGTGAAGTTGGAAGATCAACAGCAACAATGTTTACGCCTTTACCTTTGATAACGTCTTTAAGCGTTTCCCAATCTTCTTTAGTCAAACGTGATAGGCGATCAACTTGTTCGATTAGAATCGTGTCACCTTTCGTACTGTCTTCTAGTAGCTGCATCAATACAGGTCGATCCAGTTTTGCACCACTTTCATTTTCAACATAGAAGTGTTCAGCTTTTAGGTGTTTACCACCCAAAAAGCTAACCATCGTTTCCTTTGCACGTTCTGCATTTTGCTCTTTAGTTGATGCACGAAGATAAACACGAATTGCCATTTCTAAATCCTATCGTTTGGGTCTAATTTGATAAGGCTAATGATAATCCTATCGTATGGGTATGTAAATAACCAAAGTGATAGGGGTCTATCATTTGTTTTCAGGTTCCCGATAGGGCATACCCAATTGATAGTGTGATAAATGAATGCATTAAATCGACGACGTTCAATAAACGTCCGAACCCTTTTCTCCATACGGTAAAACTTCGGAAATGTAAGGAAATTAGCGGAAACTAAAACCCATAAATAACTCAAGAAGTCGACTAAAACTTATTGAGGATTTTATGGCGAAGAAAAGAATTAAAGTCTCAGCGGGAAGTAAAGCACGACCAATGAGACGCACCGTAGATCATGAAGAGGTCTACGAAGATTTGAGACAAGGTTTTCGTCCATGCGACATAGCACGTAAGTACCAGATATCAGATCGAATGGTTCGCTATATCAGAGCGAACCTCAAAGCGTTGGAGTCATCCGATGCCTAAATCAATTAAATCAGTATTCACCCACAAAGTAGACGTGGATTCATTGGGTGTTGATGCTGGCGGCGGTAACAAGTACTTCAACCACAAAGAACTGATGATGTTAAATCCTCAGTTCGAGTTCAAGCCTAGAAAGATGGAGTTTCTTACTGACGACGAACTACCACCAACATTTGAAGAGTTCGAAGAATGGAAAGAGATTAAGAAAGCGATTTTTAACACCGATCCTTTGTCCCTATGGTGTAAAGATGAAGATGGTCAATTCGGTAAACGTCATTCTTTATCAAGGGTATTCCGTGGTGAAGATTCCAGAGCACTTTACACACAACGTCATTTAGAAGAGTACGTCAAGTGTAGGGATGACATTCTACATTTTGCTAAGTATTGCTCTATTACTAACATCGACCACGGTCAGATTGTTGTACCAATTCGAAATTATCAGGTTGATTTACTTAAACATTTAGACTCGAACCGAAATTCGATCATCATGTTAAGTCGTCAATTGGGTAAGTCCACGCTTGCTGCAATCCATCTAGCACACTTCATTTGCTTCAACGACAAACCCGCAGCAATCGTAAGTTTCACAAAAGCATCAGCACTCGAAATCTTTGACCGAACGAAAGAAGCGTTGGAGATGTTACCCGATTGGTTGCAACCGTCACCAACAAAGCTAACGGATGAAGTCATGCACTTTGCTCATGGTGCAAAGATTGTAGCCAGACAGGGAGGTAAGAATGCACTTCGTGGTGATAGTTACGCAAAAGTATTCGTTGACGAGTTCGCCCACTTTGAAGATCTAGAAACCACTTGGAACAAAGCGATTAGACCTGTTGTTAGTTCAGGAAAACGAAGCTCAATCATAGTTTGTTCTACACCCAATGGCGACAATGTTTTCAAACAATTATGGGATAACGCACTTGCAGGCGTGAACAGTTTTAAGACGTTCCAAGGTGATTGGAGAATAAACCAAGACAGACTGTACTCAGACGAATCTGGTTTGCTGGATTTTGGCGAGCACTTTAAAACGAATGAAATTGCGACCATCGGACGTATTGCGTTTGAACAAGAACACGAAACATCTTTCCTAACAAGCAATCAGTGCATAGTTGATAGTTATGTTTTTGATAACGCAATAATTCAAGATAAACCAGAACAAAACGGCGTGACCCTAAAGTCAGGTCAGCTTGTCAAGTTCAAAGAATACTCTTACCCAGTGATTGGTCACCGTTACACCATAGGAATTGATCCTGCGGAGAACGTAGGGATTGACTCAACGGTTATAACTGTCATTGACCAATCTGTTACCCCAGTTGAATTGGTCGCTACATTCTCGGATCCAAGTGTTTACCCAAGCGAAACCGCAGAGATAGCAGGAACCTTAGCCAAGCACTATAACAATGCGTTTGTATTCGTTGAAGTCAACATTCCTGCTGGAGGGGAAGTTATCAAATACCTAGAAACTAACGAGAGTTATCGCAACATCTATGTAAAGCAAGGTGCGAGTTATCAAGGAATTAAGTTAGTCAAAGCAGACCGTAAACATGGCTGCAACTTAATCAAAAATCTATTTGAAGAACAAGAAATGGTTATTAACTCACCTGATTTGTTCAGAGAGTTGATGCGTTTCTGTTTCGATATAAAAAAACAGGTCTATCGAGCAAGTGATGGACATGATGACTACGTGATGAGCGTCATGATGCATTCAATAGGTCTAAACGATCAGTTATTCCATTCTGTGTGGATGGAAGACACGTCACACCTAGAAGTGTATGAACCTGATGATCTAGATATCCCTATTGTCATTAAAAATGGTGGGTGGGGTGAAGATTACTATCACGGTTATCAAGATGGTCACGCACCAAGCATTTACGAAGTTGCGACTCAATTTAACCAGTTAATGAATTTTAGAGGATAAATTATGGGCTTTATAAGCAAGATTAAGAAAAAAGTAGGGTTCCAACAGCAAGGAATGGAATCCATTGATGCAATTGAAATGTTTGTCCATCCAAAACAGCATGAATTTAGACAAAGCTGTGCTCGATTCGATGATTGTGATGGGTATTACACCAAAGGGAAGTGGTGGGAAGATTCGAATGACACGAGCTATGAAGAGTGGAATGAAGAAGCATTCGATCTATACGCTAGAGAATATCACGGCTTAGAAACGGATGAAGACCGTTATAGTTTATACAATCAAGACCGAAGTTGGATGATGCAATAGTGATATTTCCAAAAAGAAATTTTAAGACATACGAACCAAATGAGTTCGTAGATTTGATTAAGCAAGATAAAGATAAGTTAAAAGAAATCGGAGAATTACAACCTATGAAGACATTCAAAACATTTATGAAAGACGAAGCACTAGATAAGCTGATAGCTGAAGCAAGCTTGACTGATATTCAAAATATATTCAATGAAGTTGATTTGGATATCATTGAACCTGATAAGGTAAGTGGTCATGAGAACCTTAAGCGTTTTAGCTTTACTGCAATGACACGAAAAGGGACTAGAGTGAGCCTTGATGTTGGGTTATCTGAGCTTCTAACCATTGGTTTTATAAAGAACTTGATTCGCATTAGTTATTCATAGTTCACAAGCTTTGGAACGCAGAGAGATGGTGAAATACCTCCCTGCTAATACTGCCTTACAAATTTAACTGTATATTAATACAGTATTCGTGAAATGTGCTACACTTTGAAAAGTTTAAGAACTTAGTGGTTTGGCCTCTACCTTTGCAATATCTGTGTTTGTTGAAGTCGTAGACGCTGATCCATCCGTAGGTGTTTCAGTTTTCTCTGAATTTTTCCCAGTATTCATAACATTAGCAGATAATTCTTGGAGTTTTTTTACGAATACATCCCAGTTATAGCCTGCAACGCCACCGATAGCTAAATAGCCAAATGTTGCAGTCACTGATGGTGTATTTAAAGTTGAAGAAGTAGCTTGATTTGTTAGTACAACTAGACCACTTTGTAACAATGCAAAGATTAATAGCCCAACAACAACAGCAAGTAGTGGAGCTAATAAAAATCCCCAAAGATGGTCTCTGTCAAAACTCTTTTCGATAGCAACATAGCGATGAAATGATGTTATGCCTAAAATTGAGCAACCTAACAAAGCCCCAATCATTGTAAAGAACAAACTTTGTACGTGAGGTGGTAATGTTATGTTTGTCCCCCACAGACCTGAGATTACAGAAAAATTGTTAACCCAACCACCAATGAGCAACCAAATTGCAGCTATGGTGTAAATAAAAATATAGATAGGAACAACGAATGCGTACGAAGGTTGTTTGCTAGAGTTGTCAGTAGGTTCGCTCAAAATTTAGACCTTATCGTAGATAAATGTGAGCGATACGCTCATATGTAGAAGTTTGATTTGTAACTGATTATACCAAATATGATATCATTTGCTTAGCGTAATGTTGGATTCCTCTTCACTGTAAGAGGTTAGTAAGTAAAGAATTCTCAATGAACGATAATCAAATTATGTATCAATGGCCCGTAGACTTTCCTAAACGTCTGCAAGAAAATCAAGATGTAGTATCGGCAAGTGGGGAAGTATGTCGTTTAGTTGATTGCGTACCTCCTAAGGACAGTGACTTTAAGCGTCATCGTGATGAGAAGCCAGAATACACATACAATACAGAGAAAAAACGTCTTCAGTCGTATGGTGTTTCATTTTGGTCTACTGTTGAAGCTGCTAAGTATGTTAAGGCTAAGTACCCAGCTAAAGAACAGTTTGGTCTTAAAAAAATTGTATCAGGTGTTCTCATTCCTGAATTCGGTGTAATACCTAAAGTTCAAGCACGAGATGGTCACGTTACACTGTGGAAACAAGTAGGAGCAGAGCCTCATAAGCACTTTATTAATGAGGTGGAAGAATCATGAAAGTTTTACCGACTGATACAGAGCTAGGACGTTTGCGGTTTTTCGAAATCTATGATGATTTTTTCGGACCAAAATGTTTTTCGGTTAAAGATGAATTAGAACACCTCTATCTAGTTTATTGGAGCGGTGATTATGATGAAGGAGCTTGTACAAAGTGGCTTTATTTACCTATTTCACACTCGGGACTAGATGAATTACTTCGTCATGAAAAATCGGTTCATAGTGTCTTTTTAAACTCAAAGCGTTTAAAAGTGATGACGGTTTATGCAGAGCAGAAGACAAATTTTGATTCTATAGATGAGAGAAATTCTAATTCAGTTAACTTTCCACCTGAGTGCTTCACGTTTGACTCTGAGGAAATACAATCTATCGCTCCTGAATCAAGATGGGATTTCAACTTAAGGATTGCTAAAAACAACGGTAAAACAAATACTCCTACAGACTCTGTCATTTCAAAGATATTGGATGCATTTGGAGATATTGTAAAAGATTTGATGAAAGACGGTTCCAGAAGAGAGCCTGCATTATTTCCATTAACAGCAAGTTATGGCTCTTTTGATGTGAAACTTGGTGCTAGTGATAAAGAACGTGCCAATGTTGCAATATCACTACTGGGGTCGCTTCTGTCAGATGTTAATACAATAGAAGAACAGTTAGAGAAGATTGAGTTAGATCCTTATCGACTGAAGAACTTATTGGATATAGTCGAGCTTCATAGTTTAGAGTTGACTATGAAACCTAAAACATCTGAATTCTTAGAGGAGCCACTGGTACTTTCTTCAAGTAAGTTACTGCCTGTAATTAAAAAATTACAAGAAATGACACTCATAATTATTGATTCGAATAAGGTTCCTCAAGCTAACAAGTTAGAGCGTATTATTGAAGTTGTACATTTACTATCAGATAGAAGCCAACTGACTCACGAACAGTTGGAAGGCTTGACTACAAGGAGACAAGTCTCGTATTACACACATGCTGCACAGTGTTTAGGATTACTTAATAAAAACTTGACACTAACTTCTGCTGGTGAGTTTTTATTACAAAGAGAGTGCGAAGAATCAAAGTATGAATATCTTGCACTTAGATTTGAATCTAGTGATTTTGGTTGGGCTTGGATGAAATGGGCTCAAGTGAAAAACCTATGTGATTTAGATGAAAATACAGCAGAAGCTTTTATCCGTGAATGTGTTAAAGGGCTTCATAGAGGTACAATTAAGAGAAGAGCAAGGGGCCTAGTTACTTGGGTTAAAATACTAAAGCAATATCACCGAACCTGATCTTGTTCCTAGCTCCAGTTGCATGTGAAAAAGGCTGTCTAATGACAGCCTTTTTTATTTGATTTTTATTCTAGATACTCCAAGCATTATAGACGCTGAAGCTAAATTTAGATCCTTGTTCCTGTGCACTAGTACAGTATGCCTTTTTGTGTAGTATTTTGTGGTTAGTTCAACTTCAACTTTAGTCCAACCGTATAGTGATACATCGACATCTTTGTAGGCTTGCCATTGGGTGGTGGTAGCACCAGCATTCATCATGGCAGATCGTTTCCATTCGTATACATCATCAGTCAGTAAATCAAAAAATGTTTCTTGTTTACAATCAGGTTTAATATAGACGTTTCCAAGAGGTATTGGGTTGACCACATCTTCAAGATACGCAGTATGTGACGCTATTAGAGTTTTAGTTGATGTGACACTGAGAAGTTCAGGGTAAACCTTCTTCAGTTCTCTATAGTCGCTGTCAGGAATTATTTGTATTCGAGCGTAATGACGCTGGTGGACTTTTTTATTATCCCGTCTACGAAGCAACATGTAATAGCTTGTTGAACTATCTTTAAACTGGATACGAATCATGTATCTAGAATCTACGGTAATTCGATCCACTAGAGTAGAAACTATGTGTCGTATTTCTGACTTCAGCTCATTGTCACCTTGAATATAACGCTCTAAACAATCTATATGCTGGTGGTATAAATCTAGTGCGTACTGGTATTGACTTAAGTCAATGTTATGTATTGCATTAGTTTTAGCATTTTCTAGTTTCAGTTGTTCGATCTTTGACTCTAGTTCCGCTATAGATTGCTTTTTAGCAGCTAACAGGCTTTTCATCGTATCGTCGAAGAGGTCTAGATTATCAAATAAAAACGTTTGTTGTTTTTGGTATTCCATGACCTTTGTTTCTAGTTCTAATTCAATCCCTTGTAACGTTTTGTCATGTCCGTTATCCATCAATTGACTAGATAGCAACTTTTCACCAATTGCGGTCATTACAATTCGATCTAGGTATTCCTGTTTGATGTACGGGTAGCATTTAACTAGACGGTTAGCACATCGGTAGTACTCAGTTTTTTGAGTAACATTCCGAGCGATGGACAGAACTGAACCACAACAGCCGCAATACAGTTTTTGAATCCCTGATAGGATAGAAACCTGTTTACGCTGGTTGTTTGATACTTTTGTTTGTGCATCCTTTATAGCTCTTATCTGGTAATACTCAGATTCACTGCAAAGAGCAGGGTAGTAATCTGTCAATACATGATCTTCACGTTGATGTGTTATCTCTAGAACACCATACACAGCACGGGTGTTAAACATCTTTGCACATGCGGAATAGGACAATTCTAGACCTACAGAGTGTGCATATCGCATGACCGTAGATACACCGTACCCGTCAAGCGCAAGAGTGATCATGTGTTTAGCGTGATCCCAGTTTATTGGATGCTGTCTAACGGTTTTGGTTGGTTTATCTATAGTGATCCAGAATGGATGGCGACCGATACCAACATCAAAGCTATTACCATCGAGTTTTTGATCGTCTTTAGCTTGTTGGATACGGTGTGATGCATAGCGGTTGGTTAAGTGACTTTTCTTTGCGGATTCTTCATTAGCGGTCTTTAGTGCCAAGGTAGCAAGGATTGAAGACATAGGATCATCCATCTTGTAAAGATGGTTGTCTATTGTGGTGTGTATCATTACACCAGCGGAGATAATGCGGTTGTATAGCACTTCACTTGCCGTTAGGTTCTGTCTAGATAGACGGTCTAACGCTCGCATAACGATGATGTCACCGCTAGAGATAAGACCATTCTCGATGCCAGTTAGTAAACGAGATAGCTCACCCACAGCTGCGTTTTTACCCTTGTATGATGATACACCAGCATCCTGATAGAATAGGTGAGAGAGCGTCGTGCTGTACTGTAGCGCAAGTTGTTCGAGTAATACGTTATCGTTTTGAAGAGATAAACTTAGACCGTCTATCTGCTTTCCACTAGATACACGAGCATAGGGTATAAGAGCCATATAAACCCACTGTTTTTAAAAAGTGCGTGAGTATACATTGTTTTTGGTGACGCTAAAAAGAGTTGTCTAAGTATCTTAGAACATCTATAAAGATCACCTCTAAACAATCTGTAACAACTCGATAAGGAGCTCATTTGAGCTCCTTTTTTTATCTTACGAAAGCGACTCTATGTGTGATCTCAGTTGATACGAAGTTGACGAAGCCTGATGCAAAACTTGTCGCAATTGAGGTTTGGCTTGCCAATCAGCCTACTAGTACGTATGTACAATGTGGCCGTAATATATTGGCCTTTATCTCTGTAGCTCGCCATTCTCAATGTTTTTCATGCGGTTAAAAATTTATCTTTGATAGCGAATGGTATATATTTGGTTGATCTATATGAATTTGCGTTGGTTTGTGATCATCAAAAGAACATTTACTCTTCTTATCGCTACGTTGTCTGTGTCTGCAAACGCATTTGCTGACTCTTTACCTGAGCGTATCGATAATTTCACCAAACTCTTTGATCATGAAACGGCAATCGAATCTTACGATATTCGAGTGCTACAGGCTGATTATCCAACACGTTTGATCATGCCGTCTTCTATGCTGCCACAAACAGCAGAGTACCCGTTAAAAGACATTCAGCGCTTGTACCAGTTATCAAAAACCTGTAGTGGTAAACTGCCGTTAAGCCCTTTGATTACTGAGCCTTTAGTTTTTACTCGTGCAATGTGTAAAGGCACCAAGCTTTCTGACCGTTGGTTTAGCCGTAGTGGTTTGATTCACCCTGGCGGCGGTTCTTATGCGGCACGATACGTTGAGAAGTACCCAGAAAAATTCGACTCTCTGAAGCGCTTTATGCATATTCAAGAGCGACCAAACACCGAACACGATGAACTACTGTCTCGCTTGCAACAAATGGATAGCGAAGCAATCACCGCGCTGTTAGCGGGTGCGAGTATGTTTGTTGAGCTTGATGAGATGTGGGTAAAACGCGGCTACAGATATTACCTGTATAAAAAATCAGTCTGGAACGAAAATGCCACGCTTGCTGGGTTATCGTTTAGCTTGTCTTCAGAAGGTAAAAGCTGTTTTGTCCAGCGTGGTAATGTGTGTTGGGAAATAGAAGATCATTCAGAGCTTCTGCAAGTCGCCATGTTTATCTTGGTTATTGCCAACATCATGCTTGTCTTAGGTTGGGCGATTTACCGCTGGAACAGCAAGAAACAAGAGATGAAGAGTCGCATGCTGGTTCTTCAAATCCTAACGCACGAATTAAGAACGCCGATTGCGAGTTTGTCATTGACGGTGGAAGGGTTCAGGCGTGAGTTCGAACACTTACCAGAATCGGTATATGATGAGTTCCGTAGGCTGTGTGAAGATACACGCCGTTTAAGACAGTTGGCGGAAGCAAGTAAAGATTACCTGCAATCAGATAATCAACCGCTCGCAACAGAGTGGGTGCCAAGTGTTGAAGAGTGGCTCCAATACAAAGTTGAAGAAGACTTTGCGCCGGGGATTGAACTCCGTGTAAACAAAGATATAGCTGCAAAAGTGAACGTATATTGGTTGGGAACGTGCATCGATAACCTAATCAGAAATGCCGTGAAATACGGTGTGGCTCCAGTAATTCTAGAACTGAATACTTCTGACAAGAAGCTGACATTCAAAGTTATAGATAATGGAGACTTGTCTCGCAAAGATTGGGGGCAACTAAGAAAGCCATTCGTAAGTAAGAGTGGACTCGGTTTAGGTCTGACGATAGTGGAATCTATGGTCGGAAAAATGGGCGGTCACATGACGCTTATCGGCCCCCCAACAACATTTATTTTGGAGATACCTTGTGAAACAGACATTGCTTCTCGTTGAAGATGATAAAAATTTAGCTGACGGTTTATTAGTTAGCCTTGAGCAAGCTGGATATGAATGTTTGCATGCAGAACTGATCTCTGAAGTTGAAGGCTACTGGGAACAAGCGGACCTAGTGATTCTAGACCGTCAACTTCCTGATGGTGACTCAGTAGATTCACTTCCAGGTTGGAAGAAAAAGAAAGACATCCCAGTTATTTTGCTAACGGCTCTCGTCACAGTAAAAGACAAAGTTGCGGGCCTAGACTCAGGTGCAAACGACTATCTAACTAAGCCTTTCGCTGAAGCTGAATTGTTTGCTCGAATTCGCGCGCAGTTACGCCTGCCTGATGCTGAAGATCAAGATGCATCAAAAGTGATGGCTCAAAATCTAGTTATCGATAAAGCGACACGTGAAGTGTTTTTCAATGAACTGGAAGTCACCCTAACGCGTACTGAGTTTGACCTACTGCTATTTTTGGCAAGCAACCTTGGCCGTGTATTCACTCGTGATGAGCTGCTTGACCATGTATGGGGTTACAACCATTTCCCAACAACACGTACGGTAGACACGCACGTTCTGCAACTAAGACAGAAACTGCCGGGTCTAGAAATCGAAACGCTGCGTGGCGTTGGTTACAAGATGAAAGCGTAATGAAAAAAGCCTTACTTCCACTATTAATGTTGTCTTGCGTGGTGAATACCGCGCAAGCTGCGGATTGGTTTAAGAGTAGTGATACTCTAACTCAAGTTCATAAACACCTGTTGGATAATGACTTACCTCAGATGTTTGATTCACTAGTGGAAGTTTGGCAAATCAACTCTTCTCAATCACGAGAAGATCACCTCAATGAGCTGTTCGATCAAGCATTGAACAAAGATTGTGGTAAAACCCTCACCAGAAAAACACTCCCAGATTGGATCAGTTCAGTCGTCGTTAAAAGACACATCATTCAAAGCCCTGGCCGAGATACTTTTCGCGTATCGATTGATGTTGAATCCGAAAACAACATTCAAGATATTACCTTCGAGAAATGGGTCGATAAGATTGTTTCATCGGACAGTGAGCTAACCAAAGACAGTGAAGTGGTAAACAACGCATCGGTGAGCCTATACCGCAAGCGTTACAATTTAGCATCTCAACTTGAGTCAGGCCTGTATCGTTTAAGTGTGAAAGGCGATGGCGGTAATTCATGGAGTACTTGGATTATTCTTGGTGACGTTGCTTTTCGTCAGCAAGTTCGTTGGGCATCAAAAGACACGTGGCGCATCGATAAAAAAGAACTGCTGAACCCTTATTGTCCGCTTCCTAAGCTCGAAATTGGTTTGTACGATTACATCGATGAACACTATGAGCAGGTGTGGGGCAAGAGCTATGAATCTGATTATCCAATGAACCTAACTGGCGAAGAACTTCCCAATGATCGCTACGTTTTGGCGGTTTCAATGGTGCATTCACGCTGGCAAGGTGACATAGCGATAGAACAAGCACAAACTATCAGTAAAACTTATGATATTTCTAGCGAAGAAGAGTTAAAGTAATTTAGAATTGAGCCGTTAACTATGTAAGGGATCTAACAAAGATAAACGGCATGAAAAAAACCACAAAACTACTCGCAGCATCAATTGCATTCGCCAGTCTTCCTCTTTCAGCAGCAAACTACGCCATTGAAGCGCGTGGTGATGCGATGGGTGGTGTTGGTGTTGTTTCAGCAAACTTCCTAACTGCTCCATTCTATAACCCAGCACTTGTTGCGATTTATCGTCGTAATGATGACATGGGAATGATCACGCCAAGTTTTGGCGGTAATTATAATGACCCTAATAACTTAGTTGATGATATCGATAATTTAGTTGACAGCATTGAGTCAGGTACTGTGACTGGTTCTGATCTAGATGCTCTTAATGGTGATAGCCTGAATGTTGATTTAGGTGGTGTTGTAGCATTCGCTCTACCAAATCAGTATATTGCAGCAAACGTATTTGCAAAAGCATACACTGAATCATTTGTAACCCCTGATACATCTAGTGACGCTGCTAATAGTGACTTGGTTAATGCTGAGTTAACTGCTGTTAAAGCTGTTTCTATTGGCATTATGGAAGCTGGTATATCATTAGCAAAATATCAAACGTTCATGGGACAACATTTGTCGTTTGGTATTTCTCCAAAACTCCAAAGAATCTATACGTATAACTACATTGCCTCGGCACAAAACTACGATCTAAGTGATGTTCGAGAAAACGACACCGCGGAAACTACATTTAATATTGATGCAGGTGCGCTTTGGTTTTACGGCCCATTTAGAGTGGGTTTTTCTGCAACGAATATTATAGACCGTGAGATTGAAACTAAATCCGTTAGCCAACAGCTAACAAGCAGCACAGGGGCTACAAGAACAGTAACATCGAGTCATTCTTATAACCTGGGGCCTGTCTACACTGTTGGTGCGGGGATCGTTTCTGATTACTTTACGTTGAGTGTTGATTATGATTTGAATGAAGCAGAGAAGTTTACTTCGTTCGAAGACAACGAACAGATGATTCGTGTTGGTACTGAAGTCGACCTGTTACGTCAGCTTAAGCTAAGGGGAGGGTATTACAAGAACCTAGCTTACTCTGATTCAGAAGGAACAGTGACAGCTGGTGTTGGTATCTCGCCATTGAACTTGTTTCAGCTAGATCTAAGTGCTAACTACACGAATGAAAATGCAATGGGTGCATCCATCAATTTCCTTGCTAGTTACTAACAGTCCTTATATAGTTCTGCTCCTAAATAAAGGAGCAGAGCATGCTAAACGACTTACCAACCCTTTCTCACGAAGAACAACAGAAAGCTGTTGAACGAATTCAAGAAATGATGACTCAGGGCATCAGCACCGCACAAGCGATTAAAATCGTTGCTGAGCAAATTCGTGAAGAAATGAGTAATAAAGAAGAGTAGGGCATCAGCCCTTCTTTTTTAACTCTTAGTGCACTATAACTAAATATATTACCCTCTAGTATATTATCTCGTACATACCAACTCTTTAGCTACCCTGAATTCCCGACCTATCCAAAACCATTAAATTCCTTTTATTCAGTAAGTTATGTCGGAGTGATCCACTTTTCAGGCATTTATTGGCTTTGGGTTGTAATTAAATTACAGTAAGTTCTGAAAGTGGAACAATCGCCACTTTAGGTGTCAGTATTTGTGTCACCGCATCTAAGCGGCTAAATATATGGTGTTTTTACGGCTAGTGACGTTGTGACTTGTATTTTGAACGGATGAGAATCCATGAATGTTCAGAAGCAGACAAATGATGATTTCATCGAAGAACAGAGTGAGACAATCCACAGCGGTAATGTTCAAAACCGATATCGCGAATGGCTTACCACCGCTTAGAGCAAGCTTCGTTGCCACATATGTGCTTTACAGAATAAGTATTTAAAAAGCTTACGAGGCGTAAGGTGTTGTGTAGAAGTCGATTAAGGAATGCGGCGCGTATCAATTTGAGAATGCTAAATTGATGTGTTTTCTATTAAGCGATAGAACTTGTTAGAAATAGGGTCGCTTTGAGCGCTGTAGTTGTCGTCGTGGTTACGTATGTAGAATCGAAACCTTGGCTCCTCTTGACCTTCATATTCTATATTGATGGTTACCGAATCGAACGTTGAGAGATCGAGCCCTTTATTTTGGGTCGATATAACGAACTCAATTTCACAGAAGGGTAAGCTATAGGTTTGTTCAAAGTCACACTGTAACTCAATTCCATCTTCTGACTTATGTAATGAGCCTACGGTGCCACCATCGTGGTCTCTGTCCGTATTTACGCGCGTAGGCTATCTGTCAGGTGTGATGATGTAGTTCTTATCCATGAGCGTATTAAAAGAGATCAACGACACTAGCGTGATTGCTAGGCAAAAATACGCGCCCAGCGACAGATATATGCCTAAATAGCGTTGTTTTTGTTCGGTATTTATACGAAAGGTAACGTTTTTAAGGGGATAATAATTTAACTGTGTAAATATACAGTTGTTATTTGGGTTCTTTATTTTGTGTTCCATAGGACCAAGCTTTACCTGTACAGCTAGCTACAGTGTCACTTTACTTATTGATTACATGTGTCGATAAACATTATAAGCTTTCTAATCTCAGGCGGTAACACCATTGCGACTTCAAAGCAGGCATATCAGTTAGAGAAAACAAGTAAAGAAAAACTAAGCGCAATGGGTTTAAAGTAACTCTTAGGTTTATTACCAAAGCTACCTAAGTCCAATTGAACGTAATTTCAGGGCAAACCGTGATTATGGATCTCCCAAGTATCGGTGTTGTGTACCAGCAATAAGTGTAATGAATCTATGCAAACTGAACACAAAGTACTAACTCTAGAGAGAATCGTTAAGAAGGTTTGAAAAATCTGTGTGCGGGTCTACATAAGACACACGAACTTTATTAGTTGATGGATTTAAACGAGAGCTAAGCATGTGCAGTTGATAAGAAACATTGGTCGCGTGTGTGAAATCTGGAATAGAAACAACAGCAATGCTTACAAGAATTGCACACAGCGCAGCGAACCGTTAGTGCAAACAGAGAAGTGGCATATAAGTTAAACCAGACGGACAAAGTTTCGCGTCAATTAGATTTTCTGAATGAAGATTGAATTGTGTAGACGCTGGCCGTACATATAATTATTAGATTTCAAATGCGATAAGAAAACTCTGAACGGCGCAAGAAGCGTGAGAGTCAGTTGGAACAAGGATTTTAAGGACAAAAGATGAGAATACTACCTTTAGAATTAACTACACGTGTTATTAACTGCGTATTATGTACGTTATGTTAAATTGATTTTGATGTTTATAAGGCAGGTATCTTTGTGTGATGCCCTGCCTTTGTATTGTGCCGATATTCTCTAATTTATACTGTGTATTTAACCAAACTGGCTATTTACCATAAAATACCTAATAACCAGTGATAATAATCTTCGATTTTAACCCTGGTATTAGTTAGAGATTAACCGCCAGAAAATTTAACTTTGTAGCCTTTCTTTTCAAGGTGCGCTTTGATCTTGTCGCGCGCGTCACCTTGAATTTCGATGTTGCCATCTTTTACTGAGCCACCGCAGCCGCAAACTTTCTTGAGTTCTGCTGCCATTAGTTTTAATGGTGCGTCATCTAGGTCTAAGCCAGTTACGACAGAAACGCCTTTGCCTTTACGGCCTTTGGTTTCTTTTTGGATTCGAACGATACCATCGCCTTTAGGACGTTGGACTTTCTCTTCTTCAGGCTTAATGCGACCTGTTTCTGTTGAATATACTAGGCTCATAATTTACTTCTTTTGTTGCTCTGCTTTTTGTTTTGCGAGTAAGTAAGCTTCTATATGGCGTTGGATTGCAACCTTGCCGCCTTTGATTAAGCGACCGTTAAACATGCAATACCACGCATTAGGCTCACCGGTGTCATTCTTGATTTGGTAGCCGTTGAAGTTTTCAGTCGAGCCACCAGTTCCTCTCGACTTATTTAATGACATGAATTCTTTTGGATCAATAATAGATGCGGTATCAATCCACCAATCAATACTCTTTTTCACGGCAGCTAGGTTGCCCTGAATAACGTTGTTTTTTAACTTAGCACGCCAAACTGTGTTGTTAGCATCTATCGATTGAAGATGGACGCTTCGGTAAATTGAATTAGCCATATCTATTAATCATCTTTCTGTTTTCACTGCATTAATCATAAGTATACTAATAATGATATCAAGCATAATATGGTAAAAACACCTGTCGAGGTATGGTAATTTGAGAAAAAAAGTCCCTATTTTAACTGACTCTGTGATAATTAATTCATTTGTTGAAAAATTAAACAGCAACGCGACAATAGAAATTATAGATGAGTTGACAGGATTTCAATACTCTCGCAATTCACTGTTGGGCATTTACAGTGATTGGAATCGCTATCATGCGTTCTGTACCAAACATCGTATTAACACACTTCCCGCATCTATAACCGCTGTTCGTCGTTTTCTTGAAACGGAGTCTAACGATAGAAAATACGCATCGCTAAAACGTTACACTGCAACGCTTAGCATGTTACATACTGTGTTGAGCTTTGCTAACCCGATCAAGCACAGGCAAGTTCGCTTTACCCTACTCCACTTACAATCTCAAATGGCCGGTGACGCTAAACAAACCAATGCTATGACATCTGTGCATCTCACTGATTTGAATACGTTACTCTCCCATGAGAAAGCAAACCTGAAAGAGATCAGAGACATTGCTATTTATAACGTGATGTTCGAGTGTGCTTTAAAGCGCTCAGAGCTTAAGTTGTTATCGATGAGTGATGTTGAGTACGTTGAAGATCATTACCAAGTAACAGTCAAAGATTCGGCTTATCAGTTGTCACAAATAGCCAGTGTTGCACTTCAACGTTGGCTTTCGTTTACTGGTATACAAGATGACTTGCCAGTATTTCGTGCGATAGACAAGCATGAGAATATTGGTTTGCAGCCTTTAGATGATTCGTCCATCTATAGGATATTGAGAAGAGCTAGCGACTTACTTCAACTGCCAGAAAATCACCATTTCTCTGGAAATTCGATTCGTGTTGGTGCTGCACAAGAGTTGTCGAAACAAGGTCTTAAGGTGAGAGAGATTCAGGACTTTGGTCGTTGGCTTAGCCCGGCAATGCCAGCTCAATATGTCGGTTTCACGGGAACGGCTGATAGTGAGAAAATGAAGTTTAAGGCGTTAATACCTTGGCAATGACGGGTCGCAGATTACTTGGATATTACTATTTTGATATAAGTTATGGTTAAAACGATATTTGTAAAAACGGTTAGCGTTAAAAACAAAAAGTGCCTTGGCGAAAGCTTAAGGCACTTTTGGGTTCAGCTCTAAGTGAACGAAAACGAGTTAGAAACCTAAGAAAGGCTTGTTCTCACGCAGTTTTCTAAGAACTGGCTGAATTTGTGGCCGTCATGCTCAACCATTTTAGGGAACATGGAGATTGGCGTCATACCTGGGAAGGTGTTGACTTCGTTCAGGTAGATCTCGTTGTCTTGCGTTAAAAAGAAGTCGATACGAGACAAGTGACGAAGCTTCATCTGGGTGAAGACTTTTCGTGCGCTGTCTGCAATCAATTCACGCTGTTCGTCAGTTAAATTACTTGCTTCAACTTCAGTGATCGAGTGGCTGTCTGCACTGTACTTCTCTTCGTAAGAGTAAAATGCGCCATTCGGTGCAATCACCTCACCCGGCTTGCTGATGTGTAGCTCGCCATCGATTTCATAAGCAGCAATTTCTAGCTCTCTAGGCACCACTGATTTCTCAACCAATACTTGGTCCGAGAAAGTGAACGCCTTGTTGATAGCCTCGCTTAAATCTTCTACTTGGTTAACTTGGTAACAACCTACAGAAGAACCTTGACGAGCCGCTTTCACAAACACTTTACCCCACTTTTCAAATGCTTGAGTTGCTTGTGAGTGAGCTTGATCATTGTTGTCTGATAAGAACAGGTACGGCGTGTTTGGAATACCAAGTGCGTCGTACCAAAGCTTTGACGTGATTTTGTTAAAGCTGTTGTTGCTTGCTTCTGGACCACAACCTAGGTATGGAATTTTAGCCATTTCAAACAGTGATTGAATGTCACCTGTTTCACCTGGGAAACCGTGTATGCAAGGCACAATGAAATCGACTTTAGATGCTAAATTGTCACCGCGTAAGGTTTGGTCGTTAATATCAAGATAAACCAATTCACCTGAATCAAGACACCAGCCTTCGTTCTTAATTTCAACTCTTACAACGTTAAAATCTGCAACGCTATTAAGTTGTTCAAAAAGGTAATTGGCTGAAACTAAAGATACTTCATGCTCTGAAGATCCACCGCCGCAAAGTAGAAGGATGTTTGTGGTGTTCATGGGTAAATTCGGTCCTTGAAACTAGGAGTACTGACTTCAATGATAAACAAAAGTCGAGATAGGTACAGTGTTTTGATTGTTAAAATTGCGTTCGAAAGATCGAGCGATTAACTATTAAACAAAACAGCGAGTCTTAAAACAAAAGAAGGAGCATTTGCCCCTTCTTTATGAATCAAAACTTAGTTCAACTTGTTAAGCGTTGGGTATTCAGAGTTCTTGATGTCATCAATGCTCTTAACGAACGGCTTCAAGTTTTGGAAAGTGTTCGGCAGTGTTGAGATTGCCTTTTTAGCTTCTAAGCGTGTTGCGTAGTCACCATAAAGTACCGTGAACCACTTAGTGCCGTTAACCATTTTGTAGTTTTCCCAAACTGGCTGAGAAGTCGTAGGTAGCATTTTCACGAAAGAATCGACTTTACTTTGGCTGCCAACAGCAACAACTTGAACTGTGTAACCAAAACGTTGGTTCATGTCTTGTTGTTTCTTGGTTGGGCCTGTCACTACTGCAACTGGCTTAGCTTTAGTCGTTTGAGCGACTTTCTGTTCAACAGGTTCGGTTCTGATAACGTTGACAACATTTTCTTCAACAACGCTTGTTTGCTCAGATTGAGATACAACTGGAGCTTCAACTTTTGCCGTTTTGTACTCTTCTTGATAACTATCTGAAGTGACATTGGTAACGTAGTCGTCAGATACACATGCAGCCAAGAGCAGTGGCAAAGTCACAATTGCAAATTTTTTCATGGAAAGCTCTATATCCTTAATAATAATTACTATAAATCATGCCGATACGTCGGTTTAGAATCAAGTTAACTTTGGGATTATACACCATTAGTGGGTGACCTATTTCACAAACTTTATGCAGTGTTTGCTTATTCATCTGAATTCGGTGAATTTGCCATCAACCTGTGAGTGCAAAGTAAGTTACGATGAACTTACGTGCATTGCTAGGATATGTCTATGAATCATCTTGATCCCCTACTTAAACCCCGTTCAATCGCTGTTGTTGGTGCTTCTCAACGAGAAACACGCGCAGGATATATTGTTATGAACAATTTGTTGCATGGGGATTTTAAAGGTGCGGTGATGCCGGTTACGCCGAAATATGATTCAGTGGCCGGTGTGCTTTCTTACAAGAACATTTTGTCGTTACCGATTGTTCCTGACCTCGCAATCTTGTGTACCAATGCGACCCGTAATGTCGCTATTTTTGAAGAACTGGCTGAGAAAGGTATAGCCTCTGTCATTGTGCTTTCTTCAGACATGCAGCAAGAAAGCGATAATGGTGAGACGTATGATGAACGATGCCTAGCGATTGCCAAAAAGCACAACATTCGAGTGTTGGGTTCCAATAGTTTGGGGGTGATTGTTCCTTGGTTAAATTTGAACGCCTCATTCTCTCCAGTGACAGCATTACCCGGTAAGATCGCCTTTGTTTCTCAGTCGGCAGCTGTGTGTACCACTATTCTCGATTGGGCTAATGACAAAGAGATCGGTTTTTCGGCGTTTATCTCTATAGGCAATGGTAGCGATATCGAATTCTCGGAGTTATTGGATTATCTCAGTACCGACTCTCACACCGAAGCGATATTGCTTTATGTAGACAGCATTACTGATGCGAGGCGCTTTATTTCTGCAGCGCGTGCGGCTTCGCGTAACCGACGAATTTTGGTGTTGAAAGGCGGTCGAACGGCGAAAGGCAGAGCCGCAGCAATGGCTCACACTGGCGGTGCCGACACATTAGATATTATTTATGATTCCGCAATCCGACGCAGCGGCATGCTACGAGTTAAGAACTTACATGAACTGTTTGCTGCGGTAGAAACACTGACTCATTCAGTACCATTGCGAGGCGAGCGCTTGGCTATTGTTACTAATGGTGGCGGCCCTGCGATTATGGCTGTGGACACCCTATTTGACCGCGGTGGTAAGCTCGCAGAGTTTTCAGAAGAGACACTTGATAAGTTGAACAAGGTTTTGCCATCGAGTTGGTCTCATAGCAATCCTATCGATATTGTCGGCGACGCTGGTGATCAACGTTATATCGACACTATAAACATCTTACTCGATGGCGATGAAGCAGACGCGATTCTTATCATGCACAGCCCTTCAGCGGTCGCACATTCCGCTAAAACGGCAGAACGAATTATTGAAGCGATTAAGAAGCACCCTCGCCACAAGCGCTTTAACATCCTGACGAATTGGTCTGGTGAGCTAACAGCAAGGCCCGCACGAAAGCTGTTTACCGAAGCGGGTTTCCCAACTTATCGGACCCCTGAAAGCTCTGTGGTCGCATTCATGCACTTAGTCGAGTACAGACGTAACCAACGTCAGTTAATGGAAACGCCGACCACTGCAGAAAAAGTACACATTGAAGATCTAGCAGATGCGAAAGGTTGGATAGAAAGAAAACTACTGGATAAAGATACAGTTAGCCTTGATACTCACCAAAACAGTCAGTTTTTCAAGAGCTTCAACCTCGATGTGTTACCAACTTGGATCGCTTCTGACCCAAGTGAAGCGGTACACATCGCTGAAACGATCGGTTATCCCGTCGCAGTAAAATTACGTTCGCCGGATATTGCACATAAGTCAGACGTACAAGGCGTGATGCTCAATTTGCGAAACAGCAGTGAAGTTGCCAATGCGGCTCAGGCAATTCTCGATCGTTCTCAATTATCCTTCCCTACAGCAAACATCCACGGCTTGTTAATTCAAGGTATGGCTAAGCTCGCGGGCGGCCAAGAGTTGCGTATTAAGGTTACAACAGACGAAACCTTCGGCCCAATCATATTACTTGGACAAGGTGGTTCGGAGTGGGATGAGTCGATTGATGCCGCAGCTGCTTTTCCACCGCTCAACATGACACTGGCGCGTTACTTGATTATTCGAGCGATAAAAAGCGGCAAGATTCGTCTACAAAAACTCCCTAACCCCATCGATATAGAAGGTTTGTCTGAGTTATTGGTACGTATATCGCAAATGGTAGTGGATTGCCCTGAAATACATGATTTGGATATCCATCCAGTACTGGCCAATGGTGACAAGTTCACGATATTAGATGCCGATATCATCTTGAAAGCGTACGAAGGCGATCCACAGGAACGTCTTGCGATTCGCCCTTATCCGGTCGAGCTTGAAGAACGTATCCAGCTAAAAGATGGAACCGAAGTGTTGTTACGCCCTATTCTTCCCGAAGATGAACCGCTTCATGCTGACTTCATTAACCGTGTGTCTAAGGAAGATCTCTATAAGCGTTTCTTTAGTGATGTCGGTGAATTCAATCATGAGGCGTTGGCGAATTTCACTCAGATTGATTTCGATAGAGAAATCGCCTTTGTGGTCGTTCGCGAGGAACAAGGCGTTCCAGCGATCATCGGCGTGTCCCGTGCACTGATTAACCCTGAGAACACAGACGCCGAATTCGCAATATTGATTCGTTCTGACCTTAAAGGTGTTGGTCTAGGTCGCATTCTTATGACCAAGGTTATCGATTACTGCCGTGCGAAGCAGACCAAGCAGATGTCGGGGATGACGATGCCAACCAATAGAGGGATGCTGACACTAGCTCAAAAGCTCGGTTTTAAGCTAGATATCAGTTTTGAAGATGGTACTGCAGATATGGTGTTACCGTTACTTTAACGCCCATGTCTTTTTAAGATGTTGGATACACCAAGACTTGGCGTCACCCATTTTGTTGCGTCGCCAAGCCATAACAATATCGATCGGTTGTGGTTCTGTACCGGAGATCTGCTGTAGTACGCCAGATTCAATCAAAGGTTTAGCGACACTATTCGGTAAGGTGCCAATCCCTAGTCCTGATGTCAAAGCCTCTACTTTCGCAGGAAAGCTTGTCACGGTTAAACGTGGCTGTTTCTCTAGAATATTGATGCTTAGTGCTGGCTGATCGCGTGCGGTGTCTGCAATGGCAATAACCCTGTAACTTTCTCTCGCCTTCTGATCGAATTCACCAGAACGCTTGTGAACATAGTGGCTTGATGCCGCGACCCACACCATCTCCATTTTACCAATTGCGTCACTTTTCATATCGTTTGGAATTGTATCGAGCTTAGGGCATACCAATAAGTCAGCACGACCATCTGTGAGAGATTCCCAACAACCCGCTAAGATTTCCTCTTGCAAACGAACGCGTGTTTTACTGATTTTTCCTAGTTCATCTACCAGTGGGAAAAAGTTAGCAATCGGGATAATGCCATCAAAGGCGATGGTCAAATCGAGCTCCCAACCATTGGCTAGAATGCTTGCCTCGTTAACAAGACGTTCTGTAGCTCCAAGAATGATTCTACCTTGCTCAAGTATCAACTGACCCGCTTCCGTGAAATTTGCACGGTGGCCTGAGCGGTCAAAAATCATGATGTCTAGATCTTGTTCAAGCTTCTGTATTTGATAGCTGAGTGATGAAGGCGCTCTGTCCATTTCATTGGCCGCGGCGGCGAAACTTCCACGTCGGTCGATGGCGTCTAGGATGTGTAACGCTTCAAGTGTTATTGGACTATGCATAGCTTTCCTACTTTATAAATGAGACTTGAATCACAAAAACAGAAGCATTCAGGCTGTGAATGGAACTGTAAAAGTCTTTTTAATACAGATACTTAAGAGTATTAATTATGAGTTAGTTGATAAAATTGAAAATTATTTAAATGCAAATAATAGTAATTATCATTTAGATCCAATATTATATTTCGCAAATCAAGATAATACTATGGAACTAAGGTAACTATCAGATGTATAAGCAATCCCTGCTCTCTGCTTCAATCGTTTTAGCGCTTTCATCAACATCAGCCTTTGCTGAAGATTATGCCCTATTTGACGAGGTTGTTGTATCTTCGACTCGTACTAATCAACAACTTGAAGATGTTGCTGCGTCGGTAACTGTGATTAACGATAAAGATATCGAAAAAAACATGGTTACGGATGTAGAAGACTTATTTAAGTACACACCAGGTGTCACGGTGACTACGAATTCTCGCCAAGGGATTCAAGGTATTAACATTCGTGGTATGGAAGGTAACCGAGTAAAGGTTATCGTTGATGGAGTATCACAAACTAGCCAATTTACTCCAAGTGGTACTCAGTCATATAACTTCATTAACTCTTCACGCATTGATGTCGATACGGATATGTTGAAGTCTGTCGAGATTGTTAAAGGTGCGGCTTCTTCTCTGTATGGTTCTGACGCGATTGGTGGTATTGCTGCGTTCGAAACAAAAGACCCGAGTGACTTTTTAAAAGACAAAGACTTCGGTGGCCACGCGAAGTTCAACTACTCTTCATCTGATAATACCTTTAGCGAATCGGTTGCTTTAGCAAATCGTATTGGCGACCTAGAAACGTTAGTTGCTTATACTCGCAGAGACGGTGAGCAAACTGATAACTTTGGTACACCTGATGAGCAAGATACTCAGAACAACAACTTGTTGGTTAAGCTTCAGTACCAATTAAACGAACAACACCGTTTAGAGTTTTCTGGTAACTTCATTGAGAATTCTGGTGATACCGATTTAAATAGTGCAAGTTACACCGACTACACTGGCGAAGACACAACTAGCCAACAGCAAATCGGTATCAAACATATTTGGGATGCTGACCTAGCGTTTGCAGATACTATTACTTGGCAAGCTGACTGGCTGAGCAAAGAAGAGAATGGCGTAACTAATCGTACTTCTAATGGCGGTATGTTCCTACCTCCGGCAGGTAATGTTCAGAAAAAGGACTATATCTACGAGGATGAAGGTTATCAATTTGATGTGCAATTCGATAAGTTCTTCATGACGGGTAATGTAGAAAACTACTTTATCTATGGCGCTTCATATTCGGACAAAGACATTAAAAACGTTAATAACGAATATAACTCCATCAGCGCAGACCAAGTTATTTTCTACATCCCTGCCGCATCTGAAAGAAAATATGGATTCTTTGCTCAAAATGAAATGACGATCGGAAATTGGATGATTACTCCGGGTGTTCGTTTTGATGGTTTTGAAACTGATCCAGGTGATACAAGTCAAAACCCAAGTGGTAACCCAGAAGAGTCTTATGCAAAATATTCAGACTCAGCTGTTACCGGACGTTTGGGTACAACTTACACGCTTAATGATGAAAATAAGATCTTCGGTCAAATCAGCCAAGGCTTTAGAGCTCCTGATTTCCAAGAGCTTTACTACTCATTTGGTAATCCTGCTCACGGTTATTTGAATGCCCCTAACCCTGACTTAGAAGCTGAAGAAAGTATTTCATACGAGTTAGGTTGGCGTCATAACACAAATTATTCATCAAGCGAAATCGCTATCTTCTACAGCGATTATGATAACTTTATTGATAACGTATCAGTTAGTGGCTCAGCCACTCCGGCCGATCCAACAATATATCAGAATGTAAACATTGATGAAGCCGTAATTAAAGGTATCGAAGCGTCAAATACACAGTCTTGGAATAGCTTCATGCCAGTGAAAGGTGTTAGTACTCGTGTTTCTGCAACGTATACTGAAGGTGAAGATGGCGAAGGTAATCCTCTTAACAGTGTAAACCCTTGGAACGCTGTCGTTGGTTTTAACTATGATGCTCCTTCAGCACTATGGGGTACATCACTTAACATAAGCTACACAGCAGGTAAGAAGTCTAGTGATATCAACAGCGATGGTTTGAATGATGAAATTCTACCAATTGATTCAGCAACTGTAGTTGACCTAACAGCATACTACTTGCCGATGAAGGATCTTACGCTTAGAGCAGGTCTCTTCAACGTTACGGATGAAGAGTACTACTCGTGGAATGACGTTCGTGGATTCTCACAAGAAGATAAAGATTACACGCAAGCAGGTCGTAACTGGTCAATTACAGCTAAATACGAATTCTAACTCGTTAGAAAACTTAACGACAGAATCTGATACAGCAGAAACTAAAAAGCCAGCTTAATTGCTGGCTTTTAATTTATTTCACTAAAAAATTGTATAAAAAAGGTAATAAGTGAAATTACTTCTCTGCCATCTCTTTTTTAACCATTACTGCAGCAGCAACGATGAAAGTGATGATTAGGCCTAGTTCCATGATTAACTCCAAAGAAAATTAACATTAAACATATAATTCGCGAGCATAATAACACAGCGGATACAGAATGATACTTTTTAACCAATAATTTACTTTTTATTCGATTAAGATCAAAAAAGATGCCCGAAAGCATCTTTTAATTTTTGAATCATTCACGAAACCACTAGGTTAACCAGGGAATCCATTCGGGTTTGTTGACTGCCAGCGCCATGTATCTTCGGTCATTTCAGCCAATGTGCGGCTTGCATTCCAGCCCAGTTCTTTCTGAGCTTTAGCTGGATCTGCCCAACACTCTGCGATGTCACCAGGACGGCGTTCAACTAGCTTGTAAGGGATCTCTTTACCGCTTGCTTGTTCGAATGCTTTAACCATGTCTAACACACTTGAACCGTTACCCGTACCAAGGTTGTAGATATGAAGACCGTCTTTGCACCCTACTTTCTCAAGCGCTGCGATGTGGCCATCAGACAGATCCATTACGTGGATGTAATCGCGAACGCCAGTCCCGTCTTTTGTTGGATAATCGCTACCAAATACAGATAGGAATTCACGGCGGCCCACTGCTACTTGAGAGACAAATGGCATTAGGTTATTTGGGATACCTTGCGGGTCTTCACCTAGCTCACCACTTGGATGTGAACCTACAGGGTTAAAGTAACGCAGCAGTGTAATGCTCCAATCAGGATTGGCTTTTTGGAAATCGGTTAAACACTCTTCAACCATTAGTTTACTACGACCATATGGGTTGGTAGCGCTTGTTGGGAAGTCTTCAGTAATTGGCACACTTGCAGGATCACCGTATACCGTTGCTGAAGAGCTAAATACCAAGGTTTTTACACCCGCATCACGCATTGCATCAACAAGAACTAAAGTGCCGTTTACGTTGTTGTCGTAGTATTCAAGAGGCTTTTCCACAGACTCTCCGACGGCTTTCAGACCAGCAAAATGGATAACCGCTTCGATGTTGTGTTGCTTCATAGTTTCAGTCAAAAGCGCTTTATCACGAACGTCACCTTCAATGAAGTTGGGACGAACGCCCGAGACTTTTTCGATGCGCTCTAGAACGCTTGGTTTGCTGTTGTACAAGCTATCAAAAAGTACAGGTGTCATACCTGCGTTGATCATCTGGATACTTGTATGGCTACCAATGTAACCCATGCCACCTGTAACTAAAACATTCATGCTTAGCAGACCTTTTAATTAAAAATATTCAACCTATCACTTATGATACAACAACTTAGGGTGAGCTCACAAACACCGGTGCCTATTTACCCTCACGAGCGAACACAAACTGACCTTTTCCTTTGCGTTTCGCTTGGTACATAGCCTCATCAGCAACCTTTAGAATCACGTCAATATCACGCTCTGAGCCATCAACTAAATTGATACCTAAGCTCGCCCCAACATGAAGTGAACGCTGTTTATAATTCACTTCTTGCCCGATCAGATCCAACAATCGCTCGGCTAACTTCGCTAATAAGACTTTGTTTGTCTGTTTAATAATAAGAACAAATTCATCACCCGACAAACGTGCAACCAAATCCCCCGCTCTTACCTGAGATAATAACCGGTTTGACACTTCTTTAAGGATTTCGTCACCCGCATCGTGACCATAGTTGTCATTCACTTCTTTGAAGCCATCCAAATCCAAGTAAATAACCGCAAAATGCTGATTTGAATAGTGGCTCGACGTGACAACATCATCCATAACCTTATACAGCTGCGCTCTATTCGCTAACCCGGTTAATGCATCGTGATGAGCCAAGTGTTCGAGTCTTTCCATCTCTTTAACGTTGGATAAATCAGACAGCGTTAATACCATATCAAACTCGTCTTTCTCGTTGTCTGAGGCAATTCGATTCACTTTGACAAACATTGGAACTAACGTGCCGGACGCGCTTTTCTCCCACACTTCGCCTTGCCATTGACCATAGTTGTCTAACGAACTGCGAATTGTCGGCATCAATGATGAAAATTGCTGCCACGAAAATACTTCAAATGGTGTTTTGCCCACCAGCAGATCAGAGTGATAACCGAGAAGTTGTGTGATCGCCGGGTTAACCATGGTTATCACATTGGATGAGTTGAGCACGATCAAGCCGTCTTTACTGTTTTCGAAAACACCCGCAGCAATACGTTGGCGACTCATGGCCGTTTCTATGTCGGTGACATCTTGGATTGCATAAAGAATACGACCATGTTTTGTCAAAGAACGACTGCTCACACGGAGCCAGCGTTTTGATTGAAAGAGATCGGTGGTTTCCAGCAATTCGTCATTAAGTTCAATATTGGCATCAATAACATCTTGTAAGTAACCCGTTTGCTTGGTCGCGATCAACTCTTGGATCAACAAATTCTCAAGAAAGGCTTCCGAGCATTTAAAAATATCCCGAGTAGCTGCGTTCGCATGAAGAATGAGCCCTTTTTCATCCACCACCAACAAAGAGTGCTGAACGGTTTCAATGACCTCATTTGCGAATGATTTTTCTTCTTGTAACTTGTCTAACGTAAAATTGATTTGGTTATCGCGATGTTGAAGCCTTTCTAACATGGTATTGAAAGCTCGAACCAGATCGCCGATTTCATCGCGGTTCGTTACGACTAATTTAGGCTGCTTCGAACGACGCTCAACAAAGGCTTGCATCGCCTCATTGAGGTCAAACATCGGTTCGATAATCAAGCGTTGCACCAATTTGACCACTACTCCGCCTAACATCACCAGAAACAACAGGTAGACGACCGCAACCTTGAAAATATTCGTTAAGATCGAATTAAACGTCTCTTTCGATATTGTTACTCTCAAGTTCGCGATCACTGCGCCATCCAGTGTCACTGGAACGAGCAAGAAGATGAAATGCTCAGAGATGGCAAATTGATGATCGGCGATATCGTCTAATTCTTCTGCGTTTGGCCTTGGAACCAGAGTGTTGCTCACCTGATAGCTGGCAAAAAGCTGTTCGTTGATGTCATAGAGCTTCACTCTAACAATATCTTTATCTGCGACGAAAGCTGACAATATTTCCTGAGCCGATGACTTGTCTTCAAATAAAATCGCGGCTTGCAAGTTATAAGCAACACCTTGTGCTAGCACTTTAACACGCTGAATAAGACTCTCTTTCTCTCTCTCAAACGTGACAGTGTAATTTACCGATTGGATCGTTACAAAAGTGACTGCGATGAAGATGATAATGGGTAATATCAGCTTGTTTTTAATCGATATGTTATTAATGAAAGACAACATTATTGGCCCTCCACTATAGCGATTCGTAACAGGTTCGAGCCAATGACGTAGTCACCGCGCCTTGCGTTCTCTAGATTGATCTTAGGTTTGAGCTTATTATCGATGTGCGTGAGTTCAATGATTCCACCTAAGTCCGTAAAGTTAGGGATATCACTGATTGTCACAGTATGTGGCGAGTGCTCTTGACTAAGAAATTGGTCATTTTTACGGTCAGACAAATACGTAATATCACACTTAGAAGTAATCGACTGTTGAACTCGGATAGCGAGCGAACGAATAGATTTCCCCTCGGTAATTGACGTTAGCACTTGGCTTACCTTTTCATCGCCAATCACACAAAAGTTCACAGCGTTCATTGAGCTTTCATCATTCCAACGTATAAAATTCGCAATTCTAAAAAGGTACACCGCTTTCACTTCATAAGGTTTGAAGCTAGCAGCTGAGGTGTTCAACGGCACAATAAGCATCGTTAAAGCCGCTAAGCCTAGTTTAGATAAGCCGAGCTTAATGCGGTGCTTAAGCCATTTAGAATTCATGAGAGACCCTCACATATACGGACTCTTGGTTGACACAAATCTCGGTAAGTTTTTGTGTCACTTTCGAAGCCGTTTCCATTTCGACATCTAACATAGACAACTCTTCAAGGCTCATCGACATGAGCTGGTCTAGAGAGTTTTCTTGAGCAGAGACAAAAACAGGTATCGTTAATGCTAGTCCTAAGCAAACCTGGCGGGATATCATGTGCTCACCTAATATACAGATAGATATTAATCCTTTAATCAATAGTTCAACTATATATGAAATGCCATACTGGTAAATCTACGGTGTCGAAAGTTTGAGTTAGGTCACTGTTTATTTATGGTATTTATAAGACCGTCATTACTTACCTCAACGTAAAGGATTAGCACCACGTGACAACGAAGATTTTGCTTAATTGCGACATGGGAGAAAGTTTCGGCAATTGGAAGATGGGCGATGACGAGTCGGTCATGGAATGGGTCGATATGGCAAACATCGCTTGTGGCTTCCACGCGTCTGATCCGCACGTTATGTCCAAGACGATAAAACTGGCGCAGCACTATCACACCCAAATTGGTGCTCATCCCGGTTATCAAGATCTCGTTGGTTTTGGTCGCCGTTCTATTCCACACACCATGGACGAAATCAGTGAGCTGGTTTGTTATCAAGTCGGTGCACTACAAGCCCTTTGCCGATATCACCATGCATCTGTTGGCTATGTGAAACCTCATGGCGCTCTTTACAACGATATGATGGCAAACATCGATGTGTTTAATGCGGTAGCCCAAGCCGTCGCTGAATTTAACATCCCCTTAATGATCCTCTCTTCGTCAGACAATCAGCAATATTTAGATATTGCTGACGATCATGACTTACCCCTCTTGTTTGAAGCGTTTGCCGACCGTGCATACTTGAATAATGGCCAGTTATCGCCGCGAACTCAAAAAGGCTCGGTTTACGTCAATCAAGACGACATCTACAACCAAGTCATGCAAATCATTAACTACGGTTCGGTCACGACCATTGAAGGTGAAAGGCTGCCTATTGAAGCCGATACCATCTGTGTTCATGGTGATAACCCCCAATCCATCGCATTAATTAGAAAAATCAGACAAGACCTCAACGCTTTTAATTAATATGAAGCGTGTGATTGGTATGGCGCATGGACTTATCACTCGCCTAACCGAGCATCGAACCAATTGCTCGTAAGGTCTAATCGCTTTGTATTGGTTTAGACACGGATGTTAAAAACGCCAAATACGCAAATAAAAGGCAGTAAGTAAATCAAAGGCAAACAAACGTATGGAAACGAAATGACGACGAATCAAATTGAGTTCAATATAGCGCCAGTCGCAGAATGCAGCGTTTTGGTGACCTTGACGCTATCGCCTTCAAATAATCAATCTAGCACTCAATATGCGCAGTACATGGCTCACTTTTCCGATGCCATTCGCCAAAATTTAGCGTCGGTGTTGATGAATGTGACACCTGCTTATCACACCATTCTGGTTGACTACTTACCTTATAGAATTTCAGAACATCAGCTCATGGAACAACTCAACGCCTTGTTGAGTCATGCTATTTCGCCCTTCTCTAGTGTTATTAACACGAGTAACACTATCGAGCTTCCCGCTTATTACTCACCAGAAAAAGCACTCGATTTAGACCGATATCAAGCCAAAGGCCTGTCGCTGGATGAGATCATTCAACATCACACCTCACAGACTTACAGCGTCAGTGCCATTGGGTTTACGCCTGGCTTTGCCTTTATGTCTGATGTGGTCAACGAGCTTGCTTTGCCTCGTCATTCAACCCCACGCTTAAGTGTGCCGAAAGGCAGCATCGCCATCGCGGATACGAAAACGGCGGTGTATCCTTCGGACTCACCGGGCGGTTGGAATATTATTGGCAATTGCCCACTCGCACTGTTTGATCACAGCCAATTAAAGAACGCTGGTACCACACAAACGCCGCTGTCTCTACTTAATGTTGGTGACACAGTCCGTTTCATCGCGATTTCAAAACAAGAATTTGTAGAGCTTAGGCTTATGGAGATTAGTGGAGATGTCGCTAATGGTTAATACCATCGCTAAACCAACACTAACAGTGATTAAACCCGGCCCGTTGAGTTTGATTCAAGATTTCGGACGATTTGGTGTTGCTCATCTCGGGTTGACACAAGGTGGTCCTGTTGATGATTACTCGTATAGCTGGGCCAATCACCTGCTCGGAAACCCAGTCAACCAAGCGGCGTTGGAAATCACGCTTGGGCAATGTGCGTTACGAATCGATTTTGATTGCGAAATGGCGTTATGTGGTGGCGATTTACAAGCGAAGCTCGATGGCAAACCACAGTCGAACTGGCGTACTTTTCAAGCTTTCGCAGGGCAAGTTCTCTCATTTGGTTTACCTAAAAATGGTCTAAGGGCGTATTTAGCCGTTAAGGGTGGCTTCGATGTCCCATCAACTCTTGATAGCTGTTCTACGGTGACTCGTGAAAAGATTGGTGGATTAACGCAAGATGGAGAGCCATGCCAACAAGGGCAACAAATAGCTTTTACCCAGCACCAACTATCACATTCATTTAAAGCGGTAAGTGTTACCTTCCGATACACGCCTGATTACAATCTACCCGTGAACCTACGAGTGATTGAAGGCTATCAAAGCGAGCTATTCTCCGAGTCAGCAAAAGAGACTTTGTATAACGCGCAGTATCACGTTGACCAAAACTCAAATCGGATGGGTTATCGACTCAGTGGCGAACCCGTCGACTCGCCTGACATTTCGCTATTGTCAGAAGGCATTGCCTTAGGTGCGATTCAAATTCCACAAGATGGACAGCCTATCGTGCTGCTTAATGATAGACAGACCATAGGTGGTTATCCGAAGATAGGATGTGTCGCCAGAATCGATTTACCACGCTTGGCGCAAGCAAAACCTGGACATGCGATATCGTTCAGCAAGGGCGATCGCTTGGGCTTACAAGATGTTTGGTGCCAATGGGCTCAGTTTTTCGGCTATTAGTTTTTGCGATGTGTTATGTGCTAAATGCTATGTAGCTGAGAATAATCAACTAGGAAGATGTCATTTAGATGAGGTTCGGTATCTAAGCAGATGTTGAAATGAAGATTCGGCTTACCTATTACAGTAAGCCGAATTGAAGAAATTAAACGCAGTCGATGATGATAGACTAATTATAGGCTATTAAGCGTGATCTTGACCTGACACCTTGGCAAGCGCTTCTGGGTATCCACGTTCTTGTGTCAAATCTATCGCTCTGTTTTCAATATCATTTAGATTAAGTGACATTGTCACTGAGTGTGTGTCTTCAATAGATGCCGCCTCTGATACATCAAACCATTGCTCAGCGACCTTTTGTGCCGCTTCTAATGTTGAAGAAGCTTTTACTACTTCAAGTCGAGCATAGCGATCCCCACAGAATGAAACGTCTGAAGCTCTTAAGCTTGGATCGGTTCCCGGAATCTGTTGTGCACCAAACAAAGGTTTACCACCGACCAATGCAGAACTGAAACTTGGGATGAACTGAGACATATGCGTTATTGCCGCGCGAGTTCTTAATTCAAGCTGATCTTCACTCCAACCCGATACGATTTTCTTAAGCAGCTTCGAAGGCAACTGTGGCTGTGACGAGTCTGTTGACGATGAAACAAGCCCACCCTCAAACAGAGTAATCCCTTCTGTCATGCCGTGAAGTTGGAACACACCATCAGCATACGGCGTTAATTGCGCCATGCCTTGCGGTGTGCCTCTCGGGCCATGGAAGATAACTTCTGGCCACTCTTCCTTACATTCTTGCGAATATGGCCACTCTGTAACGTATGCAGCTTTAAACTCAACAAGTCTTTGCTGCTTAGAGCCAACAAAGTCATCTACGATACCCGTTTCAAACCCACTCGCATTAATCAAGTAATCGGTCGTTAGTTGGCAGCTTTGGTTTTCGGCATCGGTATAAGTCAAAGACCAACCTTGACCTGTCGACTCAACAGAATGTAATCGGCTGTTGGTTAACACAGTACAGTTAGCTTGTTGCCCCAAAGAGAGTTGAGCGGTCGCAGAAAGTCGGAATACGCTCCAGCCATACTCTTGGACCATCGCAACAGGATACTTTAGGGTCTCTAAATCCGTATGCTTGGCGAAAGGAATACACCAATCATCAAGCGATGTTGGTTTCAGAGGCTGTGTTTTCGCAGAAAGTGCTAATAAATCTTCTTTGCTGTACAGCTTATAATACTCTTCCGGATCACCGAGCACTTGGTTGCTTTTATCTTGTTTAACAAGATCGGCATAAGCGCTTTTGATTATCTTGAGACGAGGAAGCAGATCCAACGGCTCTCCACCATCACTGTGCGGAACGGCGATGATTGTCGGACGAATATTGATCGTATGAGGAAATAAGCGGACGGTATCAATTGACTGCGTGAGCAACTGAAGACACTGCTCTACAGAAATATCTCGATACAAATTGCCGCCAGCGTGCAGGTGGCAAATTGGTGGACCATTAACCAAACTCGGCCCTTTTTCTAAGATAGTGACCTTAAAACCCAACTCACTAAAGTGAATCGCGCTCGTTGTTCCGGCAATACCACCACCAACAATGGCAATAGAAGGTTGATTTGTATCCGTTTTGTTGTGGTTCATCGTGTTCTGTAGAATAAGATTAACTGCCTCTATTCTACTTTTGTTCTGCGATGAATTAAAACACATTTTTATCAAGGTCTTAGATAGGCGGGATTTAATATCTATGTAAAAAACATAAATAATCTCTTGACTCAATAACTCCAGATAGGGTTTTAAAGGTTATTCTAACAGTCAAATTTGTCCTAAGTGACGCCACATAAAGGCTGCCTCAGTACTCTTAAAACATAGCGGTTAACTTATCCCTAAAGTTATCCACCGTTTTTGTGGATAACTGTTGATAACGTTCTTGCTAAGTTGCGCAAACCCTTTGTTTACAGGGACTAACCGCTGTTCATTAAATCGGCATTATTGGGTAATTAGTTTTAAAAAATGCTAAAAACAGTGGAATCTAAGGTGCGATATTTTTTACTTATGCTACCGGTTGGTTAAATAAAAAACGGTCTAAAGCGACGTATTATAAATAGTGCATGACTAAGTATAAATAATCTCACTTTTAGACCGTTTTAAGCGCTTGGCTAGATCTCGCTAACGACTAGCCAAAATCCTTGTTTACTGGTGCCAACAAACGTTTGATTAAGCTATTCACTACCGCGGCTAATGTGATGAACGTTAGCACCGGTAGCGCTATCCACAACATCGGGTGAAGTGAAGGTTGTAACTCAAAGCCAAAATTCATAACGCCTGCCACACTGAGCTCAGAACCGAGCGCTGCAATTGAGCCTGCGACTAACGCCATTAACCCGTACTCACACCAAATAGTATTGAGAATTCGCTTCCTACTTGCGCCTAATGTTCGATACAAGCGTATCTCTTGTTGTCTTTGAGATAAGCTCAATCGCAATAGAGTGAAGATAAGCAACAGCCCCGCCACCACACCTAACGCCGCAAGTACCGTTATCGACCAAACAATCTGTTTGAGCAGCTCTTGGATCTTGCTACCCATCTTGCGAATATCCATCAAACTCACGGTTGGATGATTTCGAGAGAGTTCATTGAGCATCTGATTGTGTTGTTCTTCTAATCTGAAGCTCACGAGCCAAGTAGAAGGGATTGAACTCAAGACATCTGGAGTAAAAATGAAGTAGAAGTTCGGCTTCATTTCTCGCCACTCGACTTTGCGGATGCTATTCACCTTGGCAGAAACATTCTGGCTGTTGATTGTGAATGACAGCTCATCGCCAATCTTTAGATCCAGTTGCTCCGCGACATCCGATTCCACAGATACGCCATGCTCTTGCGTCCAGTTACCTTCTAACACTTCATTGTACTCGGGCAAGCTATCTCCCCAAGTGAAGTTGATCTCTCGACTTAGTGCGTCTGTTTCGCCTGAGGTATCGCTGTATTCCGACGCTTCAACACCGTTTATCGTCGTCAGTCGTCCTCGGATAATTGGAAACGCTTGAGTACGCTCTACTTCGTTTGCATCAATCGTCTCGAGATAACTGTCTTTTTCATAACTTGCAATGTTAAGTGCAAACGCATTCGGTGCGTTCTCTGGCAAGGTTTGCTGCCAATCTGACAGTAAATCACTTCTTACCAACCAGATGATAGACAGCAACATCAGTGAAAGCGCTAAAGAGCCAAATTGAATCCCAGTTGCTAAAGGTGTGCGATTAATTCGACTCAATGCCAAACGCATCGATGTCGATGTCGGCAACTTACTAACTAAACGCAGAACAAGCGTACTGACGACCGCAAGCACTAAGAACAGGCAAGCGATACCCGCTAAAACTATCCATACCAATAGATTGTCGCCATACATCAGCATCATTGGAATAGTCGGTACCAGTAACAACAAATATTTCTTGTAGCTTTCATTGGACTGGTGACTTGATTGGATAACGCTGATTGCCGAGGTGTTGACCAAGCCAATTAACGGGATACCAAGAGCAGGAACACCAATTAGGATGCTTGATAAAATCGCCAAGATTGCAGGTTCAATACCATAGCTAGGAAGTGGCGTTGGTAATAAGTCGCCCAGAGGTATACGAAGCAAAAACTCCAAGCCGATACCGATGGTTATTCCCAGTACTGCACCGATAACCACTAACAAAGATACCTGTACAGACAACCATTTAACGATCCACTGCTTGCTTGCACCTAAACTCTTAAGCATCGCGATGGTTTTACGACGACTCGCAACATAATGTTGGCAAGTGAGTACCAAAGTGGTCGCAGCCATGATCACTACGATAGCTACCGTTAGTGATAAGTATTGAGTGGTGCTTTCGAACATGTCGTTGGTACGACTGGCTGAGTCTTGTGTACGCCAGCGGTCACTTGGTGTCAGTTCGATACTGTCTTGTGCGGCTTTGAGTTTCGATTCATCACCATTTAAAAACAATCTAAAGCTAACGCGACTGCCCGGTTGAATCGCTCCCGTGGCATCGATATCACTTGTATGAATCAGCACAGCTGGCATTTGTTGGAATGGGTTAAAGCTTAAGCCTGGTTCTTGAGTGATTCGTCCAGTTATCGCTAAATCGGCATCACCAATAGTGACATTGTCACCAATTTCAACCTCTAACTGTGCAAATATACGCTCGTCTAGCCAAAGTTCACCCGGCTCAACATGGTTACTTGATGCTTTATCAGCGCCCTCTAAGATCATTTCACCGCGTAATGGGTAATTACTTTCAACTGCTTTTACCGTCACTAACTGCATTGAGTTATCACTGAATGCCATGGTTGAAAAACGAGTCAACTGAGATCTTTCTAATTGTTCAACTTGAGTGAGGTCTAACAAGGATTGCGGAATTGGGTTTGCTGAGATAAACACGCTATCAGCAGTAAGCGCATCTTTGCCCTGTTTAACAATTACCTGCTCCATACGTTCGGCCAACGCCGACAATGCAAATACACAAGCAATAATAAGCGTTAAAGCGATTGAAACTGGCCACAACTGGCCGTGTCGAATCTCTTCGATACTCCATGAAAACAGGCGTTTATTCAGTCCGTTTGATGAATTCAATTTAGACTTCCTCTATCTGACCGACATGCATCTTGAGTGTTCTTTGGCAACGTTGTGCAAGCTTAGGATCGTGTGTCACCAAAACTAAAGTTGTGCCGTGGGATGAGTTCAATTCAAACAACAACTCAACAATTTTGGCTGCCGTTTGTTGGTCTAGGTTGCCTGTGGGTTCATCGGCAAAAAGAATTTTTGGCTTAATCATAAATGCGCGCGCCAACGCGACCCTTTGTTGTTCACCACCAGATAGCTGCGACGGTAAGTGATCAAGCCTGTCTTTCAAGCCTACTGATTCAAGCAGAGCAGTCGCGCGTTCGATGTCTTCGTCTTCTCCCTTTAACAAACAAGGTAACGTGACATTTTGTAGCGCTGAAAGACTTGGAATTAACAAGAAGCTTTGAAATACAAACCCTACCGATTCACTGCGGATCTTCGCTCTTGCCTCGTCATCAAGCTGTGAAAGTGGCTGTCCTAATAAACTGATTTCGCCTTTCGTTGGTACATCAAGACCAGCAAGCAGCGTCATTAAGGTCGATTTACCCGCGCCAGACGTGCCGACAATCGCGACAGTTTCGCCTTCACGAATATCGATATCGACGTGCTCTAGGATTGTTAAATGTTCTTGATTAGTAGACACTGTCTTCGAAACAGCTTCTGCTTTAATGATGGATGTATGCATGACTCGACTAATTTCCTTTTTATTCTTTATTTTATTTTCAACCGCTTCTTTGGCTCAAGATACCCGCTTAGATTCTAAGTTACTGGTCCTTGGTGATAGCCTGAGTGCTGGTTACAACATGGACATCAAACAGAGTTGGCCAAGCCTGTTACCAGACGCGTTAGCAAAGCATGACAAAACGGTAACCGTGGTTAACGGGAGTATTTCTGGTGATACAACGGGCAATGGTTTAGCCCGCCTACCACAATTGCTTGAAGAACATGCTCCAGACACCGTTCTTATCGAACTTGGTGCGAATGATGGACTTCGTGGTTTCCCACCTAAGCTGATGTCTGCAAATCTTGAGCAGATCATTGAGCAGATAAAAGCTGCGGGCGCCAAACCTATAATGATGCAGATTAAAATCCCACCAAATTACGGAAAGCGTTACAACCAGCAGTTTGAATACGTTTTTGCAGCGCTTGCTGATCAACAAAACGTGCCACTTTTGCCGTTTTTCCTAGAGCATATCATCCTCAAACCTGAGTGGATGATGAACGATGGACTGCATCCAAAACCAGAAGCTCAACCTTGGATTGCTGAATTCGTCGCCGAAGAATTATATCAGTATCTTTAAGTTTTAATGGTCTAGCTCAATAAATTTTACACAGCTTTACGTTAGCCTGAGTGCATATCACCGTTAACTGTAAGGTTATTTATGCTGATCGAACCTGTTATCAAGGGTGTGGTAGCCAAAAGCGCTCACCCTCTTGGCTGTCAAGAAGCCGTAAAGCAACAAATCAAGTTTGTTAAGAGTGCGCCGCAAATCAAAGATGGCCCTAAACGAGTACTGATTATCGGCGCTTCCTCAGGCTTTGGCCTTGCCGCTCGTATTGCCCTTACCTTTGGCGGCGCAAAAGCTGACACTATCGGCGTCTCATTCGAGCGCGGTCCAAACGAAAAATCCCTAGGTAGTGCTGGTTGGTACAACAACATCTACTTCAAAAAAGAAGCCGAACGAGAGCAACGCACTGCTATCAACATCGTTGGCGACGCATTTTCGCAAGAAACACGCTCACAAGTTGTCGAAGCCATTGAAACCTACTTCGAAGGTGAAGTGGATCTGATTATCTATAGCTTAGCTGCAGGCGTTCGTCCTAAACCAGATTCCGATGAGTTTTGGCGCTCTGCCATCAAACCTATTGGTGAAAGCGTAACTGGCGCAACCATTTCTCTGGAACACGACAACTGGGTCACCAACACGCTTGAAGCCGCGACGGAAGAAGAAGCCGAAAGCACACTCAAAGTGATGGGAGGCGAAGATTGGGAACAATGGATAGATGAGCTCATCAACGCAGAATCTATTGCTCCGGGTTGTAAGACAATCGCGTTTTCTTATGTGGGTCCAGAAGTCACACATCCTATCTATTTAGACGGTACATTGGGACGCGCTAAGATCGACCTTCACCAAACCAGCCACGCTCTTAATCTAGAGTTAGCTAACTTTGATGGCAACGCTTACGCGGCGGTATGTAAAGCCCTAGTCACTAAAGCGAGCGTTTTCATCCCTGGATTAAGCCCTTACTTACTTGCTTTGTATAAGGTGATGAAAGAGAAAGAGACCCACGAAGGTTGTATCCAACAAATGCAGCGTCTGTTTGGCAGTAAACTTTATGGTCAATCCAAAGTACCACTTGATGGTGAGCGATTGATCCGTATGGATGATTGGGAATTAGACCCAGAAACCCAAGCGCACGTAACTGAACTGCTAGAAAAGATGGACGAAAATAACTTCCAAACCTTAGGGGATTACCAAGGGTTTAAAGAAGAATTTCTACAATTAAATGGGTTTGCTCAACCATCGGTAGATTATAGCCAGAAACTTAATACAGAAGATTTTATAAAGTTAAAGCCTTAATCTAAAATTATCTCATTACTGAGACCCGGATTCACATTTGAAAACCTCTGCATAATTGCGGAGGTTTTTTCGTGCAACATTTCTTATACTTATTAAACGTAAGGTTCATAGTTTTCTTTGGTTCATCATAATTAACACAGGATGTGTTGATGCATTTAGCATAATTGACTCGGAGTCATATGAAGAAGATAAAAACAGTAGACTTAGATATCCCAGACGATATGGTGTCTGGTTGGCAAAATATTGTCGACCTCTTGGCTCAAATCACTCAAGTGCCCGCCGCACTGATCATGCGTGTTCACGCCAATTATATTGAAGTATTCTCGACCAGCCGAAATGAAAATAACCCTTACAACAAAGGTGATTCTGAAACCCTAGGCAATGGGCTTTACTGTGAGACGGTGATGGATTCCCAGCAGCAACTTGTGGTACCCAATGCGCTTGCCGATGTTGATTGGGAAAACAACCCCGACACGAAGCTTGGCTTAATCTCTTATTGTGGCATTCCGCTGCTTTGGCCGAATGGTGAATTATTTGGCACTATCTGCATTTTAGACTCGAAAGAAAACCACTACACCCCCACCTATATCAAGCTTTTACAGAGCTTTCGCACCTCGATTGAATCTCAGCTTAAAACCCTATTCCAACACGCCAAGCTTACCCAAATGAATCGCGACCTAAAAAACCGCGTTTACAATCGCACTAAAGATCTCGCGAGCCTTAATTACTCGTTGAATCAAGAAATTGATAAACGAAAAGCGGCTGAACAGAAGATTAACTTCCAAAAGAATCACGACCTCGGCACCGGCTTTTTAAACCGAAACGCATTTGAATCTCGCTTAAACCACAAGCTACTGTCACAGAGAAGGCTGACAGACAGCTCATTTGCAGTCGTTCATATTGGTTTTACCAACGGTAGACGCATACAAGCACGCTACGGCTATAACGCGTTAGACCAAGTGCTTGTTGAATACCGAAAACGCATCGACTGTATTTCTGATATCGATGTGTTAACTGCACGCCCTACTTCGGTTGACCTCGTATTGGCGTTTAGCGTTAAAGATTTACACCATCGCCTTGAAGAACTTTGCCAGACGCTCGTTAAAGTTGGTCATTCAGAATTCGACATCGAAAGTGACAAAGTGCATTTGCACGCGTTTATTGGGATTGCAATTACGAACGACGAAGATGACGCGGAAAGCATTCTGCAGAAATCTTCTGAAGCGATGTTAGCCTGCAAAGATTCAGGACAAAAGTTCGCTTACTACTCTCAATCCCATACCGAAGAACAAACTCACATTAATAAGATCGAAGGCTATTTGCTTCAAGCCGTTCGTAATGATGACCTTATGCTCTACTTTCAACCCAAAGTTAGCCCGTTGACGCATCGCTGGGTCGGTGCTGAAGCTTTGCTTCGTTGGCGACATCCTGTTTTGGGTGATATCTCTAACGAAACCCTGATCCACATGGCTGAACAAAACGGTTTGATTTTCGAAGTGGGCAGCTTTGTTTTACGCAATGCGATTGAAAAAGCCAAAGAGTGGTCCGAATACGTTGAAGATTTCAAGATGGCTGTGAATGTGTCTGCAATTCAACTCAAGAACGTACACTTTGCGGAACAAGTGGTTCACCTACTCGAAACCTATCATTTAGAGCCTCGTTTCTTAGAACTTGAAGTTACGGAGAGTGGACTGATAGCAGATGAAGTGGTTGCCAAGAATACCTTGGGATCTTTGCACGATATTGGCGTTACATTGTCACTAGATGACTTCGGTACGGGCTACGCCTCCTTCAGTTATCTGAAGAAGTTCCCATTCGACACCATTAAGATTGATAAGAGCTTTATCGACCAAATGCTCAACTCACACGAAGACTCGGAAATTGTTCGTTCTATTGTCCAAATTGCCAAAAAGCTCGACTTAAAAGTGACGATTGAAGGCATAGAAACGGAGGTTCAGGAGCAATTTATTATTAATGAAGGCTGCGATGTGGGCCAAGGTTACCTTTACGGAAGACCAATGCCGAGCCAAGAATTCGAACACAGCTTAATCAATCAAAACTATTTGGGGACAACTCGTTACGCTTAAAGCGAAAAAGAGCAGTTAGTTTTGGATTTAGGCCTACTTTCTCTTTACTCTAAAGGTGGTGATTTTTATAATCGCCGCCTTTCTGTTTTTATCTTTCCCCTTATATAGGCATTCCTCGTTATGGATCAGTTGACTGCAAAGCTTAAAAAGCTCGAAAAACAAAACTACCGTGCATATCAACAAATTAAAGGTCAATACGACTTTGCTGATTTTGAATTACACATCGACCACATCCAAGGTGACCCATACGCGTCAGCTTCTCGTTTTCGTGCAACGCGCGCGTGGTCTTTGACCGGGTTAGATTGGCTGAAAGAAAAATCTTACGAATACCAAGTAGCCGCTCGTGACTTTATCGCACGTAGCTTCTCTGAGTTCGCGAAACAAGAGTCGACCGTTTCTATCGCGCTGACGGGTCAAACCGTTTTAGACAACACAGCTGTTGTATTCACAGACCACGGCATCGAAATTCGTTTCCGTATTAATTTACCAGCTGATGGTCGTAGCATTCTTGCTAAGAAAGCGAACAACATCATCACTTTCTACTTACCGAAGTTTATTCGTCGCGCGACGCTTGAGCGTGAGTTAAACATCGATGCAATGATCAAACATTGTGAAACGATTGAAGACCAAGAAGCGCTGCGTGCTCAATTGGATGAAAACAACCTAGCCGCTTTCGTTGCAAACGGCAGTGTGTTACCTCGTATCGCGGGTAACTGCGACCTTCCAATGAAAGACGCGGTACCTTTCGCGGCTCCAGAATCATTGAGTGTTACGTTAAATACTCCAAACCAAGGTGACGTGACCGGCCTAGGCATTCCAAAAGGCATTACGCTGATCGTTGGTGGTGGTTTCCATGGTAAATCGACACTGTTGAACGCCGTTGAACGTTCTATCTACAACCATATTCCTGGTGACGGTCGCGAAGGCATTGTAACTGCGATTGATACGATGAAGATCCGCGCTGAAGATGGTCGATGTGTGCACAGCTTGAACCTGTCAAACTACATCAACCATTTACCAATGCAGAAAGACACATCTGACTTCAGCACACAAGATGCGTCAGGTTCTACGTCTCAAGCGGCTTGGTTACAAGAATCGATTGAAGCCGGCGTTCAAACTCTACTTATCGATGAAGATACGTCAGCGACTAACTTCATGATTCGTGACGAGCGTATGCAAGCGCTAGTGTCAAAAGGCGATGAGCCAATCACACCACTTGTCGACCGCATTGGTCAGCTTCGTGAAGAGATGGATATCTCTACCATTGTTGTAATGGGTGGCTCTGGTGATTACCTAGATGTCGCGAACACTGTGATTCAAATGCACGACTACCAAGCGGTAGATGTGACTGAAAAAGCAAAAGATGTGATTGCTCAGCACCCTACTCAGCGTACTAACGAATGTGAAACTGCTTTAGAAACGTTTGTACCGCGTTCATTGAACCGTGCTTCACTGATGAACATTCTGACTGACGGTAAATTCCGTGTTAATGCTAAAGGCAAAGAGTCACTGCGTTTTGGTAAAGAGTTTGCAGACCTTTCTGCGCTTGAGCAATTAGAATCACCGTCTGAAGTGAATGCGATCGGTTGGGCTTGGTTCCAATTCGCACAAACTCCAGGTTGGTCAAACAACCCTGCTAAAGAGTTTAACGCTATTTTAGAAAACGAATGGCACGCTAACATGCCTAACTACGGTGACCTAGCGAAACCAAGAACGTTAGATGTGATGGCTGCTCTGAACCGTATGCGTAAATCTCAGTTCAAGCCTTCGAACTGATTTCGTTAAATATCGGATTTATTGTGCTTCTAGGTTTTTGAAGTTTTAATCTTCTAATTTACTAAAGCTTCTAAGCCACTAAATAAGCAAATTAACCTTCTACGGCTCTCATTCTGAGGGCCGTAAATTTATCTAACCTCTTTTGACCTAACCTCTAGTGTCGTCAAAACTCTTGAACTTTATGAATTCATAAAACCAATCTTTACATCAATTACTTATCATCTTTTATAATGAGAAAATTAAAGGCACTGTTTACCGCCATCTAATGCTGTCGATCCCTCAAAACATGACACAGCTTTTACAAAACCCTAGTGATATTCAGATAAAGTCCCGATTCGACAAGTGTAACCAAATGTAACAGACCCTTGAGGCTTCAATGAATCATAAACGCGTTAAGATGCGTGACCATAAAATCGAAGTGAACCTATTCAAAAACCGCGTAATCGTCGCGTTTTGTGGGATCTTGATGTTCACTCTTGTCTTAGTCGGCAATCTATACCGACTTCAAGTTGAAAATTTTAAAAGCTATCAAACTCGTGCCGATGGCAACAGAATCAAAGTATTACCTATCGCCCCTACTCGTGGACTTATTTACGACCGTAACGGCGTGTTGCTTGCAGAGAACAAGCTTGTCTTTGATCTGACGATGATTCCAGAGCAAACCGATGATGTCGATGCAATGCTCGCCAAGCTAGACAAATATGTCCCCCGTGATGCAGAGCAGATCGCTCGTTTCAAAAAACGCTATCACAACACCCGCCGTTTTAAATCTGTGACTATTCTAGAGAACTTAACGGAGGAAGAGATCGCCAAGTTCTCCGTGCACCAGTACCAGTTCCCCGGCTTATCTATCGATACCAGCTTAAAGCGTTTTTACCCGAATGGTGAGGTGCTTACCCATGTTCTTGGTTACGTGGCGCACATCAATGATAGCGATCTCAGAAAGCTTGAAGAACAAGGGATAGAAGCGAATTATCAAGCTACAACAATCATAGGAAAACTGGGTGTTGAACGTTATTACGAAGATATTCTGCACGGCACCAAAGGTTATCAAGAAGTCGAAGTAAACAGCCGTGGGCGAATAGTCCGAACCATTGAGTACGTGCCGCCAGTAGCTGGTAAAGATATCGTGTTAAATATTGACCTTGAGCTGCAAAAATACGTCTTTGAGCAACTTGATCACCGAACTGGAAGCGCGGTTATTCTCGATCCGAAAGACAACAGCGTGTTGGCGATGGCATCAAGCCCGAGTTACGACCCTAACCTATTTGTCGACGGCATTTCGAGTAAGAACTACCAACGTTTATTGAATGATCCGGCTCACCCGTTGGTTAACCGCACCACTCTAGGCGTTTATCCTCCTGCCTCAACCGTTAAACCATTTATGGCTGTGGCAGGACTGCAAGAACATGTCATCTCTGAAGATACCATCCGTAACGACCATGGCGTTTGGAGAATTCCTGGCTCTAAACGAAACTCCAAATCGTGGCGTGACTGGAAACGTTGGGGTCACGGACCTGTCGATGTCACTCAAGCCATTGAAGAGTCGGTAGATTCATTCTTCTATCAAACCGCTTTCGATTTGGGTATTGACCGAATTTCAAGTTGGATGAACCGATTTGGATTTGGTGAACCGACAGGCATTGATATCTATGAAGAAAGTACCGCCAACATGCCGACTCGAGAATGGAAGATGATGCGTTATCGCACCCCTTGGTATCAGGGTGACACAGTTCCGATTGGTATTGGCCAAGGTTATTGGACATCGACACCTATGCAACTTGCTAAAGCAACGTCAGTATTGGTTAATCATGGTAAGGTGATGCCACCTCATATCTTAAGAGCCACCTTAGATCATGGTGAAGATTTCAGTACACAACAACTTGTCGAACCGGAGCCAATGCCCTCAATCACCGAAGTACCGGATAGAATTTGGGATGTGCCAATCAATGCGATGCGACTCGTAAACCACGGTAATCGAGGCAGCGGCAGACGTGCATTTAAGGGAACTGAATACACGAGCGGCGGTAAATCAGGAACTGCACAAGTCTTTGATCTTGCGAAAGACCAGGTCTACAACTCGAAGAAACTCGCTAGACACTTGCTTGACCATGCGCTTTACACGGCTTTCGCACCGTATGAACACCCTGAATATGTCGCAACTGTGGTCATTGAACACGGTAACGGCGGTTCAAAAGTCGGTGCGCCTTATATCCGTAAAGTACTCGACTATGCCTTTGAACATAAAAGTGGCGAGAGCAAAGATCACTCCTAACACCAATAACTTAAGTCGCTACAGCACATAACGTAGTTACCCAAAACATAACGTAATGACGACAAAGCCCCACTTGTATCACTCACAATGTGGGGCTTTCCGTTTTAGGGTTCTGAGCAATTAGACAGCTAGAAATGCCTCTCGATTATGAGCTTCTTAATACATGCCATGCTTCACAGAGCGTCTGAAATTTTGCGGTGTTGCCTTCGTCTCTGTCCGGATGCCATCTCAATGCCAGTTGTCGCCAACGTTTTCTAATTTCATGGTGTGTCGCGCCTAAAGGTAACTCAAACAGGTTCAATGCTCGACTTCGATCCATATCGAGTTCATCACCACCCACATACTTTCTATACCGAGTCCAAAATTCGTTCAACAGCCTTTTGACTTCACCTTCATCCGCTTCATAGTTAACCCAATTAATGTAGTATTCTCGAAGTGGGTCTTGATGATCGATGCTGTGACTGCTTCCGTGATAACGACCATTCATCAATTCGATGTCCATCGCTTGGACTTGGAGCCAACCATCTGGGTGTAAGGTTTCTTGAAGCTGATAAAGCGCATTCATGATAAGGAAGTTCTTTTTAAACAACTCTTTCTCAGGCACAGCATCCAACACTGGCACAAACCCAAGATCGTTCAGATGAGCTGCCAATGTGTGTACTTTCCATCCGCTTGGCTTTTGCTTAAGCACTTCCATTATCGGCCAAAGCAATGGGTTTTCCATATGGCAATGAAAGTTTGCTCTCACATCTTGATAATTCGACATAGTTGACTCAGTTAGCTTCTCTGAATTAATGGATTTCTAGAACTGTGGATACTATAAGTAACCTGTTTCGCATCCGTTGCGTATCTTCTTTAATTGAAAGCGATTTTCTAAGATTTGTCGAGCTTAAGGACAAACAACTTTCTAACGTTTGGCTTAAAGGCACCTTTTATCGTCAAAACTGAGTACCATTTCGTTGAATACAACCATTAGGGCGTGTTGACCTTTCGCGGTTAAATTTTGTTCGAGATAAAAGCGTTTTAATCGCGGCGAGGGAGAAGTAGCCTAGTCATTCTAAGCAAATCTCCCTCAACAAAGAGTAAAACGCTTTTAGCCGAACCCTTCGGGCAGCGTTTGCTGGTCATTTCTACTACGTTATCGGCTTCTCATGTAGGCTAGCTACACATCGATGCCTCTGCCTTGTATAAATACCCAGCAACTCGCTGCAAAAATCAGCTCGAAAGATCAACACGCCCTAGTAATAAAGCCGCAATTCTTTGGTACGGATACAAAAAAGGTCAGCGACTTAGCTGACCTTTCACATCTATCCCAATTTTAGGGACGAAGCATTGAACTGACTAGATAACGCCAAGCTCTCTTAGACGTTCCATTAGGTATTCGTTTGCTGTGTACTTTTCAGATAGCACTACTTCTGGTTTCGGGTGAAGGAATAGAGGCAAAGAGATACGAGACTTCTCTTGGCGTTCACCTGATGGGTTGATTACACGGTGAGTTGTCGATGGGAAGTAACCACCAGATGCTTCTTGAAGCATGTCACCGATGTTGATGATCATGTTACCGAAGTCACATGGAACATCTAGCCACTCGTCATTTTGAGCTTTAACTTGAAGGCCCGGCTCGCTTGCAGCAGGAAGAACCGTCAGTAAGTTGATGTCTTCGTGTGCCGCAGCGCGGATTGCACCTGGCTCTTCATCACCTTGCATTGGTGGGTAGTGAAGAACACGAAGCAGAGTCTGTTCACTGCCGTTGATCATTTCTGATAACGCAATAGAGAATTTCTCTTGTACTTCTTTAGGAGCATGAGCTTCAACCCAACCTAGCAGCTCTTGAGCAAAAGCATTCGCACGTTGGTAGTAATCTAGAATCTGTTCTTTCAGCTGCTCAGGGATTTGACCCCATGGGTATACGTGAAAGTACTCTTTGATGTCTTTTACAGTGTGGCCCTTAGCAACTTCAGACACTGAAGGTGGAAAATATCCATCTTGTGTTTCAACATTAAAGTGGAAGTTCTCTTTCTCTTCAGAGATGAAGAATTGGTACCAGTTTTCGTAAATTGACTCAACAAGCTCTTTCGGGATTGGGTGGTTCTTAAGAACACCAAAACCAGTTTCACGTAGAGAGCGAACAAATTGTTCTGCTGCGTCGTCAGCAAGGTAATCGACAGTTTCCAGTTTCATGACTTTCTTTCTTGTTATGTAGTAATAGAGCGATTTTAAGGATCGCTTTGTTGTAAATCAAACTTTTGTGAAACTCTCGCAACCGTTTGTCTAGATACTGGGCGATAACGCCGGTTTTCAACAAATATGGTGATTAGAGCACAATTGAACACTGTTCATTATTGTGTAACTATACATGAAACTAATACAGGATCTGATGATGACAATTACGCCACTTGCTCAAAATAGACCATTACTGTCATTGACGACGCTGTATCTGATTGTGTTTCTATTTTCAGCGTTTGCTCCCTCTTCAAGAGCGGTATGGATTGCCGAAATTGTCCCAGCGCTTGCGATATTGGTGGGAATCTGGTGGTTATCAACAAAGCTCACCTTCACTAAGACAGCTTACGTTTTGATGTTTATCTGGCTGATTTTGCATACGATAGGCGCAAAATATACCTTCGCGGAAGTGCCATTTGATTGGTTCAATAACATGATAGGTTCAGAACGGAATAACTTTGACCGTGTCGCGCATTTCTCTATTGGCCTTTATGCTTACCCACTCGCTGAGTACTTGATTCGTAAAAAACTGGCTCAACCGGTGCTGGCATGTTTCTTTGCGCTATTTGCGATTATGAGTGTTGCTGCAGGTTATGAAATTATCGAGTGGTGGTACGCGGAGATCGCAGGTGGTGATGAAGGTATCGCATTCCTTGGTTCACAAGGCGATATTTGGGATGCACAGAAAGATATGCTGTGTGACACCACGGGCGCAATTGTCTCGCTATTACTTCTTAAGCTTCAAGGGCGTGTCAATGCTTACTAAGCTCAATTATTTACACTGAGTATCAAAAGCAACGTTGAAATGCCACACACAAACCGTGCTGTGGCATTTTTAGTTTCAGCATTGTTTGCTCGTTTTAATATGACTGGTCGTTTCATCGTGACAGGTTATTTCATCGTTACCTTGCCACCAACAAACTTGTAGGCTGGCGTACCTCGAACCAAAGTGTCTCGCGCAAATTCAATCCCGCATTCAGGGCACACACATGGTTTTGTCGTGAAATCTTCAACGATACGCTCCTTAAAACATTTCACGAGTGCACCTTTGCCACCTTTCCGATACTTAAAAAGCTGCGTTTTACATTTGGCACAGAAAATCTGAACCGTCTTGGTCGGTTGTTTCTTGTTTGGTTTAGCCATAGAAGTTAATGATTGAACTCTTTATTTCTTAAGTTTAGGGGCGACAAGAACCAAGCTTATCCCTAGAAGTATAACGGTTGATGAGACTATAAATTGCATGGTGACAGGTTCAGATAAAAGTAATACACCACCAAGTGTCGCGATAACTGGAACAGAAAGCTGTGCAATAGACGCCACCACGGTATTCAGCTTTTTCACCACGTAATACCACAAACTATAACCCACACCAGAAGCCACAGAGCCCGATATAACCGCGTAAATCAAACCTTGTTCAGTGATAGACACTTGCGTTAACGCATTAGGAATCAAAACTAACAAGCTTAATGCCAAAAGGATAACTAGCGAACTGAATCCAAAGTTAGCGGTGGTCGATTGCAGTGCGTTTGACGATGTCTTTCCTGCCAATGTGTAAATGCCCCACCCAACTCCGGCCAGAGACATCAAGATAATAGAAACTAAGTCGGGTGCTTGAGTCGATTCCGTTGGCATTAACAAATAAACAAGCCCTGCCACAGATAACAAACACCCGCCCCACTCAATGAGCGACATTCTGTTTCCAGAAAACAGGTGCGCGGCAATCATCGTAAATTGCACTGCGACAAACAACACCAGAGCACCAAGACCTGCGCCGAGCTCTAAGTAAGCAAACGAGAAACCAAACATATACACGAGCAGTGACAGTATTGACGTGAATTGAAACTGTGATTTTAGCCTTGTGTATAGCGATGTGTTGTTTGTTAACACACGTCTAGCTTTAGATTGGGAAGACAAAGTTAATAAAATCAGAAGCGTAAGCGCACCAGATAAGATGCGAACGATCGAAAAGCTCAAAGGATCGATCGTTTGATCCATTAAGGCCCAGCGACACAAAACTGAATTCGCAGCAAATGCCACCAGCGTAATAAATGTAACCATCAGAGTTTGCATCGTTTTTCCTAAATGAGTTATTTGGTCCTAACTGAGTTTTCTTGGATTTCAATCAACGTCAGGCTTCACCCAGACTTGGCTAAAGTCGAACCAACCTAATGCATTACATTTCGCGTTTTGCAACGTACCACATTGATCTTTATTAACGCCTAACCAGCAATGGAACATCGGGATCAATTGATTGCTTTGGACCAGTTGTTTACCTAACTGTCGTGCTGGGAATTGCTCGAATTCACCAGAACGCCAACGGTCAATCATGTGACACCATTGGTCGAAGTCCTCTGCCGGGCTAGATTCATCAAGAAAACTGTAGTCCATTAACCAGCCAGCCAAGGCGTCGTCTCTGTTATTGGCGATGCCCATAGGGTTAATCCAAACATCAACATCATCGGCGTGCGGAGGATCGGTTTCGTAACCGTAAAGATCAACATCGACGTTGTATTGCTTCAGCACCGTGACAATCGCCTTTGCAAGCGTTGGGAACATTGGGTGTTGGCATTGATACGCTAATCTTATGGTAGGCTTCGAATCTGCTGGTGGACAAACGGGCACTTTTAACTTTATGTCATACCAACCGGGTTTTATCCCATAAGCGTGTAACACGCCCAAATCGATAACAGTCTCTTTTGGAATATGAACAAACAGATCCGCCGCATTCAACGCGTTAGATAAAAACTGTGCCCATGCGGGATCTTGTGCAATACCCTTCTTTCTATTGAGCAGTAAATACGTGCAGCCAGGATCGAGTTCTACTTCATCGCTATCGCCACGGTCGGCCATAACAGGCTTAGATAGGCTTGGGTAAACCATTGAAGAATAAGCCTCATCCACCACCCAAACTTCAACGCGATCAATTAACGGTCTGAAACCAAAGTACCCATTGAAAGCGGTTAACACGAGTTGTTTCTCGTCGTTCTTTTCAATGCGATAAGGTCCCGTTCCAATCGGTCGAATATCGTAGTCTTCACCACGTAAAGTGATCGGTAATGTGACTTTAGCGACCGATTCCGTTAGTGCGAGGGGAAAATACTTGTCTGGGCGTGTGAGAAAAACATCTACTACACAATTTGCAGGTGAAGAGACATCTTTGATATGCGAAAACATGTTGAGAGGTTCGAGTGCAAGCAGTGTATCCACAACATGATTGGTTAACAGAGGTTCCCCGTTATGGAAACGAACACCGGGTCTCAAGAAGAATCGCCATTGGTAATCGCTGATTTTTTGCCATGAATGAGCAAGATCGGGTTGAAGTTGGTCATTCTCATCTAGACGAGTCAACCCACTGAATACCTGACAAGCGATATGTTGCTCTGAACGACGCATCGATTTGGTTGGGTTAAGCATTGAAAGCGGCCGGTAATAAGGCAAACGAATAACTTGTTCGCCTTCTTGATACTGTACGCCCAAGTAGTTTTGAATAACTTGCGTGAGTTTGGCAGCATTGTGATCAAGCACTGACAGCGCCTGTCCAATTTTGCCTTCTTGTAAATAGCGTCTTGCTAGGTTCTCGCTGACATCACAACGATTCTGTTTAAAGATAAGTTGAGATAACTTCCCTCGACCAGCTGCAGGTAACCATTCTACCCACCCTTCTTCTTCAAGCTTGTTGAGTACCATTCGGGCATTACGACGGGTACAACAAAGCACATCCGTGATGTCGTCGAGTTGAACATCAGAATCTTTACCATCGAAGTATTCAAACAGGGTTTCAAATTGAACGCGAAGTCTTGGGCTGCTCATAAAGAGGAAAACTTATTCAAAGGACATTGAATTCAGTTTCCCTATTTTATGGCGTAAAATCAATATTACGGACACGATTTTATTGTGAATTATTGAGTACGACATCCTAAGGTGTTATTCAATTTGAAGGGTTAAGTGCTTTTACAGTAAAGGATTACATCACATCGCAGCCAATTTCATTGGCGATTTCACGGAGCTGCTGTTCATCGTCTAGTTTTATCGACCATTTACACTCAGAACCGTTGGCTGAAATGACATTTGCCCCTTTTCCAATCAGTTGAATTGCGTCAACTTGAGCTTGCAAAGTGACTCTATGCTCACCATCTAAACGAACAACCAACTCATGTGCGGTTGCGATGACTTTTCCACTTTTAAACGTTATGACCATGGGCTTCTCGGGTTACTTCTTTAAATACGAATTGCTTGTTCTAAGTACTGATTACTTCTTCTAAAGACAAAACCAGCGTACGACTGCCTAGTCTGTTATCTTTTATGTTTCTTCACGGCAATAGTTAAGCGGCTGGTACAAACTAAGCGTTGACGATCATCAGTGATATTGATCTGCCATACTTGAGTAGAGACGCCCAAGTGAATAGGCTCAGCAGTACCGATGACGTGTCCTTCACGCATTGACCTTACGTGGTTCGCATTGATATCGAGCCCAACGCAATAATAGCCTTCTGGTACGCAGAAGTTTGCAGCCAATGAGCCAAGCGTTTCTGCTAGCACAACCGATGCGCCGCCATGAAGCATACCCAGTGGTTGGTGCGTAAAATGACAAACCGGCATGGTTGCCACCAAAGAGTTGTCATTTACTTCGGTGTAAACAATGTTGAGGTGTTCAATTAAGGTATTTTTTGAGGTCGCGTTGAAGGTATCTAGGTCAACGGGCTTTTTCCAAATACTCATGTGGGTTCCTTAATTATTGATCTTGTTATCGCGTGCATAGCTTTTTTCTATATTACTGGCTGTTAGTTATCTTACAGCCCTTAGTTATTACGCAAGTTGATGTTAACATGCATAAAAACCGAATACACAGAGGATATTGTATGACGTCATGGATGAAGTTTGCCTCGCTTCTCACACTTGCAGGCCTAACCGCGTGTAGCGCTTCTCCGACAGGCAGAAACCAATTGCTGCTTTTTTCAGATAAAGACATGTCTCAGCTTGGAGCACAGTCTTTTGAACAAATGAAAAAAGAACAACCCATCAGCAAAGATGCCAAAACTAACGCTTATGTACAGTGCGTAGCGAACAGCATCACTCAATATATTCCTAAACAAGGTTTTAGTGAATGGGAAGTTGTTGTGTTTGATAGTGATCAAGTGAACGCATTCGCCCTACCTGGCGGAAAAATCGGTGTATACACAGGGTTACTCAATGTTGCAGTAAACCAAGACCAACTCGCGACGGTTATCGGTCACGAAGTGGCACACGTTCTTGCAGACCACAGTAATGAGCGCCTTTCTCAGTCTCAAATCGCTAATACGGGCTTATCTATTACTAACGTTGCGTTAGGTGCATCAGAATACAAACAGTATCAAGGTATGACGATGGCCGCGTTAGGGTTAGGCGTTCAATATGGCGTTATTCTACCGTATGGGCGAACTCAAGAGTCTGAAGCCGATGTTGTTGGTTTAGAGTATATGGCTCAAGCAGGTTTCGATCCAAACCAAAGTGTCAACTTGTGGCAAAACATGGCGAAAGCATCAGGGGGTAATCAACCGCCAGAGTTGCTTTCTACGCACCCTTCCCACAGTACGCGTATTAAAGATCTACAAGCAACGATAAAAACGCTTCCTCAATCAGGTTCACCAAGACCAAATTGCAAAGCGTAATCTAAGTAAGAATCGCCTAGCTGGTGTAAATACAAAATGCCCTATCCATATTGGTTAGGGCATTTTCAGTTTCTTGCTTGCTAACAGTTCAAGTGCACTAAGCAGCTGGATAATTCCAACAACAGAAACTCACTCGTTAAGTACCAAGAATTTGTAATGGTAGGCTTAATAGCTGATCACCAGTAGATGCAAAATACCAGATAACACCAATCAAACTGCTCACTAAACCTACATACCAAACGAACGACACGACTTGCCCGTATTTGTCTAACGGTAACAAGTGACTGTGATGACGTCCTTTCCATTCAAACAGTATTTCAACACTGCCCATGATCAATAAGAAACCAAACAGGGTTAAATTCAACTGATAACTCAATACCACACCAGCAACGGCAGCCGCGACACAAAGTACAATGCCAAGCACACTGTTCATCGAGAAACTGATACTTTTAAGAACATGTCCGCCATCGAGAGGCAAAATCGGCAATAGATTGAACAGGTTTAATAGAGCATTAAATACTGCAAGGCCGGCAAAGAACATTTCGCCAGTCGCCCAATACAGCACCATAAATACTAACGACAATATCAGGCCGAACAATGGCCCCATGATTGAGATAACCACATCTTGCCAACGCGTATTAATCTTTTCATCGGATAACGCCAAGCCACCAAGAAATGGCATCAAATAGATCCCTTTGGTTTTCATGCCGAAGTATTTCATCGCTCTAATATGACCGTACTCATGGAACATTAAACAGGCGATTAAGGCCAAAGCGAACTGAATTGAAAACAACCATGAATAGGCCGCTAAACTCGCAGAAGCAAGTACGACCTTGATTAGCTTGGCGCTTTTAAGCGCTTTCATACCAAGCGACACCAACCCAATTAAGCTAAAACGCTTCTCTGGTTTAGGAGCGACAACAGGAGTTTGTTGTTCAATATCTTTGGTGTTTCGATTGCCTTCGGTAATGGTTTGCCCATTCACCGACGCTTTATACGTCATCTCAAACGGTTGCCACTGAACGGTCGATTCAACGTGACACTGCAACGTTTCTTCGCCAGCGCGTAGTGTAAATTCGTGTTTTCGGGCGTCTTCTTGGTCTGTGGTCGCATCTAATTGAGATACCAAAGTGTTATCCCAATACAACTGTTGCCACCCTGCCATTGATCCTTCTAAACGAAGCGGTTTTCCAAGAAACTCTATCGCGAGTAATTCCAAACTTAAAATTCCAATTTAATGACTTCTAACGAGTGTCGATATTATGCCGATTTAGCGAATGGTGGTAAACAGAAACAAAGTTGTTACATATTGAGCTATTGAACACTATTTATACCGCAACGATGCATAAACACTCTGGTCACACCTCCAACCACGAATAAATTATTGATTATACTTATATTATCGATGTTAAAGTGCCGCCCCTTTAAAACATAACCTCACAAAATAACAACTCTTTCTTTGACTTTATATAAAACATGAATTTAACATGCCATTTACATTAGAGCTTCAACACCAAAAATGCTCAGTGTGTTTTCAAACCATAATAACGAAATTCGATGCCCTAGGAGGGTCAAGGATGAAAACAATACAACGCTCTCTCGTTTCACTTTCAGTACTATTTGCATGTAACTCACTTGCGGCTGGTTTCCAAGTTGCTGAGCATTCTGCCTCAGGTCTTGGTCGTGCCTTTTCAGGTGAAGGTGCAGTAGCTGATAACGCGAGTGTACTAGCGAGAAACCCCGCCGCAATGACCCTATTTGATACAGCCCAATTTTCAGGCGCGGTTTCTATCGTTGATCCAGAAGTGGATATTACTCAAAACAATGTTCCAGGTTCTGGCGGACAAAGCCAAGTATCTAAAGACGTAGCGCCATTGCAAGTCGTCCCTGCCGCATACTACATCAGCCCTATTAACGATAAATGGGCTTGGGGCATTGGTATGTTTTCTAACTACGGCGTTGCTACCGATTACCCAGACGATATTTATGCGGGTGATCTTGCAGGTGATACTTCACTAGTGTCAGTGAACTTAAACCCCAATGTGGCGTATCGAGTTAACGACCAGTTTAGTGTTGGTGCGGGTGCGAACCTTGTTTACGCCGAGGCTGAACTAAATCGTCATCAAGGCTCTATTTCGAACATCACTGGAGATCCTGCCTCAACAAAACTGATCAGTATGACAGGTGAAACATTTGCATTTGGTTGGAACGTGGGCGCGTTATATGAACTGAATGAAAACAACCGATTCTCTATCGCTTATCGTTCAGAGGTAGACCTCGACTTTGATGACGGTGACTTTACTGATTACACGGGCAGCATCGTGGAAGGCAGTGCTACGACAACAACAGGACGTCTAAAAATCACGTTGCCTTCGATTATTGAAATTTCAGCTTTCCACCAATTGAACGACCAATGGGCAATTCACTACGGGTGGCAACAAACTGGGTGGAGTAGCTTCAAAGAGCTTAAAGCGACAAGTTCAGATTGTGTAAGTGGCGAGTGTTTTAAAAAGACCGAAGACTACGACGACAATAACCGTTACTCACTGGGTGCAACTTATCAGTTAAACCAAGAATGGACCTTAAGAGCTGGTTTAGCTTATGACGAGCAAGCTGGTGAAGCGACGTTGAGTATTCCTGATAGCGACCGTTTCTGGTACAGCGCAGGTTTAACTTACCAGTACAGCCCTAACCTTTCCTTCGATGCTGGTTTTGCCCTTGTACAAAGTAAAGATGGTGACTTCAAAGAAACCAATGAACTAGGGCAAGAACTTGAATTCTCTGGTGATGCAGTCGCTTACCTATCTGCAATTCAAATGAACTACACCTTCAACTAAACGGAATTAAAACATGAAAAAGTTATTTAATGTTTCGCTGCTCGCTTCAGCAATGTTTCTTGCTGGTTGTGGTGATGACTCTTCGAGTTCAGGTGCGTCAACAGCGATTCAATATGAGCAATACATTCAAGATTCACTCGGACAAGCGACGAGCATCAAGTTTCAATTAACGGGTGCTGATATTGCAGTTCCTCTTCCTAGTTTCGCGTTGATGGATGCTAGCGACGGTACACTTGGCTTGCCGACTGGCGGTGATGACTCATTAACCAACCCTATCGCAGCAATGAATACAATGGATGGCTGGTCAACTTCAATGCCAATTATCATGGACTTTGAAGGTACTGGCTTAGCTGACGGTGTAGCTACTGGTGGGGTTTACCTATTAAAACTTAGCGGCTCACTCACATCTGAAACTGCACCTAGTGTCGCTGGAATATTGACTTTAGGCGTTGATTTCAACGTTCTATCTAGTGCCTCAACTGACACCTTCACAATTGTGTTCAATGATTCCTTAGATGCTTCAAGTGAATACGTGTTGGCGCTGTCAAATGAACTCACGGATATTAATGGTGATCCTGTTGGCATGTCGGCAAGTTATGCTGCACTGAAATCTAGTGCGGTAACGTACACCGAAGGTAGCCTAGCTCAAGCACAACAAGTCACTCAAGGTGTTGAAAAGATCTTTGCTGGAGCGACGGCTGCAGGTGCTATTAACCTTGATACTGAAAACATCATTTATTCGACGTGGTTTACGACTGAGTCTATAGGTGATTCCCTTTTCGCTACCAAAGCGGCAACAGCTACAGGGTTGGCTGCAGCAAACCTCAATAGCGTTTGGGCAGGTAGCGCAAACCCTAACTCTGTTGACTTGTCGACAGCTTATGCGATGCAGTTTGGAACGTCAGAACCTTTCAAAGATGCACTTAGCGGTGACACTGATTTTGATAAGTATATTGGTGGTGGCGACGCGACTAAGATTACAAAAGCAAAAGTAGCCATCGAGACGATGTATGATGCTTCAGGTGCTAACGTCAATGTTAGCCAAGGGTTCGTTCAACTTCCTCATTACTTAGAGAAAGGCAGTAATGAATGGAACTCTCAACCTTTTGAATCGGGCATGCCGAGCCTTGCCAAAGTTTCAAATGCTTTAAGCGATAGCGCAGAACAAGCCAATATGGCTGCTCAATTAGTTGCTGCTGGTATCGACACCAGTGTCTTAGCGACAAGCCAAACAGAACAACTTAAACTGGTAGGTTTGAACCTTACACTAGCTGATGGCTCTTCGCTTGATAGCGAAAGAGTTATTACGAAATACTCTCCTGTTCCTCAAGTTAAGTCATTAGAAAATGTAGAGTTCTTGTTATTTACTAAGAGTGGGGCAACACCAAAAAACGTTGTTATCTATCAACATGGTATTACCTCTGCTAAAGAGAATGCTTATGCGTTTGCTTATAACTTAGTGGGCGATGATACAGCGGTTCTAGCAATAGATTTACCAATCCACGGTACACGTAGTCTAGATGATACACGCTCAGCAAATGCAAACGTCTTAGCTTATTTAAACCTAACTAACTTGCCAGTAGCGCGCGATAACGTTCGACAAAGTGCGTTAGATGTAATGGGCTTGAGAGCTTCGTTAACCGCTTCTTTGCAAGCTGGTTTACTTGCTAGTTCACCTTTGAGTGCATTTAATCTAAATACAGGTTCACAGGTTAAATTTTTAGGTCACTCTTTGGGCGGTATTGTTGGAACGACAGCTGTTGCTGCCTCTAACCGTACGTTAGGTAGTCCAACGGCTGATGCTCTGTATTCGTTTAGTTCGGCAGCTTTTGAAAACTCTGGCGGTCAAATATCTAACCTTCTACTCGGTTCTACGGAGTTTGGTCCTCAGGTTAAACACAATGTTGCGTTGAGCGCTTCAACGGAATACGCGACTTTCGCAAGTGCGACCTGTTCCAATCTATCAGACAAAATCTGCTATGAAACGTTTGAAAGCAATGCAACCACAGCACAATTAGCAGTGATGACGGCAGCATTTCAGCAATTCGCGTATGCAGCTCAAACCGTGTTAGATACCATAGACCCGTTCACTAACGCTGTCCACCTGTTAAGCTCTGGTTCACCTGTACTACCTATTTATATTGGGCAAGTTCAAGGCGATGATACAGTACCTAACTCTGTAGCAAGCGCTCCATTCGCGGGAACAACACCGTTGGCAACCAAGCTTAACCTAACTGTTGTTGATTCAAGTAGTGCGACACCTAGCAGTGCCGGAACTAACGAATTTGTGAAATTTAACAATGTTGCAGCGCACAGTACCTTTGTTATCCCACAAGATGATACAACACGATTACCTTTAGATTCCGCTCACCATGCAGAAATGCAGGCACAAGCAAAAGATTTCTTGGTAAACAACAAATTGAGTACAGTGTCCAACGCAGCCTCTGTATTGGAATAATAACGAGCTCTAAATGAAACCAAATGCCAGCCTAACCGCTGGCATTTTTGTCTCTGTCGTTCGAACAAGTCCCCTAGTTAACCGTTTGCATAAAACTTTAAAACACAAATGGTTGATCTCAGTTAAAATTAATCAAGACAGAATACCGTACGACCTCTTTCTTTATTGTAAATAAAGTGGATAATAGCCCCGTAATTTAATACCTAATAAATGTGAGTCCATTATGTCTTCTGAAGCTACTATGCTAGAACGCTGCCAATCTAAATGTGAACTATGTGGTTCTGATTCTTCTCTTACTGCATACGCAGTGCCGCCACACAGCCACGTAACAGTGGATCACGGCATCATGGTATGTGACAAATGTCTTGGTGAGATTGACGATCCTAAAGATATCAACCACTGGCGTTGTCTGACTGACAGCATGTGGAGCCAGGAAGCGCCAGTTCAAGTAACGGCATGGCGTCAACTTACTCGTCTGAACACAGAAAGCTGGGCTCAGGACGCGCTAGACATGATGTACCTTGAAGAAGAAACATCAGTTTGGGCACAAATCGGCATGTCTGCTGATGACAAGCCTCTTGATGTGAATGGCGTTGAACTTAAGAAAGGTGACGACGTAACAGTAATCAAAGACCTGCCAATCAAAGGTACTAACCAAGTGATTAAGCAAGGTACTGTTATTCGTGGTATCAGCGTTGGTGACGATCCTAAGCTTGTTTCTGGTAAAACAAACGGCGGTCAATCAATGTACGTAATCGCTGAGTTCTGCCGTAAGAAGTAATCTTACTGTAAGAAAGTGATAGAAAACGAAAAGGCGCTAATTAGCGCCTTTTTTCTTGGAAAAATTTAACCTATTCCGTTGTTCTAGAAACCACTGCCTACGTTAAAGTAGATAGCGCGTTCTTCATGGCTTTGCGCATAATCCATCCCAAGGTGCAAACCGTAACGTCTCGCGATTTGGTATCGAAAGCCGACACCTCCGGCATTGACGGTACTGTCGTGGCTTATGCCGTTATCTTGCTTTGCAACCCCTGAACCGTAAAACCCAGACACCTTCCAACGATGAGTGATGCTATACGTCAATTGGCCTTGAATTGTTTCAATCTCATCTCCTTGGTACCGATAAGATGACACCCCGCGTAACGACACGTACGGTTTCGCTGTGGGTGATACAAACAGGTCTTGCTGTTCGAAGCTTTGATAATTTGCAGCCAAGCCTAACGTCCATTTATTGGTAATTGGGATATAGGCTTCGCCATCTATGTTCAAATTTCGGTAATTGTAATCACTGCCAATCGCATCGTCGTACACCATGTAATCTGCAGACAATTTGTAACCTTTGGTTGGATAAAATAAATTATCTCTTGTGTCATATTCAGCCTCCAACCCTAAACCAGAAGTAACCGATTCGTTACCCAAAATTCGGTCTAAAACCATGTTATCAAATTCAATCTCAGACTTAGCTAATAACTGCTTTATTCCCAACATCCAAGGCGTATGCCCAATCCGAAACTGCACCTTTTGTGAAAGTACGGCTACCGAAGTTGACGTGCCTATTCTAAGGTCATGATCTATGGGGCCCCAGTTGATTGATGTGTACAAATCCAAATTCGCAACACCAAAGCCGCCGCCTCCTGTGTAACGAATGGAATCATTCATCCAAGATCGTCTATGGCCACCAAATACAAACCAAGTTTCGTTCTCTGTCCCTACTGCGCCCACTACTGACATTGCTGAGGGTACTAACTGCGCACCACCATCAATAGCCTTTAACGCTGCTTCTTTACGGATTCGTTTTTCTTCTTCGCCCTCGTGTAAAAACAACCCAGCAACACCACCACCATAACCAACCGCTGGCTCGGTAATTAGTATAGGTATAGGTAAAAACCCCGTTGCATTTTCTGCAATGTGATGTCCCATATCAAATTGATTATCAACAGGATCATAAAACGATGCAAAGGAAGGTGTTATCGTAAGCAAAGAGTAAGAAAAAAGAGCAAAGCCGCCGCAGCGATTCATAAGATTGGCCTCAATAAAAAAGGCCGGGTAATAAAACCCGGCCGAAAGTTTGCTTCCTTGCAATAAACATAGAAATTAAACACTTATTGCCAATAAAGGGGTCCTTAATCGACAAGGTTAGAATAGGTCAAACTGTGGTATTGCCCTACTCTCATATGGAGGATCTAGCCCTACAAAATCAAATCATTCTAAAGATGACAAATACGAAAAAGGCTCATATAAATGAGCCTCTGTGAACAAGTAAACTGTGTTATTGGTTCATTAATCTCGCTTTAGCAATCGCTCTACGTTTTCTTTGATAACTGATAATACTGATGACTTAACTTCGCTAATTTGTTTAGAATGAGGGCACCATAGTGCAAAGCCAAATTTAAATCCTTGTTCCATTTCAGACGATTGTATAGGTTCGATGTCGTAATGCGAAAATTCAGAATGAGCGAACGTTTTTGGTAGAAGTGCCCATCCTAGACCTGCTTCAACCATTTTGATAACTAGCGCTAATTGGTCGACTTCTTCATTGTCAGAACTAACGGTTATTTTTTCGGACATTCCTTCTTCAATGAAGGATTTTAAGACAAACTGCTTCGCATTTCTTAGCGCTAAAAGTACATCTTCTTTTGCCAAAGATGAAAACTCACCATTTTTTTGAACGAAAGGAAAAAATTCTATATGGCCTAAAAAGGTGGCATCAAAACTGTGTATTCCACGACTGTCATGCACGTTGACCAATCCAAAATGATACTCACCGCTCTGAAGGCCTTGCTTAATGTCTTTTTTATTTCGTACAAGAAAATTCACTCGCATCATCGGGAAATCACGACGCAACTTCTTTCGAATATCCACAAGGATTTGATGAGGTATCACACTTGAATAAGCAAAAGTAATGTTTTCCAAACCGCCATAAGACAAGCTCAAGGCTACCTTGTCGAAAGTGCGTGCCTGTTCAATCGTTTGCTTAGCGTAGTGGTAAAGAAGATGACCATCTTCTGTCGGCTTTACAGAGCGTCCAACCCTTTCAAATAGGCTTACCGCGAGTTGGTCTTCAAGGTTAGTTATAACCTGCCCGATTGTCGTTCTGTGCTTGTTAAGCTTGACTGCTGCCTTGCTGAAAGAGAGTTGGTCATAAACGGTAACGAACGCGAGAAGTTGTTCAATGCTGAAATTCATGTTGTTGTGCTTACTTTTAATCGTTATGTATTTAAATTATCACAGGTTGGCGAAATATCTACTTTGTCAGAATAATATTAGTGAAAATAATTCGTCAATTTGAAACAAAAAAACCTACTTAAGCTAGTAGGTTTTATCGTTGATGTCAAACGAATAACTTAAATGTATTCGATAACTCGAGCTAGATAGTTAAAGTCCCCAGAATCACCGTGGTAATTACGGTAAACATCGACACTGAAATATCTAGGTTGGTCCACTTGAATATGCTCAGCAATTCGCTGCTCGATGGATTCTAGAGTTTCACCTGTTTGCGAGTAAATGTATTTCTTGGTGGTCTTTTGTAGCTGGCGTTCTTTAGCTTCTTTGTGTGTGACGTAATTGTTCACGTCAACCCACTGACCAATGTAGTCAATCTCCACGTAGTCTGAATTTTCTTCAACCATGAACAACGCCGCTTCTTGTTGAACGTCGGCCAGTTGTAGCATGTCGTTATCGACTTTTTGCTGTTCCATTGAGGTCACATTTTGTGCCATGGCAGCGCTAGACGTTGCCATGATAAGTAGCGCTAAAGCTGTTTTATTCATTTTACGATATCCCTAAATTAAGGTAATTCTGTTACCCAAGGTTTGCCCTGAGTTGCTTTGTGATAACCATATTCGTATATGGTTAATAAATAGTGTTCATCAAACATGTCTTTGGTTCGTTTGGCGTAACCAAAGTCGTGCTCGATGTAAGTAAATTGCATATCAATGTTGTTGATTTCACAGATGTATTTCATTCGATATAAATCACCACGTGTTTGAGCAAGAGTCAGGCTTGATACGCTCTTTGCTACTAAATCTAGACCCTTATCTCTCAGCGAGTGGTACGGCGCTTTAAGTGCTCCATTTCGAATAACATCGAGCTGTGGTGGTTTTTCTAACCCAAGAGCATCTGAGATCTGCTGATAGTCGAAGTTAGATGGATTGAAAAATACTTGAGCGGCTAAACCACCATCGACGTGAAGTTCTTCATAACTTTTACCTTCGTACTTCACATTGATAAACTGCGGTGGGAAGACTCCAGGAATAGAAGCACTTGCTGCTAAAACCTTATATATAAGTTCAGACTTATCTGGCATGTCACTATTTGCAATTGCGCCCACATTCCAAATGACAAGCTCTCCAGAATCAAAGTGTGTGCTACCAATAAACAAACGCTTACCGTTGCGGTGTCGCGCAGCAATTTGCTCGATCATCGGTTCAGGGAACGCCTGAGCGATAAATTGATTCAAGTTTTTACCGTCAGTAAAAGCATCTTTAAACACGGTGTTTAAAAAGTTCTTTTTGCCGAGCACTGATTTGTCATTGATGTTTAACATCACCTCCTTCATCTTCGGAAATGCATCTCCGCCGATGAATACAAATGGTGCTATTAGCGCTCCTGCACTGATGCCAGTAACTATTGAGTAGTCTTTCAATTGGCCAGATTCTTCCAGCCCTATCAAAATACCGGCTCCAAAGGCTCCGTTCGCGCCGCCTCCTGACAAAGCTAAGATATTTAGTTGCTCACCTGACACTTTAATTGGCGTTGTTTGATCGATTGGAGAGTATAAGAAGTCTGGGTTCTCACTCGCCCACATACGCAATGGCTCTTTTACTGATATCGCTTCTTCTACAACCACTTCTTTGTAATTGTCTTTGTGTACGCGTACATCCAACGTGTGGGGTGAGCTACATGCCACTACAAGTAATGACAAAGCAACGGTAAAACCCGAGGAAATTAGACGGTTCATAATTAGGCTCATTTAATGTTCTCTAAAATGATTCAGAAACTCTGTTTAATCAAAAGAACAGCTATAAACAGAGAAGTTAATAAATAGGGATAAAGTGAAGTCCGTCTCTTTCTGGGAGTAATATAGCTAGGTTTAGTCTTAGCTCGTAATCTCGTTTGTAGGATGCGACCCATCGAATAGGTACACCCTCCACCACTATCGGAGTTAAACGCTCTACCCGATTTTGACCACGTTGAAATCGTGGGTAGGCTCTACAAATTCATATTGTGCATTGATTGTTTGTAGCTCCCAAGTGCCATAGCTTTTAGTTAGCTCCAACACACCATAGACCGCGTTATTTGCATGTCGGAATGCAGCTACGGGAGACATTCTCTTTATTAACCCTGCGGTAAACAGGCCAGAGATAAGGTCACCGACACCAACCGGTTGTTGAGCAAATTCAATGTTCGGTCGTTGGGCTAAATAACATGCCTTTTTCGTTGCTAAAATCATACTGAACGCGTCATCGGGTAATGAGTGAAGATGCTTCACGAGCACCATCTTTGGACCAAGCTCCAATGCTTTCTTACATGCTGTAACCGCGTCATAAAGGGAGAGGATTTTAATGCCGGTCAATTCACTTAGTTCAAATTGGTTTGGCACTATAACATCGGCAATAGGAAGCAAGTGTTTAGTAATGGCGGTTCTAACGCCATCCTCAACGATACAACCTTTATCTGGGTCACCCATTACAGGGTCACAAACATAGAGTGCACTGTGGTTCTTTTCTTTAACTAAATTAACCGACTCGGCAACCGCTTTACATTGGTCTGCGCTTCCCTGATAACCCGATAGGATCGCACCACAGTATTTCAGTACGTTGATGTTGTCTAAGCCTCGAATCAAGTTTCGAATATCATCTGAGCCGAATGTTTGCCCGGTCCAACCTTGTTGATATTGAGTGTGATTAGAGAACTGAACAGTGTGGATTGGCCACACATCGAGTCCCATTCTTTGGATTGGAAAAACCGCAGAACTGTTTCCTGCATGCCCGTAAACCACGTGAGATTGAATAGAAATAATGCTTTTCATGCGTCGCTCTTTCAGTTTGAAATGGATTTGAATACTTGGATAAGACGACTAAATAAACACAACGGAACATCAAGATAGGAAGTTTTATCGATCTAACCACTGTGCTTATTTGGTCGGAATAGCCTCGACATCGCCGAGGCTTATTCTTAATGAGTTGGACGTCATCGGCTTTAAATCATGTATTTGATTCTAAGCCAGACTTGAACTTATGCGTCTTGAAACTCAGCGAAGTGCTCGTCCAATACCTTGCGAGTTGCGCGGCCAATCAGTTCGTACTCATGGTGAGTCAGGTTAGCCAGAGATACGCGAACCGACGCATGTACAGTATCGAAGCCATTTCCTGGTAGTAAAATAACACCAGTTTCGTGAGCTAGACGGAATAAGAAATCTTTACCTTTACCGCTTGCTTTGAACCATTCAACGAACTCTTGACCGTATAGTTTGCCACCTAGAGTGTCTAACTCTAGTAGTGTGTAGTAGTCCACACGATCTTTGTTCTCTTCAACTTCTAGCCCCATGTTGGTGTATAGAGTTGTATAGCGCTCACGAATGATGCGCTTGCATGCTGCTTTGTAGCTACCTTCAGAATCCATTAGGCAAGTTAGAGCAAACATCGCCATTTGCACTTGTTGCGGTAGAGATAGACCGGCAGTGTGATTCAAGGCTACGCTACGGCTATCCGCAACGATGCGGTCGATGAACTTAATGTCACGTGGCTCTGGAGTCAGTGTTTTGTAACGGTCATCAAGTTGACACTGTTTTTCTTCGCTGAAAGAACTTAGTGCGTCATCAAATACGTTTTTGTGTTGGATACCAATGGTACCTAAACGCCAGCCTGTTGCGCCAAAGTACTTAGAGAACGAGTAAACACAAAGTGTGTTGTATGGTAGTTTTGCAAATAGAGAAACGAAGTCATCGGCAAATGTACCGTATACGTCATCAGTGATGATGAATAGGTCACTGCGTTGCTCATTCACAAAGTTTGTTAGGTTCTCTAGAGTCTCGTCAGAGAATTTCACTGATGCTGGATTAGCAGGGTTAACGACGCAAAGTAGTTTGATGTCTGTATCTGCCAGTTTCTCGATTTCAGACATTGGAAGCTGCCAAGTGGTCTCATCAAGACGCAGTTCAACGATCTCTAGTTCGTACTCAGAAAGCTCTGGGATTTCTAGGTAAGGGGTAAAGATTGGCGTAATTAGCGCCACTTTATCGCCTTTTTTCAATAGACCATTGTTGAACATCGTTTGGAATGTGTAGGTCATTGATGCCGTACCACCTTCCGTTGCGAACAAGTCAAAGTCCGTGGTCATTGGAATTGGGCCATACATCTCTTCTGCAATGTACTGCTTCACCACTTTCTCAATGTTAGTCAACATACGTGGTGGTACTGGGTAGTTACACGCTAGGTAAGCAAGAACGAGTTCGTTTAGGAACGCTTGTTTTTGGATGCCTAGACGATCTTTTGCGTAGCTTAGTGCGCGCTCGATGAACTGAACACCTTTGTCGTTTGAGTATTCTTTAGTAAACGTATCGAAACGCTCAACGATACCCACGCCATCAAGGATACCACCGAAATCACCACCGAGGTAAGCGTAGTTACGTTCCGCTTCCATTACTGCAAATTCACCCAAACGAATAAATGCTTTACGTGGCAATGTTGCTAAGAAGTTTGGATTACCACGACCTGCGTCTAGTAAAGCACGGTCTGGCACTGCTTGAGCAACTTCAATTAATTTGTCTTTTAATTCAAATGGGCTTAAATCAGCGAATTTTGAAAAGTCGATATTTGTATTTTTTGTAGTCATAATATTTACCTAATAATTTAATATTAAACACTTGTAATTAAATAAAGTGTTTTACTTAAGCGTGATTATTCAGGCCTACCCTATTTTTGATTGGGTAGGTCTGTTAATAAGTTGATGATTTTTTAAATCTATAATGAGTTGTAGGTTTTAATTACATACCCGCATTAACGGTAATAATGCCGACGATAATTGGGCCCCATAGAGTCAGTAACACGTTGGCTACGGCGTAAGTCACAGTAAAAGAGAATACTGGCGTTGCGTTGCCTGTTTTTTCCATCAATGCAGCGAACGCTGGGTTTGCACTTCGACCACCGGTTACACAACCTAAAGCTTCTACCGGATTCTTTATCTTCAATACAAAGTACGAGAAGAAGAATGAAATAATCTGTGGAATGATGGTTACTGCCATACCCAAGAACAGAAGTGACATGCCGTGTTCTTTGATGGTATCAACCGCTTGAGGGCCCGCTTGGAGGCCAACAATGCCTACAAATGCCGCTAGACCAAAGTCACGAATGAAGTTTGCTGCACCTACCGGGAACTGAGCCACATGTGGGTTTCGGCTACGTAACCAGCCAACAAGCAAGCCTGAGATCAAACAACCTGCACCAGAACCAATCGTTACGGGAATGCCTGCAATCTTGAAGCTGATTAAGCCAATAAGTAGACCCAGTACCATACCGAAACCCAGTACGATGAAATCAGTCATGGTTGCTGAACCCATACGCTTACCGATGTGCTTTTCAACTCGGTTGATGTCTTGTGCGGTGCCTGTTAATTGAATAACGTCGTTTTTCTGAACAATCAGATCATCAGTAATGGCGACTGAAGCACCAGCACGCATGTAGTCTGTAACATACACACCACGGAACGAACGTTGATTTGAGCTATCTTTGATCTCTCTTAGCGAACGACCAATCAGTTTGCGATTGTCAGCGATAAGTTGACGATTTTCTTCAATAACTTCATAGCTTTCCGGTAATGCGACTTCATTACTTTGCGCCTTGCTCTGTAGCTCATGAACCGCATTTCTACGGCCGGTAACCACAACAAGGTCGCCCGCTTTAAGTGCTGTGAACTTGTCTGCACTCAGCTCTTTTCCGTCGCGTTCAATAAGTTCGATACACGCAGCAAGTGATGATTGATTCAATTGCGCGAGTGTTTTTCCAACCAGTTTATCGTCGTGAGTGACTTTAAAAGCACGTGTCACTAGAGCTGTGACTGCGTTAAATTCGCCATCTGCCAAATCACGTTTACCGTTAGAATTTTTCTCCTCTAACGCAATTGCTTCAGAGCGAATGTCCCACTTCATCAACGTTGGGAATACCCAAGTCACCATCAAGATTGGACCTAATGAACCAAAGATGTATGTTACAGCGTAACCTACAGCAACGTTAGTTTGCATCAGATGTTTGGCTTCTTCAGACACACCACCCAAACGGGCGATCGCATCGCCTGCAGTACCAATGATCGCAGACTGAGTTAAACCACCGGCAGCTAGGCCCGCAGCAGTACCTCTATCTAAGTCAAACAACCACGCAGCGGCAAGTACACACAATAAGCCTGAAACCGTCATAACAACCGCAGACAACAGAATGTTGATGGTTCTAAAGTTAAGCGCTTTAAAGAATTGTGCGCCGCCTTGATAACCCACAGCATAAATAAAGAGCGCAAAGAAAATACTTTTTACGCCGGGATCAATCTGAACACCAAATTGCCCAATAATTACGCCCATTAATAATGTTCCGGCCACACCGCCTAAAACAAATCGGCCGATAGTAATTTTACCAACCATATAACCCAATGAGAGTGTAATAAATAGTGCGACAAATGGTGCCATGTCAAACAGATTAGAAATAATGTCCATGACAAATTTACTCTTGTTACTAAATATAAGGAGTAAATAATCTAACGAATAACTTAATAATGATATTTGTTGGATTATTCAAAATAAATAAAGCATCTCGTTGCTTCGAACCGAATATTAAGAACAAAAGGTTTTATTATGTAATCCCATTTGATGGATCAAATCATCACTTTAACTGTTCGCATAGTTTTTGAAGTGCAATTTACATCTTAAGTGATTGTTTTAAATGGATTTACCTTAAACCGGCAAAAGTAGATGATTTTCGAAATCAATTTCAATTAAGTGTTTCCACTTCAAGAACGACAACCTACCTACCGTTGTTTTACTGGCTTACGGCTCTCAACAAAGAGGCAGTTGGCATAATCACCGAATAAAGTTGGATTTTGATGGGTACGATCCTCTATAAGCGATTATCACAATAAATCGAACTCCGTTATCGTTGCATTCATCAAACAAATAGAGAACAGAACCATGAATACCATGCCGCATGAGCTTGTGTGGGATGAAGTCTACTTCCCACCGCTGTTATTGGTTATCGCACTGGCTTACATACTGACAATGCTAACAGGGGCAATCGCGACACGGTTTGGCCTTCATAAGTACGTCGCCTTTCCTGCAATAGCAGAACTGAGCTTGATCGTGATTTTTACTGGCGCTATCGGCCATTTTATTACCATTTTTTGAGGCACTTACTGTGATCAAACGTTATCTCATCACACTTTTATTATTGGCTGCTGCGGGAACTGTGGTTTATAGCTATTACCAGTCGTACTCAAGTAACCCATGGACCAGAGACGGACAAGTCAGCGCTTATATCGTCTCGATTACACCTCGAGTCACGGGTCAAGTCATTGAAGTGCATGTCAAAGACAACTCGAAGGTAAAAAAAGGCGATCTTCTTTTTGAGATCGATCCGAGTATTTACAAGGCGACCTACAGAAAAGCACTTGCGACTCAAAAACAAGCATTTGCCCTACTCGCCAAAGCCAAAAACGAAGAGCAACGCGCGTTGAATTTAGAGAAAAGAACGCCCGGTGCCGTGCCCGTGCTGACACTAAACAACTTGAACAACGCGGTAGAAACCAGCGCCGCAAATGTCGAACTGGCAAAAGCGAACGTAGAAGAAGCACATCTCAACCTTGAGTACACCAAGGTATATGCGCCTACTAACGGCTATATCACCAATCTGAACCTACGTGTTGGCTCTCAAGTTGTCGCGAATTCACCTGTGGTTGCGCTAATTGATGAAGATAGCTTCTGGATTGAAGGTTATTTCAAAGAGACTGATTTAGTCGGTGTCGATGCTCAGGACACTGCTTATGTGACCTTAATGATGCACAACAATGTTCAGCTAGAAGGACATATCAAAAGTATTGGTTTTGGTATCGCGAAGCAAGACGGCAGCACAGGTAATGATTTATTGCCAAACGTGAATCCAAACTTCCAATGGATACGCCTAGCTCAACGCATCCCTATCAAAGTGAAGTTAGACAAAATACCAGAAGACGTACAACTGCGTGTTGGTATGACTGCCTCGATCAAAATAATCAAAAATAGCTAGGTGATTCTTATGTTCACTGCATCGACTAAAGACGCGATTAAAGTCGCACTCTCTATCGTTATCGCAATCTGCCTAGCGTTGTGGTTTGGTTGGGAAAAACCGTATTGGGCTGCGATAGCCGTCGCAGTGATGGCATTGAACGAGAGCTTCGCCCATTCAATAAACAAAGGCCATAACCGGTTAATGGGAACCTTGTTAGGGACCGGTTATGCCTTTTTCCTCATTGCGATGTTTTCACAAGATCGATTTTTGTTTCTAACATTTCTTACCGTGTTCTTAGGCACTTGTATTTTCATGTCTAGTGACGAGAAATACGGCTACATCTTTTCAATAGGATTTACCGTGTGTTCGATTGTTGCTTGTCTGGGCGGGTTTGATAACCAAACCACCTTTCACTTTGCTGTACTTAGACTTCAAGAAACACTATTAGGTGTTGTTGTGTTCTCTATTGTGTATCGCATCGTGTGGCCTGTGAATACTGAACTCAACTTTGTACAACGTTTCGAAACCAGTAAACAAGCGTTGTTAGATGCGATGGAAAAAACAGACAACATCGACATTGCCGCACTTGAAAGCAACACCGCGAATATTGATAAGCTGTATCAACTTTTAGATCTGCCACTGACCGGAAGCTACCACCTTAAAGAGAACATCCAAACATGGCGCTTGCGTATCGATGAAATAGCACATATCCAAGATACATTACTCAAACAAAGTAACAGCGAATCAGACTTAGATATCCAATGGGCAGTTCTTACTCACAACTTGAAGACGTTCGATGTATTAACACCAGAACAATCTCTTGTTGAGGGTGAACTCAATGTCATAGGTGATCATAAAGACGTGTCTTGGCATCATGCACATCGCACGTTTGTTGAACATTTGAATGAAGATGGGCGCAAAGTGCTGCAAGGCGTGTCGATGTTTATCACATCGCTGTTGGTTTGGATTTATCTTCCAGTTCCAGGTGGTTTCATATTTCCTATGTTAGCCGGTGTATTCTCTTCTATGGTGCCGACCATGCCACCAAGCGTTATTAAGGACGCTTTTTATGGTGTGTTGGGTACAGGGTCGGTGGTTCTGTTGCAATACATCTTTGTGATGCCATTAATGACAGAACTATGGGAGCTGGGACTATTCTACTTCCTTAACATTATGGTGATATGGAAAGTGTTCGCGACACCTAAGCTCATGGTACACCGAATATTGGGTATTAACTTATTAGTTGTTCTCACATCTGGTGCGCTCAACCTCACACCTGTTTATGGAATTGAAACGCCACTTTTGATGCTCGTAAACATTTTGATTATTCTGATGATAGCGAAGTTGTTTACTGATCTATTTAGAGTGAGGGTAACTGCTTAGAACTAAATGCGCTTAACAACTCACAACAAAACGGTCTGCCAAGTATTTTTACTTCACAGGCCGTTTTTTTATCTATTGAAAATCATTATAAATCAATTGATTAACGCTAATTATTACTAAGTGAGGATAGCGTCCATCAAAAGCGATTAACGCGATCTGCCACCTCCTCTTAAAATCCTCTCATTGATTGACGCAATGCATTTTTAGTCGCGACATTCACACTAGCAATCCTAACGGATAAATACATAACAACTGAACACGACGTTCAGTATTACATCGACTGTTTGAGTCTCGAAGGTTTGAGGCCACTCAGCGTGGAAACCGTCATGAGTTTTTTTGAAATACGCACCAGCGCCTGTAAGACCCATACTCTTTCTGTGTTAGCGAGCGCCCTATTACTTACCACCCCCAATTTTGCGTCTGCGGCAGAAACCAAGACTTACAGCGAAGTTATGGAAAAAGGTCGAGCACTATTTGACAAATATGGCATCAGTCATGATTTACCAAAGCTAGCAATCAGTTCGCTCGTACAGGGCGAACACCTAGTTGAACACGCACATCGAACCATACAAATTGGCGATGAGGTTCGTGACTCAAGCGTCTATCTGATAAAAAACACAGACAGCAAAGGCAACATCGACCTGCGCATCAAATACAACCCGCAAGAGCTGGATGAAAACGAAAAACTGATCGATGAAATTGAAGAGTTTACGCGCACTGAGTATCGACTAAGAAATTATGCAGAAAGCTTCGATCCATCGTCAGTGAAAGTCAATGAAAAAGACAACGGCGACGTGACCATTAGCTTCAACTATTCGAAATACGGCTTACCACAAGACATCGCCTATTTCCGTTTCTTGAATGTTGATATTGAACTTGTAGGCGGCACACCAAAACGCATGGTAATCACCAACGACAAGCCATTTAATCTTGGTAAGTCAAAAGTCGATACCTATTACCAAGTGATTGATTTCCAAACGTTAGACTCTGGTAAAGTCGTTATTGAACGTAAGACAACTAACATCGAGGGTACGTCTAAAACGAAACCGATGACCATGAGCGCTGTAACTGAACCCGTCGCAATTTATGAAGACGACAACGGCGTTAATGTCCTGCATGAAGAGCGTCTAAAAGAAGTTTCAGATCCTCGTATGCAAGAAGCGAGTGTTAAGTTAGATCGAGTATTCCCTTTAATGGGTGACATGGTGCGTCGTCAAGGTATCGATTTGCCCCTTCCATTCGGCGTATCAGTGGCTTATCGCAATCAAGACATGAACCTTCCTATGACCGATTACGTCATTAGCGGTGTGCGCTTGAATGACCTATTCGACCCTGAAGATAGCGTTGCAACGGTTAAAGCGGAAAGTGTTTCGATACGTGGTGATGTGAATATTCTGCCGTTCTGGAATGTATTCGGATATGTAGGAAAGGTAAACGTTGACGCGAATGTTGATGCCTCTTACACCGGCGCTGCGGGAGAATATCTACAAGATAAACTCAATAACAAACTACCTGGTCTAGGTGACAAACTGTGCGAGGGCGTATCAGCACTGTGTAACAGTGGGCGTTTAAATGTACCACTGCATCTCGAATATGACTTACGCGGTGCGGGTACAACACTATCTGTTGGTTACAAAGAGTTCTTTGCATCACTGACCGGCACCTATTCACAAACCCGTCTGAAAGGGATGGATGATTGGGGTGAAGGCATTGTCACGGTTCAACCCATGCTGGGCTACCAATTGGTTGATTATCGAGCTCAATTCTTCGTTGGTGCTGAATACCAAGGTTTAGATTCACGTATGCAAGGTACTGTAAAAACAGACGATATTGAGTTTGATTACGACGTTGGTGTGGACATTAACCAGTGGGCATTTTTAACCGGAGTCAACAAACAGATTGGCAAGCACTACAACATGACCGTGTTGTACAACAAAGGTGAAACTCGTTCGGCTGTGACATTGAACCTTGGCTATCGCTTTTAGACTAAATCTAACCAAATTTCTGATGTGAACCTACGTTGTATTAGGTCGACATCATACAAATGAAAACGCGCCAACGTTGGTTATCCAGTAGATAACACACGAAGAAACACAACGTCAAATGCTCCAAAGACGGAGCCATCACCTTATGGATCTACAGGTTTGACGGTATCGATGCGCGGTTCGTTATTTTACCGAATTCTATTGTGGACACATTTTTTATGACTATTGCATATCGTTCTCTCATCGCACTCGCTATTGCGGCCGCTCTTGCTGGCTGTGACACAGACGTTGAACCAACGGTTCCTTTCCCTGATAAACCTGAACCTTTAATTCCAGCACCTTCAGAAACCTTTACCACTCAAATCGGCGATGTGATGATTACTGCGACCAAAGAAGAGCTGGTTGTTACATCTAATACCGAAGACGATAAACTGGCTTCTGTTGAGTCTTTTAAAGGCATTAAGTTTGCCGATGCAGAGCGTTTTGAACACAGCAATCCTGTCGATTTAACTGAACTGATCAATTCAGAAGGCATTGTTGAAGCAACGTCGTTTGGTGATGCTTGTCCTCAATTGAAGACCGTTTCACAGAACACATCTGAAGACTGTTTGAATCTGAACATTTGGCGTCCAGTAGGCGTAGATGCTGACGCAGAACTACCGGTTTATGTATTCATTCACGGTGGTGATTTCGAATACGGTTCTGGTGCAGAGCCGCTCATCCAAGGTGATACGGTTGTAGCGCAAGGCGCCGACGAGGGTAACCCGTTTATTTACGTGACATTTAACTATCGTCTAGGTCTACTGGGTTCAATGTGGGTTGACCATGAAATGGGCGGTAACTTTGGTATTGGTGACCAAAAGCGTGCGATGCAGTGGGTTAACAAGAATATTGATAAGTTTGGTGGTAGCACTGAAAACGTCACTTTGATGGGCCAAGGTTCAGGTGCGATGTCGGTTGGCATACTTCAACAAAACGATAGTAAAGAGCCAATCGCCGGTGAGGGTGGTTATTTCAAACGTTCAATCATGCAAAGTAACCCTTATGGTTTCGAGTACACAAGCTATAAATCGGCTGAAAAAAATAGCGTATCTATCTGTGAGGCGACGAAGTCAGCCAAAACTGAGCTTGCAGATAATTCTACAAAAGAGACGTTACAGGATATAATGAATGCTGTTCCAGCCCTAGAAGATATTTTAGCGCCTATCGTTGAGCTAATGCCAGATGAAATAGAAACCACGTTCTGCCTCGACGATTCCCTAGATGTGCAAAAGAAATTACTACTAAGTGAAATTTTAGATGCACAAGGGACAGTATTGTCAAACCCATTGAATAAGACTCTAAATTGGGTTTCGGAAAGTTTGTTAACATTAATGAATGGAAGTGTGTTTTTACCATCATCAACGATCAATGATACTCCAATGGCAAATTTGTTACCTTTCGCACCATATAATGAACATCGCAGAAAACCGCTGTGTATCAATGATTGTGAATTGGGATACCATTTTGTTTCACAACCAGCTCTGAATGACCTTTCAGTACCAACCGTCATTGGTAACAATGAAAAAGATGCGGACACGATGGCTATGCTGCCTAGTCTTACATTCTTAATTCCGACCATTTTGGAGCTATTAAAGGAAGATGTAGACAGCGGTACTTTTGAATCGCTAAGCGAAAACAATCAAGGTTTAGAACTCGCGGTATGGCTGCAACTTGATGGCAATAAGCAACGCATTATCGATATGGTGTCAGCAATGTCTGCTGAAGAAGTTCAAGCGCAGATTGAACTCGGTGATGTGCTGAATTTACTACCATCCACCGCATATGAAGCCGTGACCAAGCTATTTTTTGGCCTAGGTAACTCTGACATGAACAACGAATTACTGGAACTTGCAGACTACAAGCCTGAGTTGGAAAATGAACTGGGTGGTGCAACACAGAACATGACTGAGTTCAAAATGCTGATGAATGACATGCTATTCCAAGCGCCAGCACGTAACCAAGCGATTCGTTCAACTGAAAATGCAGACGTATACGCGCCAGTTTCAATGTACCATTTTGCGTTCAAGCCTAGCTTCAACGTTTGGACATACAATACTCAAGGTGAAGATGGCGATTTAGATATCGGTGACCTGCTAAAAACGTTTGCTTGTATCTCCGGTGCTTGTGGTGGTTCAGAACTGCCGTTTATTTTCAACAAACCGTATAAACTAGACGGTTCAGAAGTGAGCCTAAGTTCAAAAGACCAAGCTCTGATGAACGACATGTCTCGCCTATGGTTCAGCGACAATCTGTTTACAGACTATGAGTACAGCCAGCAACAAGATAACGTAATGTTCGTCGATGGTGATGGTCAAATCATCATTGAAGACAATTGGGACGCTCGATTCAACGGAGCTGCAGATGGCAATATGCTTAACGGCAGACTTCAAGGCTTAAATGATCTTGAACTTACCTTAAAATACATGCCTGATTACGAAATTCCTAATCAGAACTAACGCTTAATCATCAATCACTCACACAATGGCCAGTTATCTGGCCATTGTCACCTCTACCCTATTTTTACGGAACATCACAATGTACTTCACACGTATTCACGCGCTGATGGTGCTATTTTTGTCGATCTTAGTTACTGGCTGCGCCCAACCTTACCCCGATGTTGAACCTGACTTCGAAGCTAACTGGCAAAGCACAGAACATCAAGCCGAAGTCTATTTGATCCCGAGTGCGCCTGAAGCCTTTGCGCGCCGCATTGATCTGGTTCGCCAAGCAAAACACTCGATTGATATGACTTACTTCTCTTGGGAAAACGACACTCTGGGTCTGATGCTGTTAAACGAGCTGAAACACGCCGCTGACCGCGATGTGGCCGTGCGCCTCACACTGGATGACTTGTTGGTATTCAATGACAAATGGCTTGCGGAGTTGGACTCACACGCCAATATTGAGATTCGACTGTTCAACCCTTTTGAGTCACGTAAAGCTGGCTGGATTGGTCGTGCGCTCAACTTCTCTACTCATCAAAAACAGTTAGATAATCGACTGCATGAGAAATACTTTAACGTTGATCACCAATCGATGATCCTCGGTGGGCGCAACATCGGTGATGACTACTTTGGCTACAGCGAAAGTGCCAACTTCTTTGATATGGATGTGCTGTTTAAAGGCGACGTGATTGCTGCTTTCGACCGAAACTACCAAGCGTTGTGGAACAGTGAGCATGTAGTGCCAATTCAAGAACGCATTAAAATCAAAGAGAAAGAGCAATACCAAGCGTTCACCAAAGCGTTGAACAAAGGTGAAAAGAATCAAGCATTGATCACGTCTGAAGTCGAAAGGCAGATAAAGAGCTTAAACCAACCGAAGTTCATTTCAGCCTCTGTCACGCCGGTATTTGACTCACTGGAGAAACTCAATGACAACAAGCCCTACTTTCGCCAACGTATTGAACACTTGATGAAGCAAAAAGTACCGACACCTTCTAAGGTTATTATTTCTACGCCTTATATGGTGCCAAGCGATAACAAGTTTGTATTCGTCGATGCACTTAGAGAGAGCGAAGCCGAAGTCACCTTACTGACGAATTCATCGGCTTCTAATGATTCGGGCTTTGTGCCTGCGTATTACGAAAAACACCGTGAGACTCTACTCGACAAGGGCGTAAGTATCTATGAGTACAAAAGCCAAGCGATCAATGATGATCACTACTTTCATGTTGATACCTACTACCACAACAAGACAGTAATTTTAGATGAGCGTGTCACCTATATTGGCTCTTCTAACTTCGATCCAAGATCAGACTTTCTCAACGTTGAGTTTGGGGTGTTGGTTGACAGTGAAGAGTTTGCGAAGCAAGTGACACACTACTTAACACGTCAGAAAGAGGAGTTGTTCTGGGCTGTGTCGCGAGAACAATCAGGTGACACCATCTGGGCTTCAGAGGAACAAATCCATACTAAGAACCCGAACTACAGTTCATGGAACAAGGTACCTGATTGGTTATTTCGAAAAATGAATGGCGAGTTCGAGCTTTAAGTGTTCAGCTTCGAATCTTAATTTTCTCCAGTCCAAATGTAAAAAAGCCGCGTAATTCGCGGCTTTCTCATGTTTCAAATACACGTATCTGAGCTTATAGACGGTAGGTCATCGCTCTTTGGGCTACGTAGTTCACCATATCAAGCGTTGTGAAGATCGAATTAACATCATTAATGTTGTAATCCACATGTCCACGCTCCACATATTGCTCAGCGAGACGGTAAATATCAACGACACGCTCAGCTACCGCTTCCATAGGATCAATAAAAGTGACTGTTGGAAATGCCGTTTCAAGTTGCTTTCTAACCAGAGGAAGTTCCGTGCATCCCCAAATAACCGTATCAACGCCCTTCTCTACGATGGATTGAATCGCTACAGCAAGCAGTGCGGCATTACGCTCAAACTCGCCCGCTTTGATCCCGTTGGTTTCTCGGATTGCTTGTCCACACTCTGTCATCTCACCGGTTACTTCACCATAGATAGCACTATGCACGTTATGCTCTTGCTCAAAGGAATCTGGCTTAACGAACACCAGATTCGCGTCCGTTAGGTAACGATCATAGATTCCCGAATTGTATGTGCCGTTGGTACATAAAATACCAACAACAGATTCAGAGTTCTGCTCTTTGATTTGATCAACGGTGGTTTGAAGCATGTCGACGATATAAACGTTGGTGTGCTTTTGAACCTCAGGTCTAAAGTAATGAGCGGTGTTACAGGTCATTACGCCAAACTGAACATTGGCATGTTCTAAAATGCACGCTGACTCAATCAGTTCAGGCACAGGATCGGTACCGCCTTCGTTAATCACTTCAGATCGATCGGGGATATCTGAGTTTTTCACCACTATCATGGCCATGTGGTCTTAGTCTTTAAGTGCGCCGTGTTCAATTTCTTTCTTGGCGACGATATCTTGGAACAGAGCATCTGCTTCAGGGCCCATATTACCAAATACACCGAATCGTAGCTTTTTCATAGTTTTTACCTTTGTGTTTGCTAAAGCACAAAGGTTATTACGCTCTTTCGATTTACTTGAATCCTATTAGATGGTTCGCATCCTCGCGAGTGCATAAACAGCGTACAAAAATCAGAATTGAGTACCAAAGGAAAAATGAATACGAAATTCGTCGCCTTCAGGCGCATCTAAGCCGTAAGCAAAATCGAGCTTAACTGGCATTAACTGTGAGTTCCAAATCAAACTCACGCCCGTCCCACGCTTCCAATCCGCTTGTTGATCAAATGCATCACCCACATCAAGAAATGCGCCCAACCAAATTGAACGATAGACTTGATGCTGATATTCGAGCCCAGCAGTTAACATATAACGTGCCCCCGTTAGTTCACCATTCTCGTCTCTAGGGGAGATAGATTCGTAACCATAACCTCGCAGGTTTCCATCGCCACCAGCAAAATACCGCAGTGACGACGGCACATCAGATAATGATTTGGCAATGTTGATGCCTACGTTGGAGCGGAAATGGAGCTTCTGCCTGTCACTAATATCCCATGAAAGGACACTGTTTCCTTCCAACCGCAACAGCCTTGAGTCAGAGAACAGACTAGGGTCAGAATACTCGACAGAATAGATGTGTCGATGATTGAGCTCCAACTGATCATTTTTACGATCAACCTGAGAAAAACTGATGCCAGGTAACAGTAATTGCGATTGCTCTTCCTCAGACGCCTGACGGTACTGTTCGTGCAAGTATTTGACATAAATGGTGCTTTGCCAATCACTGTCTAATTGCCAGTAACGTTCGAACTTAAGATCGTTTGTAAAGCTATTGGTGTCTCGATGATCAATTCGTTTCGATTCAAACTGAATACCAAAGTAATCCGTTGTGACTTTCTCTGTGGGGATTTTGTACCCCAACTGAAGTGATTGCTCCTGTTCAGACAAATATGTCTGTGTTTCAAAGCTGTGGCCTCTCCGGTTATACCAAGGCTTTGACCAACTGAGAGAGGCGCGTAAACCGAGATCTGTAGAATAGCCGCCACCGACCTGCACGATATTTCGAGAACTTGGCTCGGCAATGATTTCAATTGGAACTTCTAGGTTGTCATCAAGTTTGTCAAAGTCACCATGTACGATGACACTTCGAAACCATTGAGTGTCTGACAAATCAGATTGCAGTTCACCTAACTTGATGGTGTCAAAGTCATCACCTTTTTTAAAGGTGGGTATTTTCTCGATACGAGTAGGGTCAACCCCATCATCAGGAATACTTATAGAACCGAACTTGTAGCGTGGACCACTTGCAAAATACAAGTGTATATTCGCGATGTTCTCGCTAGGAATAACTTCAATCTTTGACTCGATAAACCTGCCGTCAAAATAACCTTTCCGCTTTGCTAAAGAGAAAATCGCACGCTTAGTTTGGTCGTATTCTTGGTGAGACAAAGTTAAACCTGAGCCTAACTTGCTTTGATTGAGTATATTGATGAACTCCGCATCTAGGCTAGCTTCACCTGTTATTTTTACTATCGATTCTGCGATGCGCATGACAGGACCAGAATCGATGTTAATGATCACGTTATCAGAATCATTGAGGTCGATATCGAGCTGTGGGTGATAATAACCATAAGGGTTGAGTGCATCTTGAATACGTTTAGATAGCTTCGTTTTCGATAGCTGTGATGCAGGAACATCGGCTAAAGGTTCTAAATATAATTCTACATTTTCGGTGAGAGTTTTATTAACCCCTTTAACCTCAAATTCAGCAGCACTAGAAGAGTGTTGGGTAAACAGGAAAAATGAAGTGGCCAGCACTAATTGTTTAATCGAGGTCTTCACGCGGTTACCCAATTGCTCAAAACCCGAACAGGTTATAAGCAAAGCGTTAAATCGCTGAATCTCTTATGGAGGACGCTATCCTTCGAACGGATTATCGGGTTGTTTAACACCGCAACAGTCGTTTATTAACGACTCAAATCCCAGCCCTACAGACACAAAAAAGGCGCAATTAAGCACCTTTTGAATGTCTATTACTTATTGATTTATATGGCTTGCTGATTTATATGGCTTGCTGACTCAAGATCAGTTGTTGTTCAGCCACACATCTTGGTTTTTTGGAGCTTTCTTCTTCTTTTTCTTCTTGCCAGTACCGGCCGGTGGCGCAACAGGTTTTAGTGCTGCGATCAGTTCAGCTGTCGCTTCTTCATCCACTTCAAAGCCTTCAATTTGCTCACGCTCAAGACGAATCTTGTTCTTCTTCTCGATGATTTTGAAGTGGTGGTAATCTTCGTGATCGATCAGAGATAACGCAAGACCAACTTCACCTGCACGACCACTTCGGCCGATACGGTGCATGTAGTCTGACGGGCTACGCGGTAAGTCAAAGTTGATTACCACTGGAAGCTTCTCAATATCCAGACCACGTGCCGCGATGTCTGTCGCGATCAGAACGTCAATCTCGCCAGATTTGAAATCTTCTAGGATACGAGTACGTGAACCTTGCCCTTTATCGCCGTGGAATACTTCTGCGATGATACCGCGCTTGTAAAGCTTGTCTGCTAGGTGCTCACAGCTGTTCTTCGCATTAACGAAGATCAGAGCTTGGCGCCATTCATGTTGTTGAATTAGGTGTGCGAGTAACGCTGTCTTGCGACCTTTTTCTACTTCGAATACACGTTGAACCAGTGTGCTCGCATTGGCACTTTGAAGTTGAACTTCAATTGGATCGCTTAGAAGTTCGTGAGTCAGCGTTTTAACTTGCTCTGGGAAAGTTGCAGAGAACAACAAGGTTTGTTTTTTGCTCGGCAAGAGCTTCAAGATTGCATCAAGTTCTTCGGTAAAACCTAGGCTTAGCATTCGGTCAGCTTCATCAAGCACTAACGTTTTCACTTTATCTAGTTTGATAGCGTTGCTCGAAATAAGGTCAAGCAGACGACCCGGTGTTGCCACCAATATATCAGTGCCGCCACGTAGCGCCTGCATTTGAGTGTTTACCGATACACCACCAAACACACAAACCGTTTTAATCGCGCCATTGAAATGCACAGCGTAAGATTTAACGCTGTCAGCCACTTGCTTAGCAAGTTCACGAGTAGGAACCAAGATAAGGCCAGAAACAAAGTTACCTTTGCCTGAACGACGGTCCAGAGGGGCATCTTCATGAATCTTTTGTAACAGTGGAAGTGCAAATGCTGCGGTTTTACCTGAACCGGTATTTGCGCCTGCAATTAAATCGCGTCCTGCTAACACACTTGGAATCACTTGCGCTTGGATAGGCGTTGGCTGTTGGTATTCAAGCTCAGATAAACGAGCCATCAAAGGAGAGATTAAGCCAAGATCAGAGAAGTTGGTTGGTGCTGTGGTGTTAGTCATTAATTGCAGGAACTCAAAGCTAAAATAATAGCGCGCTATACTAACGTATTTCCGCTGTATTACGTAACTAAATCGCCCCTTTCCAGCCTGTAACTTCAATTTAGACCAACTAAAACGGGACGAAGGCGACACAGTACCGGTTTGGTGTCGCCCCAATGGCTAACTTGATAATTGAAGGACAATTGGCGTTGAGCACCGTGAGTTTAATTCAACCACCCTGCTACCGTCTGTTCAGGTGCGTACGAATTAGGTGCGGTTAACCAGACAGCTACGGCATCGGGCGAAGCGACTAGCGGATCAAAGTCCACATTGAATTGCCACTCAGATTCACCACGTTGGTAGCCATCGTACACTACGACAAAATCATGCTCTAACTTCTTACCTCTGTTTTCACCAGCTTTTACACTTGTGACTTCGTTCATCGCCAATAGAGCGATATGTGCCACATAATCACCTTTGCCTTCGTAACTTACGCTGAACGTATCGCCTTTATGGTTGACCGTTAGCTTGGGGTTATTTTGTTGTTTAAGAGAAGGTAACGTTCTGTCTAACCAGTTAAAGTAACCGCGCCACTCTTTTCCATCGACAACAAAGCCCGGCGTGTAAACCCCACTTGTTAAGCCGTAAGCTTTATACAGTCGTTGCTTCTGACTGAACGCCTTGCTGGCGAACTTATCCCCCCAACCGAGGTAGTCCCAATAGTCGACGTGATAAGCGAGAGGAATGACTTGTGTCCACAGTTTTGGATGGTCTTCAAAAGTACTGAGGTACTGATCAGCAGGTGGACAACTTGAACAACCTTCAGAGGTGAAGAGCTCGATAACCTGTGCGGGCTGGCCTTCATTACTCCAGGTTTGTGCAAGCGACACTGAGGAATAGAAGCCGATCGGTAAGGCAAATAAACAAAGTTTAATCAATGATGAATTGCGTTTGGCGTGTGACATACCGAGATCCTTGTACAAAGCGAATTGAATGGCGCTCAAATACAGACCGTTATGCCTAGGTTTTTCTTTCAGGTGCTTAGTTTACGAAGAGATTGAGTTTATTTCAGATACAAAAACGCCAGCTTTAGAAGCTGGCGTTTTCTTAAAATTCTATATTTACATGTTAACGCTGAGATTAACGGTTAATACCGATATCGCGTTGCATGTGACCAGATAGGTCGCTTGCGTAGTAACTACGTGGAGAGTTGTCTACGAAAAGAATATCGAAAATGTGTGCAATCAATCCTTTGAAGTTAACCGAGTAGGTTTTCTTATCCATAGAGTTAGGAACAGCGATAGTATTCATTTGTACTGCTTGAGCCATGATTGCCTCTCTATAAATTTATTAATGTGTTTCGTTCTGATGACAAGAATAATAGGTGATCTTTTGCAGGTTAAAAAATGACTAAAATTAGATTTTGGGATTAGTTTTTCTAATAAAACAAACCATTAACAATGCCACAAAATAGATATGCAGATTATGTGAGTACAAATTCAACATAGTGTTTAGATCATGCATTTAGTACAAATACCCCGCAAACAACAGTGGCCAATGTCACAGAAAATTTACATAAATAAATTTTCCACTTCATCAGCCACGTGTTCATTATCGACTTTTCGATAAGTTATATTTGTTTTTAATTTACTTGTTCAATGCCTGGCTTCTTCGCATAAACCGACGCTATAACCGCAATCGTCATCGTAGAAACCAATACCGCCAATGACCAGTAAGTTGGGATAGCCCACTCGCTATCAACCAGAAGCATTTTCACACCAATGAACACCATGATGAATGAAAGCGCGGGTTTCAAATAGATGAACTTGTCCATCATACCTTGCAGTACAAAATACAACGAGCGAAGACCAAGTAACGCAAACACGTTAGCCGCAAGTACCAAGAACGGTTCTTGTGTTACCGCAAAGATCGCAGGGATAGAATCTAATGCAAACATCACGTCCATGACTGCGATCGCACCGATGACCAACATCATTGGAGTGAATGCCCATTTAGCACCCTGTTTAACCATTAATGCAGGGCCATGGAAGTCCTCTGTTACCGGCATCACTTTACGAAGTAGCTTTTCAGGCAGAGTATTCACACTCTCCTCTTCGCCCTTGTCTAATGCCAGCTTAATACCTGTACCAATCAAGAACGCAGCGAACACGTAAAGCACCCAGTGATATTCCGCCAATAGCTGTGCGCCTAGTGCGATCATAATTGCACGAAGCACCAATGCACCAATTACGCCCCAAAGAAGCGCACGAGGTCTTAGATGCTCAGGAACTTGGTATTGAGCAAAGATCATCGCAAAAACAAACAAGTTGTCTACGCTAAGGGATTTTTCTAACAAGTAACCCGTAATGAATGACACGGTTGCTTTTTGCGCTGTGTAGTCACTGTTCGGTGCATAAATGTCCCAAAATAGGTAAATCGAGCCAGCAAACAAAAACGCAAGTACAAACCAGAAAACACTCCAGATTGCCGCTTTCTTGATAGTAACGTTACCGCCACGAGTCTGATAGATATCAATAGAGACGAGAATAACCGTTAGCAGGAAAAAGCCCGCATAAGTCGTCATGATTGGCGATGAAAAAAAGGATTCACTATTTGTAGATAATAGAGATTGAGTTGAGTTCATTATTCCTCCGGGCGGAAGAACTGTACAAAGACCTTCCGCAAACAAAGCATATCAAGCTCCATTACGGATCTTGACTGTGATTGCGTTGGTCTCGTTGAAGTGAAATATGGGATTTCACTTTTACATACCGGATAGACTCTTGGCCTAACGAGATGACGATATGTAAACTTGCGCTAACTACTCCCCAAACGCGTGGATAATAATCCTCTGGTTGTGTTTCGTCTATATAAATTTGCACGGAAAAAGCAAAAAAGGAGCAAACGCTCCTTTCTGATTGATGCCACTTTGTCAAATAGACACGCGAATTGATTCTAAGAATAAATTCGCAAGTCAAACACACTATTGCACTGCGTAATGAAGTTGCAAAAAGAGCAATTTACAGCCCTGCGGCAGGTATTAAATACACTAACGCTGACCAAACTGATACCCAACCGAAAACCGCTACCGCATCTAACCAATCTTTCTTATCCATGCATATCTCCACAAGAAGGCGACCTGCAGAGATAAAGCATAAACAATGCCAATTTTATAAATAACCCAAAGTAATAGTGTTAAATATCAGTATCAGCTTTAGTTATCTAAAACACTCCATGCAATTCAACGGTTCATTGAGTTGAAGCGACTCTGGGTGGTCTTGCAGAAACTCGATGAAGCAGTCTGCCATAGAGTCAGTGGTGACCGTGCCATCACCGATCATATCCAACACAGCGTTATAGCCCTCTTTGCCTTTCATTGTATAGGCTGACGACGCGCCCCGGTAAATACGGTTGCGAGAAACAGCTTGCCAACCTGAATCATCAGAGTGAATTTCTAGATGGTGAATCCTGTGTCCTATAGGCGCTTCTTTGTGGTAACAAAACCTCAAATTATGTGTATAAGGAAAGCTACCTGAACCTGTGCCCACGACACCATTATCAATCGCGTTATTGATTGCACCTTCAAGCATGCAAGCGATCGTTTCACCTTTTACTTCATACACACCAATAGGTACGGCAAACGGTAGTAGTTTTCCGGCAATATCGGCAACAGAGACATCGCCGCTGTTCAGTGAATTTCTTACACCACCGGCGTTGTGAATGGCAAAGTCAACCTGATGCCCTTTCTTGTTCATTAGATGGTGAAATGATTGAGCAACCAAGGGGGCTAGTTGACTCGGGCCTTTAGCATCTGGAATACGTACATGGCGAAGTTTAGTGTCTGCATGAGCAATCACTTGTTGCTGAAGCTTTCGAACTCGCGGCTGGTATTTATCCGTCAGAATGCTCTGCAGCTCAGGATCTTTCTTACACACTGCAATATTAGGGTGATTGTTTAAAAACTCACACGCCATATCGTGGGCATCGTCTTGCCCTACTTCACTCAGTTTCGCGTCTATAAAGAGTCGACGGCCTAATAACAGTTCGTTTTTACCATTGAAGTGCGTCACTTTGCCTTGAGAATCGAACTCGATTTCGCAGTGTCCTAAGCTCATGGCGTGGAAACCCGCTTGCACAACATAGGTATCGCCAATTTTCACACCGTATTCATCATCTTTAACTAAGCCGATATCAGAGAAATCACCTTGTAAGCGATGACTATGACCACCAACGATGACACCAATACCTGTTACGTTGGCTGCTAACTCTAAATCAGCTTCGTAACCAAGATGGCTAAGTAACACAATCTTGTTGATACCTGCTTGATGGATTTGCTCAATGGTCGCTTTTGCTGTTTCCAAAGCATTTTCAAACGGTGTATCGATATCTGGGTTAGCGATGCCTGCCATCTTGTCGATGCTTAAGCCGAATATTGCGACCTTCTCGCCATCAAACTCTTTCGTTATAAAAGAAGCACTTCGTGTTTCAGGCCGATAAGGCTTAACAATGTCGTTGTCCGCTAGCGTATGAGTTTTATTGATATCCTCATTCGATAGATTCCAGTTACCGGCCAACAGCGGGAATTTGATTCTTTTCGCGAAAATCGCAACGGGCTCATTACCCATGTCTAACTCGTGATTACCGAGCGTCATGGCATCTATATTAAGGGCATTCAACAAATCGGCATTGGCTTTTCCCTTGAATAAGGAAAAGTACAACGTGCCTTGGAAGCAGTCACCAGCGTGCAAGAACAAGGTTCCAACCTTCTGACGCTGGGCATCTTGTTCTATTTGTTTGAAGCGTGTTGAAATTCGAGCAAAGCCACCAGCACTGACATAAGGTTCAATGATGTGGTTGTTCATTTTAAGTGATAGCTGTAACGAGGTTGGTTCAAAGTATGAGTGGGTGTCGTTGATGTGTGCCAACACTATTTTTGTCGGCTTATTCTTTTTAGTCATATTTTCTTCTCTCTTTGTCCCTTCATACTAGGTCGAGAATCATGACAGAATCGTGAATTTTATGAAACTGCACTGCAAAAAAATACTCGAGATAGATCAAAAATCTCATTTTGCACCGTATTAATAAACAACGGGTTTTGTGACAGGTGAGCATACCGGATTTGGATTTTTCGATTATGATTAAAGATATCTGTTAGCTTTCAAATAATTAGCAGAGCCTTCCGTTAGGAGTAAGCCTATGCAACTAGAAAGAATCGAGATTTCTGGCTTTCGAGGTATCAAGCGCATGTCACTCGCGTTTGACGAGCTAACCACGCTTATTGGTGAAAATACTTGGGGTAAGTCTTCATTATTGGATGCCCTTTCCGTCATTCTGCCCTCAGACGGTGTGCCATATCACTTTGAAATGACCGATTTTCATGTCGATTACTCTGTTTCACACCCGCAGTCTCAACATCTTCAAATTGTTCTCGCTTTAAAAGCTAACGATAAGAGCGAACTTAACGCAGGTCGTTATCGCAAACTCAAACCTATTTGGGTTCAAGATGAATTTGGCGTATTTCGCATCTACTATCGCATCAGCGCGACGTTAGAACAGTATGAGACAACAACACACTATGCATTTCTTGGTTTGGACGGTAATCCGCTCAAACTCCATCACTCAGAAAAGCTCGCTCAAGAATTAATGACCTTACATCCTGTGATCCGTTTACGAGACGCAAGGCACTTTGATCGCCCTTTCAACGGAAATTCACTCAACCACAATGCTCACCTGCCGACTAATGTTCACGCTAATAACGGTCACGCTAACAATGCAAACGGAAATGGGAACAACAATCCAAATAACGGGCATGGGAACGGACATAATCACACAACCAATGGTCATGGCACGAATGGAAACGCCAGCAACGGCAATGGCAATGGCCGTCAGGCAAGAATAGAAAAGCGCATCGACAACACCTGCCGCCGCCTTATGGCGATACCCGGACATGTTAATAAGGGTGAAATGCGCAGTAGCCTAGAGTCGATGCAAAGTCTGATTGAGCACTATTTTTCTTTCAAAAGTACTTCTCGTCGTAACCCTAGAAAACAGCGAGACGGATTACTTTATTCTGCGGGTGCCAATGATCAGAGTATTCATCAACTTGTCGAAGAGACCAAGAACAAACAAACTCGCTTATTATTCATGGGGTTACTTAACGCTTATCTACAAGCTAAAGGGCCAAACGACTTAAGGCGATGTGCGCGCCCTCTTTTGATCCTTGAAGATCCAGAAGGTCGATTACACCCAACACACTTGGCAAGGGCTTGGAGCTTGATGCAGAAATTGCCCATGCAGAAAATCCTGACCACCAACAGTGGCGACCTACTTGCGGCGGTCCCACTTCAATCGATTCGTCGCTTGGTTCGTCAGTCAGATAAAACCATCGCCAATCAACTCAACATGAACCACTTCAGTAAAGACGAACTTCGACGAATTGGTTTTCATATCCGTTTCCATCGTTCAGGGGCGCTGTTTGCTCGCTGTTGGCTATTAGTAGAAGGTGAAACCGAGGTTTGGTTGTTCAATGAACTTGCCAACCAATGTGGCTATAACCTAGCAGCGGAAGGTGTGCAGATTATTGAGTTCGCCCAATCAGGACTTAAGGCGCTGATTAAGGTTGCACAAGAGTTTGGCATTGATTGGCATGTGGTAACTGACGGCGATGCGGCGGGTAAAAAATATGCCGCGACAGTGTTATCGAAACTCGGTAATGATCAGGAAAGACACAGACTCACCGAACTGCCTGATAAAGATATAGAGCATTATCTATATATGAATGGGTTTGAGAGCTTTTTCCGTGACATGGTTAAGATTCCATACGATCACCCTATCCCTCCAAAGAAAGTGGTTGCCAAGGTATTGAAGAAACATGCAAAACCCGACCTTGCACTCGCCATTGTTTCTCATTGCGAGAATCAAGGACAAGAATGCATTCCGCTTTTATTAAGGTGGACATTAAAACGCGTGATCACCATGGCGAATGGAAATACCTAAACATAATTTGTTTTATAGATGCTATCAGTTGCTCTACTGATGAAATATTTAGCTAGTCGCCTCAACCAAAAAAGGCACACCAAACGGTGTGCCTGTATAAATCGATATACAAATTAATTGGGGGTTATCTTGCAAGAGTTCACAGTGACTAACTAAGGTTAGGTTAACGAATTAAGCCTTTGCCTGTTTAGCGTGTTGTTCAACAACTTCCGAAGATTGAGTCGATTTCTCGTGAAGCCATAGCCCCGTTGCTTTCATCAAGTATCCAAATACACCACCAAGCAGTAAAGATGGCACTACAAGTTGCCAATCACCACCTGCAGCAAACGTCGCACAGCAACCAATGAAGGTGCCTGGGATATAACCTAGCCACGCTTGTTTCGCTTGAATACACATAAAGAAAGCCACAATAGCAGTAATCATGTAGCCTAAAATCTCTAACCCTGCGAAGGTTGAGCTTTCGATAATCACCATTGCCCAGAATACGCCAGTCATGTTGGTCAATAGGCTACCTGCAAGTCCTTTAACGCCGCCTGTTGGCGAAGCAAAGTAACTGGTGCAACCTAAGAAACCTGCCCATGACAATAAGCCGAAAGAGATAGCAATCCATCCCCATAGACCTGACAAAATACCTGTTGTTAATGAAATCGCGACTAATGTACTCATACTATTTCTAAAGCCTAATTACGTAATTGAACGCAACCGGATTTAGCCTCACTTAAAATCAAGTAAGCATACTATGGGAAGATAGCCCTTATTTAGCCGATCACGATCACATTAATAATGTATGAATTTGTTCATTTATCACTAGATAGAGACCGGAATCGCTTATTCAACACATTTAGTTATTAGCTTTGGTGTTGAATAGCGGCTAAAGAACCGACCGTTTGCCTTTCATCATGCGCTTACCTTCACGCTTGATACATTCAGCAAGTGGGTTCTCTGCCATGTCAGCACGCCAAATAAAGGACAAGGTTCTTTCCATTTCAAGCTCAGAAACATTCAACGTCACAAGTTGACCTGACTCAACAAACTGTTCGACATCTAGATAAGGTAAACACGTTAAATATGGGCCGTTTGCAACCAAACTTCTTAAAACAGGAACGTGTTCATACTCTCGCCATACATCGAGATCGCCAATTAAATGGTGAATAGAGCTATCAAAAACTTTGCGAGTACCCGAACCATGTTCGCGTAATACCCACTTTGCTTGTTCTAATTGTGCCAAGCTGACTCGTTCACGCTTCGCAAACGGGTGATGAGCCGATGCAACCACCGTTAAATGGTCGGTACACCACACTTCTTGGTGAACTCGGTTGTCATCACAACGACCTTCGATAACACCCAAGTCATATTGATAATCTAATACACCATCAATGACTGCGTCGGTACTTTGCACGCCAAGCGAGATTCGCATCTCAGGAAAGTCGTTATCAATAATACTGATGAGATCCGGAACGAGGTGTTCCGCTGGAGTTTGGCTAGCACCTAATTTGAGTTCGCCACTCAACAAATGCTGCTCGTAAAAACCCATCTCAATTTGCTGCGCATCTTGCAGTAAACGCTTCGCTTTTGGTCTTAACCACATGCCCCAATGAGTCAGGGCCATTTGCTTGCCCTGCCTTTCAAACAAAGGCCTGCCGAGCATTTTTTCCAACTGTGCAAGAGACATACTTGTTGCTGACTGAGTCAACGCCAATTTGTCTGCTGCCTGACTAACGCTCCCGGAGTCTGCTACTGCATCAAATACCGCGAGTTGCTTTAATGAATAACGCAAAATTCATCCTTAGTGCTTTTAATTATTTGTGTCCTGATGCTCGTTTTTTATAAAGCCAATGAGCAATCAATTTCATTCTACGCGTAACCAAATCTATATCAATAAATTTGATGTGGTTTCTAAAAATTATCAATTTTACCTCTACCCCTCAACGCCCTAATCTGGAATGGCAGGACACAACGAGCCCTGCAAAACATTACTGATTAACCATTACGGATTAACCAGGTCATTAACACTAGGAATTACACATGACGGATTGTTCAAGGGGGGGATATGGCAACCAGCACTTCTGAAAATCATCAACTGTTCTCACCAACAGAAATGATGGCGGAAGCAGAGAAGTTTGCATTAAGTAAAGCAAATAAAACCAGCAGCATGACATTGAGTTTGGCAATCATGGCTGGCGCATTCATCGGGCTTGCTTTTTTATTCTACATCACGGTAACCACGGGCAGCGCTGATGCTGGATGGGGACTGAGTCGCTTAGCCGGCGGTCTTGCCTTCAGTATGGGTTTGATCTTGATTGTGATTTGCGGTGGTGAGCTATTTACCAGCTCAGTGTTATCAAGCATCTCATGGGCTAACAAGCAAATCACCTTCACTAAGATGCTGTCTATCTGGGGCAAGGTGTATGTCGGCAACTTTATCGGTGCCATGTTCCTATTGGCTTTGGTAAGCGCAGCAGGCTTGTATCAACTGGATGGCGGGCAATGGGGCTTAAACGCTTTAAACATTGCTCAACACAAGCTACACCACACCCCAGTTCAAGCGTTTGCTTTGGGTGTGCTTTGTAACTTGTTGGTGTGTTTAGCGATTTGGTTAACGTTCAGCTCTGCTAACGCAATGACCAAAGCAATGATGACCGTGTTACCCGTTGCAATGTTCGTAAGCTCAGGCTTTGAACACTGTGTGGCGAATATGTTCATGGTTCCGCTAGGCATCACGATTCAAGCATTCGCACCAGAAAGCTTCTGGATGCAAATCGGCGCAACACCAGCCCAGTATGCAGACCTAAACGTCATGCAATTTGTCACCGCAAACTTAATACCAGTGACAATCGGCAACATCGTAGGTGGTTCAGTATTGGTCGGCTTAGCGAACTGGAGCATCTACCGTCGCCCACAACTTAAAGCAGCAAAAATTACCGCTATTACACAAACAACAGAAATTACGTCAGTTAAGGAAATTACTATGAACACAGCAACTACTATCAAGCAAATCATGAACACTCAACCAATTACACTGAGCGTAGAAATGCCAACATCAGTCGCGATTGATACACTTTTAGACGCGCAACTTGTTAGCGCTCCTGTTTGCGATGTTGAAGGTCGTCTAGTGGGTATCTTCTCTGTTCATGACGTAATGGTTGACCTTTGGTGCCAAGATTACATCCCAACTAAAGGCCAAAAAGTTGTAGACCTAATGAGCCGTGACGTTGTGGCAATCGACGCAAACGACAAGCTAGTGGACGTTGCTGAGTTCCTATGCATCGACAAAGAGCAACTGTACCCGACGACAAGCATGGGCTTCGCTACTCGCCTGACATCTCTTTCTCTAGAAGAGCGTGCAAAAGCGATGAAAGTAAGCCAACCACATATGCTTCCAGTGTTAGAAAACGGCGTAATGGTAGGTGTGTTGACTCGCATTGAAGTGATGCAAGCACTACGTCCAATCTACGGTGACCGACTAAACGTGGTTCCACAAGCTGAACTAGAAACGGCTTAACTAATCTTAAGTTGAACTATTAGGGATTAGTAGTTCAATTAGATAACTCAGTCATGGCAACGTTGACTGGCTAGAGGCAAATGGTGGCTTTTAACGTACTAAACGGTTTGACACAAAACAGACCTAAACGCGTTGCCATTTATCTCAATAAAAAAGGCGCAAAGTGAAAACTTTGCGCCTTTCTCTATTTCTAACTGCTGACCTATTTAGTATCGACCAAACTTTTGATATTTCTAAATAATGTTGATACCTGTCAGAGAGCTAGAAAGCTAGATTACTTTTTTACGCCTTCAACGTGTAGTTCCATGTCTACATAGCTTGAAGCGCCCATTACTGGAATGTTGAAGTCAGCAAGTTCTAGACGAGTTGTACCCACGAAACCAGCACGCTCACCGCCCCAAGGGTCTTGACCAGCACCGATGAATTCAGCTTCGATAACGATTGGCTTAGTTACGCCGTGAAGCTTAAGGTCACCCATTACTTCAAGTTTGCCGTTGCCTTTATCAACCACTTTTGTGCTGTTGAAAGTAGCGTCAGAGAATTTACCTGCATCAATGAAGTCAGAGCTACGGATGTGCTTGTCACGCTCTGCGTGGTTTGAATCAAGGCTTGTTGTATCAATAGTTACGTTTACTTTTGATGCTTCAACGTTGCTTTCATCAAATGAGAAATCACCTGAGAATGTGTTAAAACGGCCTTGGATAAAGCTATAACCTAGGTGGCTAACTTTAAAGTTAACTGAAGCATGCGCACCTTTTGTATCAATCACGTAATCAGCGGCGTTCGCAGCGAAAGGCATTGCCATAGCAAATGCTAATCCTGTAGCGATAATTGACTTTTTCATTTTGAAGCTCCTATCATTTTTCGTAGCGTATCGTCTTTGTCGATAACGTGGTGTTTTATCGCCGCTAAGGCGTGTACTGATGCCATGATGATCAGTACCCATGCAGCATAGTAGTGAATCGTTCCTGCGAGATCAGATTGGTTTGCAAACAGTTCACCCATACTTGGTACAGTGAACCAATTGAATACGTCGATCCCGCGGCCATCTGATGTTGAAATCAAATAACCTGAAATAAATAAAACCGCTAAGTTAATGTACATAAAGCCGTGAGCGATCTTCGCTGCTGCAACTTCATAGCTTTTACCTTTCACTTTAGGTGACGCGGTAACTAGTTTCCAGACCAAACGGATAACGGTAACGGCAGCCAAAAGAATGCCTACCGAGCGGTGATAGTCTGGCGCTGTTTTGTACCACTCGCTGTAGTATGAAAGATCAACCATCCACAGGCCTACACCAAATAAGCCAAATACCGCGAGAGCTGAAATCCAATGCATCGCTCTTGCTAAAGGGTTGTAATTTCTAACGTTGTTGTCCATGCATCTCTTCCGAATGTTAACGAGTAGTGTAGTTTCGAAAAGCGTACCCTACACCAAGTTTGTGTAACATATTATTTACCAAGCTTTACATTGGTAACATCATTTCAAATTAAACGAGTTATTCAAATTATTTGAACAAGTTTGGGTTAAACGTTAGATTTCAACGATTTGTTCGATCTCGTAAAGCTCATCTGAGATATCTAACATTTTACGTTCCATGACTTTTTGAGCGTCTTCTATCCCTTTGTTGTAGTAAACCGCCCCAAACTTTTTACTTATGAAATCGACCAAGAATTCTGTGTCGAACTGACCAAGCTCCACATCGAGTTCATCCTGCAGGTACTTTTGGAGCGTATGAGTAAGCTCAGACTTTTGTTTCGAATCTAATTGAATGGTCATGAATGTTTCCAAATAAAGAGTAAGTAGATCAATTGTGATTTGCTGACTAGACTATAGTCGAGGTAACTAGCTAGAATTCCTCATAATTTAGAATACAGACCTGTAGAGCGCCAGTGCTATCCATAAAATCACTCAGCAATGGTTAATTTTGATAGAGAGATCAAGAACTCGCACTTTGACGATAGGTAACGGAACCGCAATTACCGTACTATTGCCCATCAATAAGATAGTAGCTGTGTATAAGGGACTTCATTGTTATTAGATCTAGTGATTAAAAGCGTTAATCAATTTCAAGACGATTGCCTAAAGCTCTGTGAACGCCACTACCCTACGGTGCACAATCAAGGGATCAGTGAGCACCATATAGGTAAGGCATTTGCCCGCCGAATGGAGCACACCTTCGTTAGCTTTAATCATGCAAGCAACATCAGCCCACTTGAAATGCTTTCCTCTAGAGAAACGCCTCGACACTTCCGAATATCTTCCGAAATCGGTACCGTTTGGATGATCAGTCATCATATGGTGAGCGCCGGGAAAACATGTCGTAGAAAGTTGATGTTGGACATCCATAATTGGCAACAAGAGTATGGATTTTCCATTCAACCCAATGACGTTTTGATCATTGTCTCCGACCATTGGATTAGCCGAAGTAAAAACAGTGGCGAATTATTGCATTGGTGGATGGGTGAACTCCCAGATGAGATCACGGAATATAGTCAACAAGGTATCACGCTAAGAGAGAGTGATTCTCAATTTGCTACTGACTTAAATAATAATTTTAAAATCAGCCCTTGCTTCATTAAATTTGGACACCCTTTAAAGCGGTCAGGAAATCAACAACTGGTTCGTAAATATCTGCAACTTTACGCAGTACTTCAATGGCAGTAAGAATACGGGTCAACTTTTTTAATCAGTCTTGAAAGTAAATAGTTAGACCTCCATCCCAACATTTTATAAAACCTAACTCAAGCCCTACCCAATAATCAATCAAAGTTTATCTTCGATAAAATAATAACTTATCAGCTCATCGTTCATATTTTGAGAAGTAGATATCATTTATATGCAAACAGAGTTGTTTGTTAATAATGTAACTTTGACATTCCCCCATAACCTGAGGCTTTATCCTTACTTTCACCTGGTGTATTGGCGTTGAAAGCTTATATTGATTGGTGTTGATATGAGATAGATCACTCAGAGATTAAATTCACAATAGTCATTATTAATGGTGAATGATAAGTAATTTTAATGACTAATATCATGCTGTTTTTTCGTTAATTATATTTATTTAAATATTGACTCTACAAAAGAGTTTTTATTAATTGACAATTTACTTACACCTGTCAATATTGTGACAGCCGCGACATGTACGTCCGCCATTGAATAAGCCCTCTTTACTAGCGACTATGATTTTATCAGACAGAAGTGAATTTATTAGCTGTATATCCGTAGATGCTGATATGCAGTTTATTGCGAAATACCAAGACCTGACGCTTAGAAGCGTCTATCAACCTATATTCGACTCTTCTATGACTCAGATAGGTGTTGAGGGTTTGGTGCGCATTTCAAATAACAAAGGTGATATTGTTCGTCCTGATCACTTCTTCCATTCCGACGAAACCTCAAGCACAGACAAAATCAATGTAGAGAGGTTGAGTCGAGCGATTCATATCCGTAACTTCGCACAATCGACAATCCGTCATTTACATCTATTTTTGAACGTTCTTCCAAACGTTGGTGAGTTGTTTGCTGCAGAAAAGGTCAGCGATAGCTTGTTAGCTAAACGCCTTCACGAGCTTAATCTTTCATGCGAACAGATAGTGATGGAGTTGGTAGAGTTGAATGCAGAAAGTGAAGAGCGCTTGAAAGATGCCGCTCTTTCTCTTGCGGATAATGGCTTTCAAATCGCTGTTGATGATTTCGGAACACAAGCGTCAACCGAACAACGCGTTCGTCACATTAACCCTCATATCATCAAGATAGACCGCTCGGTTATGTTGGACTTTGAACAAGGCGACACTCGAGGAATGGAGTTAGTGCTTGATCTTGCAAACCAAATTGGCGCAAAGACAGTGATTGAAGGCATAGAAACCCAACAACAACTCCAAGCGATGCAGAGCTTAGGCTTCAATATGTATCAAGGCTATCACTTAGCCATGCCAAAGCCGATTGAATTAGACATACGCCTAGCAATCTAGAATTGCCCTATCCTTCTCAAAGCCGCTTGACCATTGAGTAGCGGATTTTTTAATGCTTGCCTATTCGTACCCTCATACCGCTCTCACGTGTCAACACATTTCAGGACGGGACAACACGCATAAAAAACCCAGTCAAATTTGACTGGGCTGGCTTAAAAGAATCTGTTTTATATCATTCCCTAATAACCCGCAGTGGACGGTTTGATTCTATATAAAATAGCGAACATCATCGGTACTACTATTAGCGTTAGTACGGTAGCAAAGCCTAAGCCTGCCATGATGGTAATCGCCATCGAGCCGAAAAATGCATCGAATACCAAAGGAATCATACCCAAGATAGTCGTTAATGCTGCCATAGATACCGGTCGTACACGACTAATCGCACTGTCGACAACCGCTAAATATGGGTCTTTACCTGTTGATAGCTCACTGTTGATCTGGTCAAGCAGTACAATGCCGTTCTTCAAAATCATGCCGCTTAGACTCAATAAGCCAAGGAACGCTGTGAAGCTGAATGGCATATTGGTACCTAACAGACCAATTGAAACACCAATGATAGAGAGTGGAACCGTAAACCAAATCACAAGCGGCTTACGAACCGAGTTAAACAGAAGCATCGTGATGATAAACATCAGCAAATAACCCATTGGCAGTGAACCAAACAGAGATTCTTGCGCATCTTTAGAGCTTTCGTACTCACCACCCCAGCTAATGCTGTAGCCTTCTGGTAAATCTAATGCTTCTACCTTTGGTTTCACACGAGCAAACAGACTCGCTGGCGTTTCATCACCAAGAACATCGTGGTCAGCCAATACTGTTAGCGTACGTTTTCTGTCGCGACGCTGAATCAGTGGCTCAGACCATTGAAGCTCTACGCCATCAATCACTTGCTCAACTGGGATGTAAGTTTGTAGTGATGGGCTCCAAATCTTCACATTGTTTAGCGATTCGAAATTAAAACGCTCTTCTTCCGGTAAACGCGCCACGATAGGTAACATATGAGTACCATCACGCAGTAGGCCGATGTTGTAACCGCCAAACGCCATCTGTAATGTCTCAGACAAGTCAGTTTTTGAAATGCCTAGGCGACGAGCCTTAGATTCGTTGAACAGTGGTACAAGTTCTTTAGTGCGTTCACGCCAGTCATGACGAACATTTCGAGAGCCTGGATCGGCAAGCAAGATGTCTTCGACTTCAACTGCAATGTTACGCAGTACTTGTGGATCGGCACCGATAATACGCGCTTCAATTTTTGAAGCGGGTGACGGACCAAACTCAATCAACTTGAACTGGAACGTTGGTTGCTCAAATTCGTTCGCTAAGTCTTTGTCTAGCGCCGCTAGAGCCTTAAACATAGTGTCGCGGTCAGTGGTTCTTACTTGTAACTGGGCGTACGCTTCGTAGCTTTTCTCTGGTTGGTAAGTCAGTGCGAAACGTTGCATGCCCTGCCCAACCGTTGTCGTTACAAACTCCACGTCGTCTTGCTGGCGAATGTAGCTTTCAACTTTTTCTGTCTGCTTGATCGTTTCACGAACATCGGTGCCTTCTGGCATCCACATGTCTACGTAAAACATTGGGGTATTTGATGGCGGGAAGAACTGCTGCTTCACCATACCAAAACCGACGACAGAAACTGCTAATAGAGCGACCATACTAACTACAGTAAGCCATCTAAATCGAAGTGCTACTTTCAGACACGCACCGAATACCACAAACAGGATGCCTTTGTATGGGTCTTCGTTCTCATCAACCTTGTCTTCTTCTTTAAGCAACATCTCGGCAAGGAATGGCGTTAGTGTTAGTGCAGTTACCCAACTCAAAAACAGTGAGAAACACAGTACCCAAAACAGTGAACCCATGAATTCGCCTGTCGCATCCTTCGACAAACCAATCGGTGCAAACGCTGTGATAGCGATAATGGTCGCACCTAACAGTGGCCATTGTGTTTGCTTGACGATGTCTTTCGCTGCTTGAAGCTTGGTTTTGCCTTTCTTCAAGCCCACCAAAATACCTTCAACGACAACAATCGCATTATCCACCAGCATACCCAGCGCGATGATCAGTGCCCCCAGAGAGATGCGGTGCAGTTCAACATCGTTGTAATCCATCAGGATGAAGGTACCGAATACCGTCAATAGAAGAACCAAACCGATGATCAAACCACTGCGTAAGCCCATTGCGAACAACAATACAATGATAACGATGGCTACCGCTTCAACTAGGCTGATTAAGAAGTCAGCCACAGATTTGTCTACTTCTTGCGCTTGGTTGTAGAAGTAATTCAGTTCTACACCCGCTGGCTTAATGCTTTCTAGGCGATCCAGTTCCGCATCCAGTGCTTTACCAATCTCAACCACGTTTACACCAGAAGAGAACGCAATACCCAAGTTGATTGCTGGTTTACCGTTGTACGTTAATACATTGCCCGGCTTTTCTTGAATACCACGAGTTACTTCAGCGACATCTTTCAAGCGAATCAGGTTACCTGTATCGCGACCATGAATGATCAGGTTTTCTAGTTCTTCAACCGTGCTTAAGGTGCCGTTTGGCTTGATCGTAAGGCTTTGACCATTCAGCATCACCTCGCCTGCCGATACCACACTGTTTTGCTGTGCTAGCAGTGACGTAACCGTCGACATATCTAGGTTCAATGCGGCTAAGCGTTCCAGTGACATCTCAACAAACAGTTGTTCTTGTTGGTCACCTGCAATGCTTACTTTACCGACACCGTCGACCAGTTCGATTTCACGCGTTATGTAATCTGTGTACTGTTTGAGCTCAACGTAATCGTAACCATCACCGGTCAGCATGATCATCACACCAAACACATCACCAAAATCATCGATGATCTGAACGGAATTTACACCACTTGGCAGTGTTGGTTGTAGATCGTTGATCTTACGGCGCATTTCATCCCAGATCTGAGGCAGCTCGTCTGGACCGTAGTCCATCTTCATACTGACCATAATTTGGGACATACCGTTCGATGATGTCGAGGTAATCTTGTCGATGTACGGAAGCTGTCTTATCTCTTTTTCTAGTGGGTAAGTCAGCTCTTCTTCAACTTCCATTGACGTAGCGCCAGGGTAAGTTGAAATAATCATTGCATCTTTAATGGTAAAAGCTGGGTCTTCTAAACGGGATAGATTACCAAAAGACGTCACACCGCCAATGGCCAAAATGACTAGAAACAGCCAGCTGATTACTTTGTTCTTTATTGAATATTCTGCGATGTTCATTCTGCTTTTCCTGACAATTGGATTCCGTCACGGAGTTTTCTTAAATTCGAATTTACGAGTAGCTCACCTTGCTCAACACCATGAGCGATGAGTGCGCCTTGGCCACTGATCTTGTCGACTTCTACTTCGCTTTTGAATGCTTGTCCGTCTTCCATTTTCCACACATAGAACTGATTCGCTTCAGAGCCCGCTTCTAGCGTTGTCATTGGTAATTGGTAGCCTTGAACATCGCTCAGGCCCGCTTTCGCCATATCTACATTGACCGTAACGCTCGTGCCTGGCAGGATTTCACTTTCAGGCTGCTGCATCTGCATCCAAAATTCGTAGGTACGGGATTGTGGGTGCAGTTCACTGGTGTGTTCTAGATACGTCAGTGGATATTGGCCTGTGTGACCGCCAAAGGTCGCCTCAGGACGATAGCTATTTGAACGCATGTCTGGGCTAATTGACGCCAAGATCGAATCTGATACTTGAATTCGCACATACACCTTGTCGTTCTGGTACACACTCAGTAGTGTTTCTCCAGGCGTCGTATTTTCGAATCGTTGCTTATCGACAGTTGAAACTGTTCCTGAGAACGGCGCTAAAAGTTCTGTGTAACTCAGCTTGCGTTTCGCCGCCGCCAAATTCGCCGATGCGAGCTTATAGTTAGCCGTCAGTTGGTCGTGTTCTGATTGCGATAACATTTCGCTGCCAAACATCTCCGTTCCACGGGCCAACTGTTTGCTTGCCAGTTTAAATTGAGATTGAGCATCAGTCAGATCTTGTACGTACGTTGCGTTATCTAAGGTGGCTAATAACTGCCCTTTTTCGACATTGTCGCCCGCTTCTACTAATACTTGTTGAATCTCGCCTGCTAGCTTAAATGCCAAGGGAGTCAATTCAGCTGGCATCACCTGTCCATTAAAACTTCTGAACTGATTAGTAAGCGGTGCGCCAACTTCAAAGGTAGAAACCAACAAAGGTGGTTGTTCACGGTGTACAGCTTCATTGTTACAGGCTTGAAGTAACAGAACCGACGCGACAACAACTGATAATTTTGAAAGGTTCATTAAATACCGCCCTCACGAAGCCAAGCTTTTACTTGTTGTCCGTCTGATAACACATCCACACCCGCTTCAACGATAAGGTCACCAGACGACAATCCGTCGATAACCTTGCCTTGCTCATCAAGAAGGACTTGTACTTTAGAAATCAGTTGAGAGTCAGGGTTATAACGCCATAGTTCACCATGGCCTACGTCTTTGTTTAACCAAGCTGAATCCACAATACCAATGCCGTAGTCAGATTTACTTTTCTGAACTTCAACTTGCGCTGTCATACCAGAAAGTAGATTGATGCCTTCTGGCTTTTCGATAGACACAACCGCTTGGTAGCTGTTGGTATCTTCATCTGGTTGCGTTGAGATTTCTTTAAAGCGAGTCGGGATACGAATGCCGCGGTGGCTGTCCATCACAACCCACATGTTTGAGCTCGTTAGGTCTTGAATAGAACGGTCTTCAAGCTTTGATACTGGAATTGAAAACGTCACATCCATTTCACTGTGATTCAAAATATTCAGTACAGGCTGCTTTTCTGCGATCAATTGATATTGCTTTCCAAACACCATCGATACCACGCCATCGAATGGAGCAACTAAGGTAGTGTAGCCAAGGTTTGTTTTTGCTTGGTCCAACTCAACTTCAGCGGCAGTAAAGGTGTTTACGGCTTGGTCGTAGTAATCGGTACTGACCAGTTTTTTCGCATACAACTCAGAAGCTTGTTTGTATTGGCTGTTCGCCAGATCAAATTTAGCTTGGGCTGCGTCAACGGCAATACGGTAATCCGTCGCGTCTAATACGGCTAACACCTGACCTTTCTTCACTTCTTGTCCCATACGAACATCGAAGGTTTCTATATCTCCACCCACTTGGAAAGAAAGTGCCGCACGGTCGGTTGCATCAACCTTTGCAATGAAGCTATCGAGATCAATATCAGTCTGTTGTGGGATTTCGAACAGCTTGACTGGCTTGATTACCTGCACATTTTCCTCTGACTGAACTTTGTCACATCCAGTTAGAGAGCCTGCGAGCAATAGTGCTGCAATAACAGCTCCCATGCGCTTGCTCGATATGGCATTGATAGACAAATTGAACTGCATGATGCCTCTCCGTTTAATTATTATGATTTATTACACAGGTGGGCAGTATATTTAATATTAAATAATTCTCAAGCTTTACTTTCCACTTGTGCAGTATTTTTTATTTCAGTAAAAACAGTGTAGAATGTTGTAATCAGGTAATTATGTGAAATGAAGATGACCGAAAAGAAGCAAGGTAGAAGAAGTGCAAAAGACGCCGAAGAGACGCGTTTTTTGATCATGAGCGTTGCCGCAGACATGTTCTGTGACTTTGGCTACGATCGTGTATCACTGCGAAACATCAGTGAAAAGGCAGGCGTCTCGCATAGCCTTATCCGCCACCACTTTGGTAGCAAAGAAAAGATTTGGCATGCAATAAGTGATTGTTTACACGATTATTTTCAGTCTTACATCAGTAAGATTATGGAAGAGCTGCCAAAAGATGTTGCGCCAAATATCGCTATCTACCTGTTTAGCATGCGTCTGTTCACCAACATGATTCACTCACGTAGGCCAATGCAGCTTATTTCAGACTCTGTTCGCCAAGAAGACAACCTAGTTGATTACTTCATCGACAATGTCGGCGATGTTGAAAAAGAGATTAACGGGCTTGCCGCTGAGTACAATGCAGCTAACCCAGACAAAATGATCAACATTTACGAAGTTAAATGGCAAATGATCATGTACGCAAACGGCGCTGTATGCCTCACTCCCTTTATGGAAAGCACTTGGAATGAAGGTGATATGGTCACCTCACCCGAAGACGCCCTACTTAAGCATTGGCAGCTTTTCAACACGCAGATGGTCAGCAAGTTCAATATTGATGAAGAGTGGGCTCTAAATCCAACCTCGATTGAAGAGCTGATTTATGAAGTGCCATGTGAATGGAAGTGTAACCAGGAACATAAAGCTTAATCGGGTTCATAACCATTATGAGCTTATAAGATACAAAAACGCGCCGTTACAGAAGTCACTGTAACGGCGCGTTTTTATATGTATAGATCTTTAAACTGGAGCTTTGTACAGCTTATTAGCGACGTGCTTTACCGCGGTTTTGGTGAATCTTAAGCTTCGCTTTCATCTTACGTTTTTCTGATGAACGGCTTTTGCTGCGACCACCACGATCGGGCGCTAGATCTTTTTCAAGGCTTGGTTCAAAGCCCTCTAGCCACTCTTGAGGCAAGCGAGTATCAAGTAATCGCTCAATATCACCCAATAGGTAAGCTTCATCCTGACTCATCAAAGAGATCGCTAAGCCGCTGTTACCCGCACGGCCAGTACGTCCGATGCGGTGAACATAATCTTCTGCTTTAAATGGCATGTCATAGTTCACAACTTGTTCTAGCTGCTGAATATCAATACCACGAGCTGCCACGTCGGTTGCGATCAACGCACGAACTTTGCCTGACTTGAAATCGTCTAGGGCTTTTTGACGCGCACCTTGGCTCTTATCGCCATTGATTGATGCCGCTTTAATGCCGTCTAACTTAAGCTCTTTAACGAGAGCATCAGTGCCCTGCTTAGTCTTTGTGAACACCAACACTTGTTGCCAGTTTTTTGAACCAATCAAATACGCTAATAGCTCACTTTTACGCGACTTATCTACCGGGTAAACCATCTGTGTTACGGTTTCAGCGGTGCTGTTTTTTGGAGTAACTTGGATTTCACTTGGCTTCTGCATCATACGGTGTGCAATCGCTTTGATTTTGTTATCAAACGTTGCAGAGAAGAACAGAGTTTGACGCACTTCGTTCATGCGAGAAAGAATACGCTTAATGTCAGGCATGAAGCCCATATCTAACATACGGTCAGCTTCATCCAGTACCAGGACTTCCGTTTGGCTCAACATGATGTTTCTAGTGAACATGTGATCAATAAGACGACCAGGCGTCGCGACAAGAATATCTGCGCCACCGCGTAAGTTATCAGTTTGCACCTTCATGCTAACGCCGCCGTAAGCCACCACGACTTTAATGTCGGTGCCCTTTGCGTAGCTAGTTAAGTTATCGAAAACCTGTTGTGCCAATTCACGAGTTGGCACTAATACAAGCGCACGAACGAGCTTAGGGTTCGGAATAACGTTGTCTTTTGTCTCGATTAATCTTTGAATAATCGGTAAACCAAACGCAGCCGTTTTACCTGTACCCGTTTGAGCACCAGCCAGTACATCTTTGCCTTCTAATACCAATGGAATTGCTTGTTCTTGAACACTGGTAGGAGCCGTAAAATTAAGCTCAGACAACGTGGCAAGAAGATGCTCAGATAATCCTAGTTGGTTAAAAGATTTTGTAGATTCAGACATAGTATGATGCTCAAAGATTAAATAGGCGCGGATTGTAGCAAACCTGCATTACGCTGTTTACCTTTCCTTTTGATTTTTCTTCATTTGAAGCGCATTAAACTGCTTAGCTTCCTCTAAAACGTTGGGATAAAGCTCATTAAAGTGACACTGCAACGTATCATAGTGACGTTCGAGGTCATCGTAACATGCCTCGAGCATACCGAGCTTAGGCCTTCTCAACGCCATTCGCTGCAACACCACCTCTATAGATGACATGTCTTGATAGCTCTCTAACCATCTATGCTCAGCCATTTTCTGATGAACCATAACGAAATTTTCAGGCCAGTGTGGCTCTTGATGTTCAAAGATCTGCTCATGGCTATCTAAACAAAAACGCTCTAATGTCTGCTGTGAAAACTGATCCCAATGATTGGCTAAGCAGTGATCCCAAAATACATCGAGTGCGATAGGCGCAAAGCGTCGTGTTTGGTCTGAGAAAAGTGATTTTGCAGAACGAGATACATCATGACGATCAGTATAGCTATCAACAAATCGATGAAGCCTAATACCGTCAGAAAGGGAATCAGAATAGTGTTTATTAGGGTCGCCTTTAACAAAATCACCTAACAGGTTACCTGCTAAGTTGCTGTTACAGTGCTTGGCGATGTGAAGGTGTGCGAGAAAGTTCATTGAACCTCATTAAAGTATCGAGAACTAAGTAACATGGTAAACGTACTCGTTTATCTTCGCGAACTTTAATGAGGATAGTTTTGGTATGACGTGTGAGCGAATACGATTTGCTCAGTTTAGAATTGTTTGCTTTGAGAAGCTTTAGCTAAGAAAACTTTTAGCTTTAAAACGTTTCAGTTGAAACTGAATTAAAGATCTTAAAAGCTTAGTTCGAAGACTTGAAAAGCTCTTCTGCTAACTGTTTCACTGTCTGCTCATAGTCAGACAAATCAATGCCAATTTCCATAGCATCTAACAACTCTAGACTTTCGTCATTATAAGATTGGTCACTCATTGTGCCCCCTCTATTCCTTGATGTGGACATGATGTCCGATTAACTAGTGCACCATCTTGGACTTATATTATGTCACTTTGATGAACGCACTCTACTCTACCCATTCCATATTCATAGCTTAAAGCTACTCGCGATCATTAACGCTTTTTTGCGTTAAAGGGGTATACGCGAACGACATATGTACTGTCACCTTACACCAAGTACAACAAATTACTCTATAAATTTTGAAACCGATCATGGTCAAACGTTTGCTTTGCTCATTTGAATGCTGACACGCCCTTTGTGTAAATATTAATTTACAGTGGATGTTTTTAATTACAATAAGAATTGCATTTGGAATTAAATTCAATCAGAATACTTCAAAATCGAGATATTCTTTGGGTTTATGCGCTTAAGCTAGAAGAATTACAATGAAAACACACCCTAACGTAAAGAATTATATACAATGAATAAATCAAAGGTTTTTGGTAGTACTTTGATCATTGCAGGCACAACCATTGGTGCTGGCATGCTCGCTCTTCCACTTGCTTCTGCAGGTATTGGCTTTTCAACTTCACTTTTCTTGATGCTGGGTTTATGGGCGTTAATGGCTTTTACTGCGCTATTAATGGTAGAGCTTCACCAATTCGCAGAATCTGACGCTACCCTACACACGTTAGCTCATACCATTTTGGGGACAAAAGGAAAGTGGATTGCGAGCTTCGCGGTGATGTTTCTTTTCTACGCTCTGTGTGCGGCATACATAGCTGGCGGCGGTGCGCAATTTAACCAACGAATTTCGGATATCGCGGGTATCGAACTTAATGCTCAAATCACCACGCTTCTATTTACCCTATTAGTTGCCGGCGTTGTTACGATTGGTACACACAGTGTTGATAAAGTTAACCGCGTTTTGTTTGGCTTAAAGCTTATCGCGATGGTTTTGGTACTCAGCTTCCTAGCGCCAAACATTACCTCTCAATACTTAATGAGCATGCCTTTACAGCAAGGCCTGATTGTTGCGGCTATTCCGGTTGTGTTTACCTCTTTTGGTTTCCACGGCAGCATCCCATCAATTGTTCGATACCTAGATGGTGACGTTCGTTCTTTACGTAAGGTAATGATTATTGGCTCGGCACTGCCTCTGGTTATCTACGTTTTCTGGCAAAGTGTTACTTTGGGCGTGATTAGCCAAGAGCAGTTGTTGTCTGACACAAGCTTGGGCGCGCTATTAGTCTCGCTATCGCAAACGGTTCATCAATCCAACCTAAGCGTAATCGTCGGTGTGTTTGCAGACCTTGCACTGCTGACATCTTTTATTGGTGTGAGCTTGGGCTTATTTGAATTCATGGGCGACTCACTGAACAAGAAACTAGGTAACGCAAAACGTGTTAAGACAGCTGCTATCACCTTCTTACCGCCACTGGGGTTTGCCTTATTTTACCCACAAGGCTTCATCATGGCTTTAGGCTACGCAGCCATTGCACTTTCAGTGCTCGCGATTCTGTTACCAACAGTGATGGTCTACAAGGTTCGTTACACTGATTTCTCTGTCAAACCACAATCTTCAGAAGCCAGTTACCAAGTGTTAGGCGGTAGCAAAGCGTTGTTTTTAGCAGGTAGCGTTGGCGTATTTATCATTGCGATTCAAGTTCTTATTTCAGTAGGGTTACTGCCTTCTTTAGGCTAATAAACCTATACAGAACTAATTTACTTGATTCAGATCTCATAAATGACATATCACTGTCATTAATTTTCACAATTAGTCGATTGAAGTCACATTTTTATTGAGGTCGGTTATTTAGAGTCCACGGTAAAGGATTTACCGTGGAGTTTTTATGAAAGAAGTACAATTTCGAACGATAGACAAACTGTTTATTAAGATGTCGATCAACGACAAGTTTTGGGTCATTTTCTTAATCTTTTTTGCCGCTCTGGCAAGCCTAGCTGGACTGAACTACGTCAACAAAATGGAACACATTGACGTAACTGCAAAACAGCAGGTCGAGTATCAACTGCAAGGCATTTTATCAGCATCAGATTCCCCGGCATCTGTTCGCTCTGTTAGCCAGCAAACTCGCGCTCAACAAACCACTATTTCAAATAATGGTTCTGTGACTGCCACAGCACTCGCACAAGATGGCAACTACTACTCACTTACCGTTTCAACGAACGATATACAGAATCAAAAGCAGCAAGCACTGTACACTTTATTACTGAGCTTCTTGTGGTGTGTGCCTTTTGGTCTTTTCTGTTACTGGGTAGCGACTTTCCTAGGCGGCGCACTTTGGGTTCTTTATTCAACGACTCAAAAGATTGGTGATGGTGACTTAACATCACGCCTTGGCTTCCACCCTGGCCGTGATGAGTTCGGCACGATTGGTTGTGCGCTTGACCGTTCAATGGACACGCTTAGTGAGTTAGTCAACAACGTAAACCACAGTGCAGCAACGCTAAGCGAAACATCGGCTTCTTTCGAAACTGAGATGAAGCGCAGCGAAACACAAATCATGAGCCAAAATGCCTCTCTAGACTCTGTAGCGACAGCAATGGATCAGATGACAGCTTCGGCAAATGAAGTCTCTAACATCTCTGCACGCTCAACTGAACAAACAGAACAAGACGCGCAGCAAATCAACGATAGCCACGCGAAGGTTCAACAGGCAATCTCGGAAATCACCACCCTTTCTTCTTTGATTGAGCAAACCTCATCTTCTGTTACTAGCTTGAATGTGAATACGAGCCAAATTAACGAGGTCATCACGACGATCAATGCTATTTCAGAGCAAACTAACTTACTTGCTTTAAATGCCGCGATTGAAGCCGCTCGTGCGGGCGAGCAAGGCCGAGGTTTCGCTGTTGTTGCTGATGAAGTAAGAACACTGGCAAGCCGCACTCAGTCGGCTACTGTAGAAATCCAAGCGATGATTGAACGCTTACAGCAAGAGAGCCAAAATATCGCGAAGATCACCGAACAGACGGTTGACCAAGCGCAAACCAGTAGCCAGTTGATTTCAAACATTGGTCACGACGTAAACTCGATTGCAGATTCAGCTCAAGCACTAATGGACATGAGTATCCAAATCGCAACATCAGCCGATGAGCAAAGTAACGTTGCCAATACGATTGCAGCAGAGCTTAACGATATTCGAAGCCAATCCGATGTGATTAAAGACGTGGCTCAGAATTCCTCAAATGGCGTATCTAGGCTAACAGAAGCGTCGGTTTCTCTATCTCAGACATTGGCACGCTACCGAACTTAAGGATCAACTGGTGAACTAGCGGCGTGAATTGAAAACAAACTAATGAGGACTCGTAATGGGTCCTTTCTTTTTGGCTTTTGTTTAATAACATTACAAGAACCATGGTCAATAACGATGACATTATCAATTACCATGAAGCAAGTCGCAAAGGAGAGATTAAGAAGTGTCAGAACTATCTAATATTCGAGCTTAGGAGTAATCTAATTGAACGGGTCTTTTTTCGCTTACCCCCTTGCTGCAGGTGACACATAATGAATAAAACAGAAACACCAAACACCGACGACATTACATGCCCTTTATGCCAACACGACGAGTATCTGCTTTCAGAAAGTGGAGAAAAGTTTACTTGTGCATCTTGCGGTTTCCACACCAAACAATTTAGTAAGGTAGTCAGCCTTCAACTAAGCTCTACCCCACCAAAGCTGCAGAATTCGATATACCACCATTTGAGCAGTGCTTGCCATTAATCCAAACTGAAATTTCTTCTAAACTGTAGATATCCTGAGCCGCGAGTTCTGCTGAGTCGGCTTCGGGATCTACGATTGCTTCATCAATACTCGGGCGTAATCGAAACGATTGGATACCCGCGCGAACACCAGCCTCAATCCCTTTCAACGTATCATCCACGTAGATGCACTCATTTGGCAGAAAGCCCATGTTCATGGCCGTGTACATGATTAGATCAGGCTCTGGCTTCCAGCTGTTAGCATCAAAAGCTGAGAACACTTTGCCTTTGAAGTCGTCTAGCATGCCTGTCATCGCCAATGAAGATTCAACCCTAGATTTCGGTGCATTGGAAGCAATACAAAACTCGATGTCTTGTTGTTTGAGGAATTCAATAAGTTCGATAGCGCCATCCATCGGTTTTAAATGACGCTGGAACAGTGCTTGTAATTCATTGCGATATAACGGCTCAAGTGTATCAATCGAGATAGATAACCCAAGACGTTCTTGTGTATCCATTAAGATGTCGGCTAGCTTCCCGCCTTGAAAGTGCGCATAGCAGTCGTTGACGTTTAGCTCCGCTCCAAAGCCAGTGAAAACGTTCACCAAAGCTTGGCAGCACAGCTTTTCACTATCGATAAGTGTTCCGTCACAATCGAAAATCACACATTTAGTCTGTTCTAACCGCATAGGTATCTCACTCAGATTGAATCCAAGTTTTATCCTATAGTGTTCTTTCAATGCGCGAGATGATTGAGGTAACAGTTTGCAGATACAGGCTTATTTCTCTTCGCGAAATATGGAGTTGATCACTTTATCGCTCAGCATAAGCAACAGTTTTCATTAAATTAACCCAGATTCTACGAAACCAAATACTGCGAGGTTTACATAAGCTACTCAATTTCAGGAGAAAATATAAATCACTACTTCCTAGCCGGATCGTGGTGAATCGATAAAAAAAATGGCTTATAGGCTACTCAGATAGAGCGACAATTAGCTAACAACCGACTCTTCTAAGACCTTAGCTTCAAGCGAAGGTGAAGACGCATATTCTACAGTTCCAGTATCGGGGTACGAATCTCGGATAGCGACAAACTCGGATAAGTGTTTCAGTAGCAATTTAGTTAGCTGAGGATCAAACTGGTAGCCACACTCTCGCTCAAACAAATCGACCACCATATCTAACGGCCACGGTTCTTTGTAGCAACGTGCACTAAGCAGCGCATCAAACACATCGGCTACGGCAGTGATACGAGCAAACAGGTGTATTTCATCACCCACTTTTCCATTCGGGTATCCAGCACCATCCCAACGCTCGTGATGTTCGTTAGCAATGATTGCCGCGAGGTTGGTAATATCACCCGCTCCGCTCTTTAGTAAGTTATAGCCAGCCGTAGTATGAAGCTTCATCACCTCCCACTCTTGGTCGGTTAATTTCCCAGCTTTATCCAAGATTGATTCAGGGACTGAAATCTTACCCACATCGTGCATTGGGCTGATGATCTCAATCATCTCGACCTCGCGATGGCTCAAGCCACGATACTTAGCAAGCAGTGCAGACAACTTGGCTACACGCTTAACATGATTACCAGTTTCGCCAGAGCGGGTTTCAATTGCCTCTCCTAGAACATGAATCATGTCTTTTTGAACATTCAAAGTTTGTTTCTGTAGTGCAAGGATTCGCTTGTTCTTTTTTGCCAACTCTTTCTTTTGGCGTAGGGTAATAAATTGCATCACGATAATCACGCTCAGCCCTGTAATGACCATGATTAAGCCCAACAACAATTGAAAGTTCTTTTGTAAAAAGGAGGAAGGCTCGTTAATGAAAACCGCTTCGTCAGGTAACGCGTTTCCACTAATCCCGTATCTCTTCATTGCAGGGTAATTGAATACAAAACGTTTGTTGTCTCCGGGAGTTAACGGTGTAGTAAAACCAAGTGGAAGGTATTTATCCAACGCATCGACGGCCTGTTCACCCATGCTTTGTGAGTGATTAACGTAACCACCGAGTACATCACCCGAAATATAGAACTGCCATAAAGCAAACACCGGAGCAGCACTCGCTTTTGACAACGTATCCGCAATCTCTTGGTAAGTGTGATAAACCCCTTGCTTTAACTCGGTGTTGTAATGACTGAGCAATACCGCATCGTCCGCAGAGATCCCTTCCAAAAATTGGCTCGTATGCTCCAGCGACAAGTCGCGAATTTCTACGAGATTGATATTTGAAAATTCAGCCATCATTTTGTTCATTTCTTTATGAATCAATTCAGACGTGACACTGTAATCATTTACAAAATAGAGATTCTTTAGATTAGGTCTTAATTTGGAGATCAGCTTAATATTAACGTCTATCTGATCGTTCTCGTAAAGCACAGTTGCTCTGTCAGACACCGCGTACATGTCGGTGCTGAAATCATTGATGCCGGCTGCAACGACAGGTGTGGAGCGATCAATCAAATTAGGCAGAGATTCAAGAAAATTGGCTGCGTTATCGTCCGTCGCAATTACGCCATCAAATTTATAACCTGCATACTTCGCACGTAAGTAGTTCGCGAGAGAGTCGTAATACTCTGGGCTGTGGACACGCTTTGAATCCAAATACTCTATTGAGAGTTTAACTTCGGTTTGAGACTGGCTGAACGCACTGTCTATCCCTTTTTGGAAGTCAGCAGTCCATTGATAAGAAGGTTCGTATGAGTGTAAAACTAGGATGCGTTTAATATCCCAGTCGTTAGCAAAACTGAGTGAAGAATAAGCGCTAACACATAATACAGCGATTGATATCAATAGCTTGTACATACAATACCCTTTAAATAAGACGGGGTATTGTACTTAGATTAACGCTTTGTCAAAGAATCTTTAGTTCTCGATCCATACTTTATCGCAAGAAGCATGATCTTGTGCCCAAAAATCGTGTAACTGCTTAGCAAAGTTGTTGATACTTTGACCATTTTCAGCAACGACATCCGAGATCAATAGGGAACCATCCGCTTCTGTGACGATAGCGCTCGCCACAACTTCACCGTTTTGAGTACCAATATATAATACATGATCGTCAGAAAGCATAATTTGGCTCAAGAACTCAAGCATGTGTGCCCTTTCGATTTCATCTTGGTAAACGCTTGCTTGGTTGAGTGAAAATAGCACGGTCAATTTATGGAAATCGACTTTATGCAGTTCATCAATTTGGGAAGGAGTTTGATCTTGTGCTAGGAGTTGGTATGTCTTGGATGGAAGTTTGCTTTGATAAAGTTCACGGCCGAGGAGGCTCTCTTTTGCGGGGTAAGCAATATCGAGCTGACTAAATAGCCATTGGTTTTTCTTGTGTGCAATTTCAGGTATTTCGTTATTCATTCTTTTAGTACCTACGGTTAGTATCCCCAAATATCGCAGTTATTTGGAAGACATACGGTCGGCTGAGGTGCCGAGCTACAAGCAGAGAGCATACAGAGCATGACCAAGGCCAACAAGTACTTTAAATGCTTCATATTTTTCATTATCCAACAACATCCTTTAAGAACTTAACGAAAAGCTCTACACTCGTATCCAAGCTTTCAATATCCTTATAGTAAACAGAACTATATAAATAAAAAGGACTTCTTATGAAAAAAGCCTTAATAGCAGCAGGTATCGTGACAATGTTAGCTGGCTGTTCGGACAACGAGGTTGGCGACGTCTCACTGGGTTTCTTCACAATGAAGGATATCAAGATGTCTTCATTAGATGACGATAAGATCGCGGGTGTTACCTGTCATATTGCATCAATCGAAGCAAACCTTAGCCTTTCTGATCCAAGTGATAGCTCTATATCTTGTCGTCAAACAGGTGAAATTACACCAGAAATGATTGCTCAAATAGACAAGAGTAAGTCTGGCGAAGTGGTATTCAAGCAATCGAAAAGTATCTTCTTTAAAACAATGAAGGTTCGTCGTATCTACGATGCAGAGAATCAATCGCTACTTTATTTGTCTTACACCACCAAAGAAACAGAAGGTAGCTTCAAACACAGCCTTTCAACTGTTCCACTATGGGGTACAGAGGCTTACGTTGATCCAGCGACGTTAGTACAGCCAACCGAGTAGTTTCAAACATATAGTTAGTTGAATCACCTGTACAGACATTGTGCAGGTGATTCAAAATGTAATAAAAATGAAAGAAACAGAAACAAAATGTGATATCATGCGGCAAAATTTTTTCACTGTATTTTTCATATGAAGTTTCCTGGACAGCGTAAATCTAAGCACTACTTTCCAACTCACGCACGTGATCCGTTGGTCAACCAAATTCAACAAACGCCTAAGCTTCACCGCGCAACGATTGTGGGTGTTGGCCAAACGATTGTTGATATCGAAGCCCGTGTTGACAACGAGTTCCTAGAAAAATACGAGCTGAGTAAAGGTCACTCACTGGTATTGGAAGAAAGTAAAGCAGATGCGCTGTATGAAGAGTTAGTAGAGCGCGGTTTGATCACGCATCAATACCCTGGCGATACTATTGGCAACACACTGCACAACTATTCCGTACTTGCAGACAGCAAATCTGTCCTGCTTGGCGTAATGTCTAAGAAGATCGAAGTTGGCTCTTTTGGTTATCGTTACCTTTGCCGCACTTCTTCTCGTATGAATCTAAACCACCTTCAAACTGTTGATGGTCCAATCGGTCGTTGCTACACGCTTATTTCTGAAGATGGCGAACGTACGTTTGCAATCAATGAAGGCCACATGAACCAACTTCTTCCAGAAAGCATTCCTGAAAAAGTGTTCGAGAAAGCGTCTGCATTGGTTGTGTCGTCATACCTAATGCGTGGCAAACCTGAAGATCCGATGCCAAAAGCGGTACAAAAAGCGATTGAATACGCGAAAGCGCACAATGTGCCTGTTGTACTAACACTTGGTACTAAGTATGTGATCGAAGGCAACGCTGAATGGTGGCAAGAATACCTGAAAGAAAACGTAACCATCGTCGCGATGAACGAAGATGAAGGTGAAGCACTAACGGGTGAAAAAGATCCTCTATTGGCTGCTAACAAGGCACTTGAGTGGGTTGACCTAGTTCTATGTACTGCAGGCCCTATTGGTCTATACATGGCAGGTTACACTGACGAACCAGCGAAACGCGAAACCACACTGCCATTGTTACCGGGTAACATCCCTGAGTTCAATAAATACGAATTCAGCCGTGCGATGCGTAAGCAAGACTGTAAAGACCCAGTAAAAGTGTACTCTCACATTGGCCCTTACCTAGGCGGCCCACTTGAGATTAAGAATACCAATGGCGCTGGCGATGGTGCACTTTCAGCACTACTTCACGACATGGCAGCAAACAGCTACCACCACGTGAATGTACCAAACTCAGAGAAACACGAGCACGCTTGTCTGACGTACTCTTCACTGTCTCAAATTTGTAAGTACGCAAACCGTGTAAGCTACGAAGTGTTGACTCAGCACTCTCCTCGCCTTTCTCGTGCACTGCCTGAACGCGAAGATAGCTTAGAAGAAACATACTGGGATCGTTAATCGGCCATATTAGGTAGTTACCTCTTAGAGGTTAACGCCAAGTGAGATTACCCATTCCTTGAAGGGCTGCTATATGCAGCCCTTTTTGTATTCAACGCCAATATAATTGCAACTGAAGGTAATCAGAACGAATATTTTGCTCGTTTAAGATTTGATCTCGCGCAATGACTCTTTAGATCTGTTATCTTCCAGCACATAATTCGTGTGGTTTGCCTTTACTTGGCAAATTTATACAGTACTATCGCCACGCAAACGTTTACGTACCGCCTTTCGGTTCTGATATAAGGATCAAATATGCTGTCTGATATTGATATTTGTCGCTCTACTCCCCTTAAAAACATCAGTGAGGTTGCCAAGCAAGCTGGCCTGCACCACAACGAACATCAGCCATTAGGGCAATTCAAATCTAAAGTGTCTCTCACGTCACTTGAACGCCTCGCCAACCAACAAGATGGTAAATTAGTCGTAGTCACGGCGATCACACCGACACCTCTTGGTGAAGGCAAAACCGTCACTACTATCGGATTAGCACAAGGCCTCGCAGAGATTAACCAATCTGCAATGGCCTGCATTCGTCAGCCTTCAATGGGCCCGGTATTTGGTGTAAAAGGCGGCGCAGCGGGCGGTGGTTACTCTCAAGTTGCCCCTATGGAACAATTAAACCTGCATCTCACGGGCGATATTCATGCTGTTACGGCCGCTCACAACCTCGCCTCCGCCGCCATTGATGCACGTTTGTATCATGAACAGCGTGAAGGGTTAGACGCCTTTGAAACGCGCTCAGGCTTAAAAGCACTGAATATCGACCCAAGTAGAATCGTTTGGCGACGTGTACTTGACCATAATGATCGCGCATTACGCATGATCACGGTTGGCAAGAACGAAGCAGACAAAACAATTAACGGCTTTGAGCGAGAAGATGGATTTGATATCTCAGCCGCTTCTGAACTAATGGCCATTCTTGCTCTAGCCAATGACCTTCAAGATTTGAGAAAGCGCATCGGACGAGTGGTACTTGCTTACAACAAACAAGGCTTGCCGCTAACCGCAGATGACTTCAACGTTGCAGGCGCAATGACCGTGACCATGAAGGATTCTATTGAACCAACATTGATGCAAACCCTTGAAGGCGTTCCTACCCTAATTCACGCCGGGCCTTTCGCGAACATCGCACATGGTAACTCTTCAATTATTGCCGATAAAATAGCGTTAAAGCTGAGTGACTTTGTGGTAACTGAAGGTGGTTTCGGCTCAGACATGGGCTTTGAAAAAGCGTGCAACATAAAAGCGAAAGCGTCGAACAAGAAGCCCGATTGCGCTGTGGTTGTCGCAACCTTACGTGGATTAAAGGCTAACTCTGGTTTATACGATTTGAGACCGGGCACTCCGTTACCTGATTCAATCTTTAATGATGACCAAGACGCGCTTGTTGCAGGGTTTGAGAACCTAAAATGGCACATCACTAACGTTAAGCAATACCAAGTGCCTACAGTTGTTGCGATTAACCGATTCCCACAAGACTCAGCTCAAGAGCTCGATGCTTTGAAACAGATGATCACCGACTTCGACTCAAGCGTTAACGTTGAAGTAAGCGAAGCATTTGGTCAAGGTGGCGAAGGCGCAACTCAACTGGCTCACGCTGTAGTCAAAGCTTGCCAAAAACAGAGTGAATTTAAGCCTTTGTATCACTCAGAGCAAAGCCTAGAAGAAAAGCTGATGGCAGTTGCTGAAGTTGGTTATGGCGCGGCAAGTATTTCGCTATCTCCACTGGCTAAAAAACAACTGGCTGAATTCAAACTGCATGGCTATAGCGACCTATCAGTTTGTTTGGCAAAAACACCACTATCGATCTCGACAGAAGCACACGTAAAAGGTGCACCAACCCAATTTGACGTGCCTGTTAGAGAACTAAAATTGTGTGCTGGTGCTGGCTTTATTTACGCGTTGTGCGGCAATGTAATGACCATGCCAGGCTTGCCTGACAAACCGGCGTTCATGTCGTTAGATATTGATAGTAATGGAAATATCGTCGGCCTAAGCTAGCTGCCCTTAGTTAGATAATCGGCAATTAATCGCGATTAATTTAGCTTAGGTTTCGGAGCTGTGTTCTATATTGAGCAATCATTTACTAACGAAGTGATTGCTCAACAATCAAGCTTAACTGCAAAAAGTTGCACTTAAATCGTAGTTATATGCGAATCTTGTCTTAACTTCTCGGTCAAGATCACATTAAAAACCCTATAAAATATATAGTATTGCGCTGATTCTTTGAGGACAGTGATGAATACAAGTATAAAAAAACTAGTCAGCCAATTTCTATGTACCATCTTTGCCCTAGGACTAGTCCCTGCCCTCTACATCAATTCTGAACTTGACAGAATTGATGCTCAGCACACTCTAAATATTAAGCAGTCTAGCCAAAATCAAATCGAATACAGCTTTCATGAACTCGCTGTTATTGTTGAGCAAATCTCTAACTCTGTTCCTTCAATCGCCGACTCTCAAACACTACTCCGAGCGATTCGAGAACCTTCTATTATCCATAAAGAAACCCTGCAAGATCTTTGGGTGATGTTAGCTCGTGGCCAAAAATACTATTCCCAGCTTCGTTACCTCGATCTAGCTGGCAACGAAGTGTTTCGCGTTAATTATAAAGACAATCAAGCAATCGTGGTTCCAGATAGTGAACTGCAGAACAAGTCTTCGCGTGATTACTATGAGGTACTACAGCAATTAAAGATTGGTGAGATTAGCTCTCGCGGTATTGATCTTGAAGTCGAAAACGGAGAGATCGTTCGCCCTTTGATTCCAGCGCTACGCATTATGACGCCAGTCGCTGAAAACAACCGCATTATTGGTTACTTCATCGCAAACCTGAACATGCTTGAGATTTATAAGCGCCTTCACTATCAAATTGGTGCATCTTCTGCTGTTCCTATTATTCTCAACAAAACCGGACACATAATCATGGGGCCGGATCCTACGGAATCTTTCGGACATGTAATTGAATCACGTTCAGAGCAGACTTACGCAAAGTTATACCCTGAGCTTTGGACTGCGATTCAAGACAAGACATCTTCGAGCTATTTCGATGGTGAGAACTGGTATTTTCATTCCGACATCAGCCCTAAAATCAAACAGTTTGAAAGCCCTATTTACATGGTTCTTCACATTGAAAATCAGCAGTTCAGCAGTCAATACCGACAAGAAAAACAAGCGATCGTCGTTCAGATCATCACCTTGTCTTTCTTGATTTCGATGATCTCCGCTGGCTTCGTATTGTGGAACAGCAACCACAAGAAGAACAGTATCGAGAGCCAACTTGCTAAGGCCGCAATGAATGGCATGTCTGCCTTGGTGATTACCGACAGAAACAACCGAATCATCAAAGTAAACCAAGAGTTCACCCGTGTGAGTGGCTACGAGTTAGAAGACGTAAAAGGCCGCCAACCGTCCATGTTTGCCTCTGGTCGCTACAACGAAGAGTTCTACATCAAGATGTGGAGCATCATCAAAGAGAAAGGCATGTGGGAAGGCGAAGTGGTTAATCGTCGTAAAGACGGGTCTTTGATCACGGAAATATTGCGAATCCAAACCATTAAAGACTCGAAAGACGTGATTCAGTTTTATGTCGCTTCATTTGTGGATATAAGTAAACACAAAGAGCTAGAAAACAAACTGAGAAACCTGAGTGAAAAAGATGCCTTAGCTGGGTGTTGGAACCGCCGTAAATTCGATCTTGAGCTGCGAGATGAGTGCTCTCGTGTTAATCGTTACCCTACTCGCGAACAGTCTTGTTTAGCGATTTTGGACATAGACCACTTCAAACGCATCAACGACAGATTTGGTCACGATTATGGAGACCGCGTCATTCAAACCGTTGCTCAAGTATTACAACGAGAGTGCCGAGAAACTGATTTTGTGGCTCGTATTGGTGGCGAAGAGTTTGGCGTTATTCTGCCTCATACCACAACAGAAGAAGCTGAGTATGTACTTAACAGATTGAGAATCGCAGTCAGTATTGAGCTCGATAACGTGGTGACGGTCAGTGGTGGAATTACCAACCTGACCAACGACCCTGCTCTTAGCTACAAGTGCGCCGATTTAGCACTTTATGAAGCCAAAGCAGCAGGTCGAAACAGTGTGTGCCTGTTCCTAGACAGCGAAATGAGCGAAATCGCCTAACAGAAAATCAGTATTGTTCCGCTAGGCTATTAGTTTGGCGGTTTAACAACCCAATCCTTGCAATCAGCTTGGTGCAGGATAGAACTCTAGTGTGTTCCCCTCTACCACTAGAATACAATCCATGTTCGCAGCATGAGCAGCCTGCTTACCTAGGTTCGTATCTTCAAACACAACACACTGCTTTGGCTGCAAACCCATACCAAAACACGCATCTAAGAAAGTATCCGGATTTGGTTTGTGATTCTTAACGTCTGTTGCTGTCACGAGAATATCGAGCTTACTCAAGATCTCTGTCTTATCCAGTAACTGTTCGGCACTTTTACGTTGACTGCCCGTTCCGACTGCAATCTTCTTGTTACCCAGATGCTCTAACAACAGAGAGTGAGTACAAGGGATAACGTCTCCTTTGTCTTCGATAGCCGCAAACGACGCCATTTTAAACGTAGAAACCGCTTGTGGGTCGAGCGATAAACCGTATTTGCTGTTCACCTCACCGGCTATCTTATAACTCGGCATGCCACCTAAGCTATGCAGCCAAGACGCTTCAAAATGAAAGCCAAACTCTTCAGCCGTTCGCTCCCACGCCTTTACATGTGCAGGCATTGTATCGATCAACGTACCGTCCATATCAAAGATTAATCCTTCATATGCCGTTAAATCTATTTTCATCACTACTACCACTCTTAAATAAAGTTACTGATACCATAACCAATATTCAGTATCATGGCGCCATATTACCGTTCAAAATGGATGTTTATGTTACAAATATCTAACTCTGTTTCGATTCAAGACTGGGAACTCCAGTTAACAGCGATCAGAGCACAAGGAGCCGGCGGTCAGAACGTCAATAAAGTATCGAGCGCGATACATTTACGTTTTGATATCAAGCACTCTACCCTACCTGACTTCTATAAAGAAAAGCTCCTCGCACACAAAGATAGCCGCATCACCAAAGACGGTGTGATTATCATTAAAGCGCAACAGTATAGAACTCAGGAACAAAACCGAGATGATGCTTTAGTGCGCTTGAAAGAATTGATCTTGGAAGCGACAAAGGTTCAAAAAGTAAGACGAGCAACTAAGCCGACGCGTGGCTCTCAGAAAAGACGTTTAGAAAGCAAAAAACAAAGAAGCACCACCAAACAGCTGCGTGGAAGAGTGAGCTGATGGCTTCATGCCCTCAGAGAACACATTACCCTAGAAGTATCTGTCAATTTGACTAACGAATCGATCTATTACGCTGTTTATTTGAAAGAAAGACTACTGCTTCTTTTTGACCGACAAAATCAGCTTGATCAACAACAGGCGCTCTTCGCTGGTCAGCAGACGACTGACCGCAGCTACATCTTCCGCTGTTACTTGTGATGCGCCAACAATATCAAGCACCACATCCAAATCCGTCACTTTTAAGGTTCTAGTGATTGAACGATACTGAGACATCTTGATGTCCGCCTCTCCGCGTTCAATCCTTTGATAGGTTTTTAAGCTCATTCCTGCACTCGAGGCTAACTTTTCTTGAGACAAGTTTGCTTGTTTCCTACGCTCAATCAGCGCCAATATTATGGGTTCTTGTGACATAAGCTCATCCTCAAAAGACAGTTATGTCCTAAATCCCGCAAGAAGCAGACCATATTGACTTGTGATGGTTTACATAAGCCATCAAAGGCATATTATTCGCTTGATAAAAACCGTTACGTTTCATAAACCTTCACACTGATATCAGTTGTGAACGTACAGGCTAGGTAACTTGAGTATTCAAGTGTTGGGAAATTAGAAAAATTGCGAATAAGAAAGACGTCATATTGGAAATTGCGAATCGTTATAAATCGGCATTTCCTTGCATTAGTCACGCATTAGAATCAGACAATCCCCGCCCAGAAATTATTGCAATACAACATAAGCTACTCACGTACAAAGAGGTGTTGCTGCACGGGAACATGTTGGAAGGTAAGGAATTAAAGCAAGCTTTTTCTGCATTGAACGAAAATGAAAAAGGTGTGGCTCAAGGTGGGATTAAAAGCATCAATGCTGCGATAAAAGAGATGGATGAGATTCTAGAAAGATACAGCCGTAAAGCGGTTATCGAGCTGAGTAACTAGTTCTACAAGCAACTAACCAACTGCACACCTGCAAAAGTAAAAAATAAAAAGTCGACGCTATCTTTAAATAAAGCGTCGACTTGTTCAAAACATTGAAGATCTAACGTTTAACTGCTTTTCTAACACCAGCAATCAACATCAGCATCCCTAGCAAACCAAATGAAATACCTCCGCCACTGCTACCAGAGCCAGTTGACGCACTTGTCCCAGCAACAGCAACTCGTTTTGCCTCTGTCGCGGTAAACTGGACAGTTTCCGTGCTATCATTTACCCCTTTAGTTACATCCGTAATCCAATCTTTATAATCATATACCTCTGTAAATACAGATGTTACGCCGATGTCATCACCGCAAGTAGTCGGCCCAAAACTCGTTATACCGACCTGTTCATATGTAGAGCCATTTTTCCAAAACACCGGACCACCAGAATCGCCTTGGCATGTACCCCCGTATAAGCCATTATTCGGTCCGTTACCGTTGAAACAAATTTGTTTATCAGTGACTAACGGACCGAAAACAGCTTTACAATTAAGAGTATCAACATATGTCAGGTCAACTTGTTGTAGCAATGTCGTACCATCAACATCAGTCTCGATGTCACCATGGCCAACTGCAACGAAATCATTCGCAGCATTAAGGTATGTATCAAATTGAGGGATAACAGTTTCAGCTGAGGATTGAAGGTTAAGAGAAGCTTCTAACTTTAAAATCGCAATATCATTTCTTAATAGTTGATTGATACTGTTTGAATAATCCGTTCGATAATACACCTCAGATACTCGTACTTTCTGGATGCTACCGTTAGGGAATAGAGAAGTATCTTCCAATTGAGGAACAACTACCGTGAAAAGTTGAGCATTCTCATCACCATAAATACAGTGTGCAGCAGTCAGTACATGATAGTTATCTAAAATTGTCGCACCACAGTAAGGGCCTGTTGAGTAAACACCGTCATAATCAATACGATCAATGAACAAGCTTGCCATCGAAGGAAATTCCGTGACTGAAGCGTCGCTACCATTCACAATATAGGGTGTTACACCCAAATCAGGAGTACTTTCGTCCGTGTTTTCCGTTGCCATAACACTTGATGTGTAAATTAATGGCGCTAAAAGCCCTAAAACGGCTTTACGAACCGGACTCATTGTATGGTTTACGTTCATAGTTAACTCCTTGTAACCCCTACTACTTATTTACAAAAATGATGAATCGTCACCATAACACGTCACAATCGTGATTATAGTAAGTATTTGTAACGATATCGCCACATATCTCATTTTATAAACGAATTTTAAGTAACCGTTGTTAGTGGGTAACGTTAAAAGCAATACGTTACCAAAGACATACGCTACCAAAATCAAAAAAGCCTACCGTTAGGCTTCCCAATAAAGAGAAGCAAACAATAGGCTTTCATTTAGCTTAGTGGTTTCTCTTAAAAGAGATTAGCCACGATAGTAACGCTGAGGTACGAATGGCATTTTTTCTACTGTCATTGGTAGCTTCTTGCCACGAACTTCAGCGAATACTTCAGTGCCAATAACCGCTAGGTCAGTACGAACGTAAGCCATAGAAACAGGCTTGCCCGCGTTAGGACCCGCAGTACCACTTGTTACAACGCCAATCTTGTTGTCTTCAGCATCGAACAGCTCAGCGCCTTCACGTACTGGTGCTTTAGTCTGACCAACAAGACCAACACGCTTGCGTTGAACGTCTTTAGTCGCGATTTGCTCAAGGATGATATCAGCGCCAGGGAAACCGCCTGCACGTTCACCGTCAGTACGACGCACTTTTTGGATACCCCATAAAAGGCTAGCTTCTACCGGCGTTGTTGTTGTATCTAGATCGTGACCGTACAGACATAGACCACACTCAAGACGAAGTGAGTCACGAGCACCAAGGCCAATCCACTCTACTTCTGCTTCTGATGTTAGTTTACGAGCAAGTGCTTCAGCGTGATCGTTCGGTACTGAGATTTCGTAGCCATCTTCACCTGTGTAACCACTGCGGCTCACAATGCACTCTACGCCGTCGATATCGACTTTTTGAACATCCATGAACAGCATGTCTGCAACGCTTGGTTGGAAACGAGCAAGAACTTCAGACGCTTTAGGGCCTTGAAGTGCTAATAGAGCGCGGTCATCAATCACTTCCATTTCTACATCTGCAGGAAGGTGAGCCGTTAGGTGGTCGATATCTTGTGTTTTACAAGCCGCGTTCACAACAACAAATAGGTGATCGCCAAGGTTAGCAACCATAAGATCATCCATGATGCCGCCCTGTTCATTAGTAAAGAACGCGTAGCGCTGCTTACCAGAAGGCAGGTCGATAATATCTACTGGAACCAGAGATTCTAAAACAGCGGCTGCATTTTCACCGTGTAGACGCAGTTGCCCCATGTGAGAAACATCAAAAAGACCAGCAGCGTCACGAGTGTGTAAGTGCTCTTTCTTTACACCTAGTGGATACTGAACTGGCATGTCGTAGCCAGCAAAAGGAACCATTTTTGCGCCGACTTCAACGTGAAGTGCATGCAGAGGTGTTTTTAGTAGGTCTTGATTAGCGTGTTCTTGAGTCATTTTATTCTCCATGAAGCGTTGCAGGCTTTCCAAATCGAATCTGCCGCTTATATCTCTATTTAGAGTCGCCTCTAACGATATGGGTTAACGTTAGAAACAGTAGATAGTAAAAAGTGATGTCTTCTATATAGGCTTTTATTACTAGCGATATAAAAAGAGGCTTCTGTATAAAAGCTATACGACTCACTTTCTAAGAATTCACTTCAGTAAACTTCAATCAACATGAGTAAACCGTGTTCACTATAGTAAACAAGCCTGAGTCAGTTTTACACCCTTAACAAGATTAAAACAGCTCAAAATGTGATATTTAACAATTTAAAAACAACTTTCAGTCGCATACAAAAACGCGATATTGATGCTTTTCACACCAACATCGCGTCTTTTGGCAAACGTTAGAAACAAAAGCAAACGTTTGCATTCACTATAAGAAATTCTAACTTTGTTAACTTATTTTGCAGTCACCCACAAAATCAGTGCATCTTCTGTACTAGTAGAAATCAACATATGCCCCATGTTGGCGTCGTAATACATGCTGTCACCTTCGCTCATGGGTACCGGCTCATAGAATTCTGAGTAGAACATCACATCACCAGAGATCACCATCAAGAACTCCTCACCATCGTGGCGAACCCAATCGTTATACTCTTCAAAGGTGCGTGCTCTCACTCGGCTCTTGAACGGCATCATCTTCTTATTCGAAAGTTCTGTCGCGAGCAGTTCATGCTCGTAAGTCGGAGTTGGGTGAGGTTTGCCCTGACCTGCTTTAGTTAAATCACGACGTCCTGTGGCAACCTTTTTTCTTGGTGGCTCAAAGAGTTGCGGCATATCAATTTGCAAACCCATAGCCAATTTCTGCATCGCTTGGAACGTCGGTGAGATTTGTTCGTTCTCGATTTTACTCAGCGTAGAGCGCGCCAAACCAGTACGTTGGCTCGCCTCTTCTAACGTAATGCCCAGTTTGCTGCGGATATCTTTAATACGCTGGCCGAGCCTAAGTGGTTCAATATTCTGGTCTAACGTTTCTTTCGCCAACGTTAAAGATGGGTACTCATCATAAATGTCTTCTGACATAGGTCCCTCATTAATTTCTTACTTCCTGTCTATTAAACTCATTGTTGCATGAAGCGCTTTGTTGATTAAAGAGCGCACACAGAAATAAAGCGTGCTCCCCGTAGCAAAACCAGAAAAGTTGTTTCCTATTGGAAATTTTTGTTGAAAATTGAATTTAACGGAGCTATGTTATCGACTTGTTAGATGAAGAGATGCTACTTCAGCTTGCTGCAAATGATAAATTTAACATTTGTAAGAGCTGTTTTTACCCGAACTTTTTTGGGAAACAATTCGTGCTGCATTGACCCTACAACGATCGCTTAGACGCTGTAAGAGTATATTTATAACGCTATTCACGTTTATTTATACCTATATAGCGCAAACGATACCGATGCAGAAATCAACGTAAGACCTAATGGACTATAAAAACAATCACCATTAGCTTAATGAAAGGTCTCGACAATGAACGCTTACCAAAACCATAGCTTAGACAGTTTTTTCTCTACAAACCTATCTGGTACTGACGATGCTGTATTTGCTGGAATCCAAGCAGAGAACACTCGTCAAAACGAACAAATCGAACTTATTGCTTCTGAGAACATCGTTTCTAAAGCAGTAATGCAAGCTCAAGGCACTTGCCTAACCAATAAATACGCGGAAGGTTATCCAGGCCGTCGTTACTACGGTGGTTGTGAGCACGTAGATACCGTTGAAGCTATCGCGATTGAACGCGCTAAACAGCTGTTCAAATGTGAATACGTAAACGTACAGCCTCACTCTGGCGCTCAAGCAAACGGTGCAGTTAAACTTGCGCTACTTCAACCTGGCGACACTATCCTAGGTATGTCTCTTGACGCTGGTGGCCACCTAACACACGGTGCGCGCCCTGCAATGTCTGGTAAATGGTTCAACGCAGTTCAATACGGCGTAGACCGCGAAACTCTAGAAATCGATTACGAAGCGGTTCGCGCTTTAGCTATCGAAAGCCAACCTAAAATGATTATTGCTGGTGGTAGTGCTATCCCACGCGTTATTGATTTCGCTAAGTTCCGTGAAATCGCTGACGAAGTTGGCGCTATCCTAATGGTTGATATGGCACACATCGCGGGTCTTATCGCGACAGGTGCTCACCCTAGCCCACTACCACACGCACACGTTGTTACTACAACAACGCACAAAACACTTCGTGGCCCACGCGGCGGTATGATTCTGACGAACCACGAAGACATCAACAAAAAGATCAACTCTGCAGTGTTCCCTGGCCTTCAAGGCGGCCCACTAATGCACGTTATCGCGGCTAAAGCAGTGGCGTTTGGCGAAGCACTTGGCCCAGAATTTAATACTTATATTGATTCAGTGATCGACAACGCAAAAGTTCTTGCTGAAGTGTTGCAAACTCGCGGTTGTGACATTGTGACAGGCGGAACTGACACGCACCTAATGCTGGTTGACCTTCGTCCTAAGGGCTTGAAAGGTAACGTAACTGAAGAAGCATTAGAGCGTGCAGGGATCACATGTAACAAAAATGGCATACCATTCGATACAGAGAAGCCTATGATTACTTCTGGTATCCGTTTAGGCACGCCAGCTGGAACCAGTCGTGGTTTTGGCACTGAAGAATTCAAACTTATCGGTGAATGGATCGGCGATGTACTTGATGGCTTAGTTGAAAGCCCTGAAGGCAATGCTGAAGTTGAGCAACGTGTTCGCAAGCAAGTTAAAGAGCTTTGCAAGCGCTTCCCTCTTTACCGTTAAACCGTTTTTAAGATTTAAATTAAAACCTCATAAATTTTTGGAGAATAAGCAATGGACAATACACTAAAGTTTGCAGACAGCCACGAGTGGGTAAAAGACAACGGTGACGGTACTGTAACAATCGGTATTTCTGAGCACGCTCAAGAGATGCTAGGTGACGTTGTGTTTGTTGACCTGCCTGACACTGGAGACGAAATCGAAGCTGGCGAAAGCTTCTCTCTCGTTGAATCAGTGAAAGCAGCTTCTGATATCTACGCACCAATCTCTGGCGAAATCGTAGAAATCAACGAAGAATTAGAAGATAGCCCTGAGTTAATTAACGAAGAATCTTATGAAGGTGGTTGGATTGTTAAAGTGAAGATGTCTGATGCGTCTGAACTAAACAACCTTAAAGATGCGGAAGAATACCTAAGCTCTATCGAAGAAGACTAATAGGTTCCTCATTACGATAAAGCTGCTCTTTAGAGCAGCTTAATTTTAGGGGCTAGCTCACGGCTCCAAAGAGAAAGTAGAACATATCATGACTGAATTACTTCAAAGCCAATTACTAAAAGACTTGGGTACTCAAAACGAGTTTGTTGCTCGTCATAACGGCCCAAATAAAGCAGACCAGCAGAAAATGCTTGAAGCGATCAACGCGACTAGCTTAGACGCACTGATCGACGAAACGGTTCCTGCACAAATCCGTCTTGAAAAACCAATGACACTTGCTGCGCCACTGAGCGAAATGGACATGCTGACCTCTCTTAAAGAGATCGCTAACCTAAACCAAGTGAAACGTACTTTCATTGGCCAAGGCTACTACAACACATTCACTCCAAACGTTATTCTACGTAACGTTTTAGAGAACCCAGGCTGGTACACAGCTTACACACCATACCAACCAGAGATTTCTCAAGGTCGTCTTGAAGCTCTACTCAATTACCAACAAATGGTAATGGACCTAACCGGTATGGAAATCGCGAACGCATCCCTTCTTGATGAAGCGACAGCGGCTGGCGAAGCTATGACACTGTGTAAGCGTGCTGGCAAAAGCAAGAGCAAAGTATTCTTCGTTGCTGATGATGTTCACCCTCAAACACTAGAAGTTGTTAAAACTCGTGCTGAGTACATCGGTTTTGAAGTAATGGTTGGTGCTCTTGAAACACTTCCAGAGCAAGACGTATTTGGTGCGCTTCTTCAATACCCGAGTACAACGGGTGAAGTGCGTGACCTAACAGACATCATTGCGAAAGCTCAAGCTAACAAAACACTGGTTACAGTGGCTACTGACCTACTTGCTTCTGCTCTACTTAAGCCTGCTGGCGAAATGGGCGCAGACGTAGTAATCGGTTCAGCGCAACGTTTCGGCGTTCCTATGGGTTACGGCGGTCCACACGCTGCATTCATGGGTACTCGTGAAAAGCATAAGCGTACAATGCCAGGTCGCGTAATCGGTGTTTCGATCGATACGCACGGTAACCAAGCGCTACGTATGGCGATGCAAACTCGTGAGCAACACATCCGCCGCGAAAAAGCGACATCGAACATCTGTACAGCTCAAGCACTTCTAGCAAACATGGCGTCTTTCTACGCGGTTTACCACGGTGCAGAAGGCCTACGTACTATTGCTCGTCGTACACACCACATGACAGCTATCCTAGCGGCTGGTCTGACCAAAGCAGGTTACGAGCTAACGAACAACAGCTTCTTCGATACCATCACAATCAACTCAGAAGAGAAGACAGATGCACTGTACGCAAAAGCGCAAGCAGCAGACATCAACCTTCGCCTTCTTAAAGGTAAGATCGGTATCAGCTTAGATGAAACAACCACAGTCGACGACGTGAACGCATTGTTCGCTATCTTCGACGTGAAAGAAGACGTTCAAGCGCTATCTTCTGACATTGCATCAAACGAGTTTGCAGCAATTCCAGAAAACTGCCGTCGTGAATCAGAGTTCCTAACTCACCCAGTATTCAACACGCACCACAGCGAAACGCAAATGATGCGTTACCTAAAACAGCTTGAGAACAAAGACTTCTCACTAACGCACGGCATGATCCCACTGGGCAGCTGTACAATGAAGCTGAACGCTGCTGCTGAGATGATTCCAGTAACATGGCCTGAGTTTGGTTCAATTCACCCATTCGCACCTCTTGAACAAGCAGCGGGTTACACAGCGCTAGCGAAAGATCTTAAAGAGAAGCTATGTGAAATCACCGGTTACGACGATTTCTCACTACAGCCTAACTCTGGTGCATCTGGCGAATACGCAGGTCTAATCGCGATTCAACGTTACCACGCAAGCCGCGGTGAAGCTCACCGTAACGTTTGTCTGATTCCAAGCTCTGCGCACGGTACTAACCCTGCAACAGCATCAATGGTTTCAATGAAGGTAGTGGTTGTTAAGTGTGATGAAGATGGCAACATCGACATGACAGACCTAGCAGCGAAAATCGAGAAGCACAAAGAAAACCTATCAAGCATCATGATCACTTACCCTTCTACGCACGGCGTATACGAAGAGCAAGTGAAAGAAGTGTGTGAACAAGTACACGCAGCGGGCGGTCAAGTTTACCTAGACGGCGCGAACATGAACGCTCAAGTAGGCCTAACTTCACCTGGCTTCATCGGTTCAGACGTATCTCACTTGAACCTACACAAAACATTCTGTATCCCACACGGTGGTGGCGGTCCGGGTATGGGTCCTATCGGTGTTAAATCGCACCTAGCACCTTTCCTACCAGGTCACATCGAAAACGGTGTACAAGGTTCTGACTACGCGGTATCAGCTGCAGATCTAGGTAGTGCTTCAATCTTACCTATCTCTTGGGCTTACATCGCAATGATGGGCGAACCTGGCCTAACAGACGCAACTAAAGTAGCGATTCTGAACGCGAACTACGTGATGGAGAAACTACGTCCTCACTACCCTGTTCTTTACCGTGGCACTAACGGCCGCGTAGCGCACGAATGTATTATCGATATTCGTCCGCTTAAAGAAGACACAGGCATCAGCGAAGAAGATATTGCTAAGCGTCTAATGGACTTCGGTTTCCACGCGCCTACTATGTCTTTCCCAGTAGCAGGCACGCTAATGGTTGAGCCAACTGAATCTGAAGATTTAGAAGAGCTAGACCGTTTCTGTGAAGCGATGATCGCAATCCGTCACGAAATGGCAGCAGTGAAAGCGGGTGAATGGCCACTAGACAACAACCCTCTAGTGAACGCACCGCACACACAAGTTGACCTTTCAGGCACAGAATGGGATCGCCCTTACTCTCGTGAACTTGCTTGCTTCCCATCGAAAGCAACGAAGAACTCGAAGTACTGGCCAACAGTTAACCGTGTAGACAACGTATACGGCGACCGTAACCTAATTTGTTCTTGCCCAAGCATCGACAACTACGAAGACTAATTTTTGTAGATTTTAGATAAACAAAAGCGAACCACTTGGTTCGCTTTTTTGTTTTTCAGATTATATGACTAAGAAAGCATTGACCTTACCGTAAGGGAAAGGTTTAAGGTTGAGTGAAACCAACGATGAATTAGGAACTGATTATGGGATGTTGCAATAAAGCGCCAAAAGGTGGAGCCCCTCTTGGCTTGCTTCTAAAAGTAACGCTTGGGATTGGTCTTTGGCTTTGTGGCAGTAGAAGCTATACAGCGCCAGATTTAAGCTAAGAAGTAATAGTATACAGAAGATAGATAGCGCCAAGTTGATATTGGCTCTACAGTTGTTTGTTAGCTTACAACTCTACAGGCATAAGATCCCACGTTTGTGCGTCAGGCTCGCACTTGAATACCCTACAGCCAAATGACTTCAAGAAATCGAGATCATCCTTAACGCGTTGTTCATGTGCTCCCTCTTCGATGCGAGCAACATTGCGGTATACATTAGCTCCAAGGTAAATTTCTTTAATACCTGACTTTGGGACTTTATAACAAAACAAGGGTTGTCCTAGATAACTATTTCTAACCTTATTCCACCTGCCATCATTTGTCAGAAGCTGATCTTCCTTAGTGTGATAGCCAAACTTAAAATCGGTAAGGCTTTTTATGACACGAACTTCTTCTTCATAACCCCACTCTAATGATTTATATAAAAATGCTTGCTTTAAATAGTTCTTAATCTCAGGACTGAAAACCGTCGAAGTTCGTAGTTCATCTAGATGCTTTTGAGATGGCACACCATTTAAGTCTTTATTTTTTGTACTGACATAAATTATCTCACCTAATTGAGCAGGGATTATAAATTCTTGGTTTGAAGTAAGCCCACATTCTTCAGCATCAATACCAATCACAACCCCTCTATGACTATCCCCATAGTGCGACCACATTAGAGAGTTGAGAGGGTTTCTAGTTAACGATGACACCGCATATTTTCGCGAAAAATGCCCTTTGAAAACTCGAACAGCATTACGTGGTGAAATACTACCTGTGGCAGAAAAACCAAAATTTGTCCCCTCAAACGGGTCATTAAGATCCTCTAACCCAGTGAAACCGAGCGAGAGATTCTTAAGCATGAGGACTGCGGAGTTAAAAGACATATATTTATAAAGCATCATACTATTACTACTCAGTTGATATTTTCAATTGTATACAGTTATTAGACCGAAACATTCCCCATTTAAATACAGAATGCTTCTATCTAGTTCTTTATGCCACCAATTGTACTAGCCTTTGTCTTTCCATAACAATCACTTATACCGTTAGATTAGTGATTATCGTGGCAAATATAGAAATTATCCATCTAGCATGATTCACAATAAATCAATAACTTACGTGAGTTGGTATTGTGTTTTGACCATCAGAATCTACCCCTACATCAAAGCTAGTGAAACTCAATAAATCCAATGCTTGACCCTATACGGTAAGGTGTTTATATTGTCGCCCGTCCAACGGGGCACATCCTAAAATGCACACCGGCCATCCTGCCATCACTGGTGCATTTATATTGGTGTTTTGAACTTCCATGCTAACGAAACTTCGTCCTTTTACTCGTGAATCGGGTGCGCTTATGCATCTTTCGATTCCAATCATTTTGACTCAAATAGCTACCCAAGCGATGGGATTTGTCGATACGACAATGGCTGGCCAAGTAAGCCCTGCCGATCTCGCCGCTATTGCACTCGGCACTAGCCTCTGGATTCCGGTGTTGCTGCTACTACGTGGTGTGATTATGGCGTTAACGCCTGTAGTCGCTTACCACCGTGGCGCTCGCGACTTTCAAAGTATCTCTGTTGAATTCTTCCAGATGGTTTGGTTGGCATTAATTGCTAGCGTACTGCTTATCGCTTACTTGGTTAGTGCGAAACCGATCTTAGAATGGATTGGGGTTGCCGCTGAAATCATTCCTATCGGCAGTGACTATGCGTTTGCCCTAGCCTTTGGTGTACCGGGTATTGCCCTGTTCTACACCTTGAACGGCTTCTGTGAAGGTATGAACAACACCAAAGTGCCGATGATCATTTCGGTAATTGGTTTGCTGATTAACATTCCAGTCAACTACGTGCTTATTTACGGTAAGTTGGGCTTCCCTGAAATGGGCGCTGTGGGTTGTGGCTGGGCGACAAGCTTAGTGTATTGGCTAATGTCGGGCATGCTATATTCCTACATTAAAGGCCATCATCATTACAAAACCATCATCAGCTTTACAGACGCTAAGCCAAAAGCAAAAGAGATGCATCATCTTTTAAGGTTAGGTTTACCTATCGGGATGAACATTGCAGTGTGTGGCAGTATCTTTGCGGTTATCGCATTGATGATCGGCCGTATTGGTGCCGAGAATGTGGCAGCGGCGCAAATCGCTCTCAATATATCGAGCCTCACTTATGTGATCCCGATGAGTATCTCGTTTGGCATTACGATTCGTGTTGGACACGCTTTGGGTGAAAAAGATGAACTTGGCGCGATTGAACGCAGCAAAGTCGGTATCTTGGTTGCGGCGTTGATTTCATTACTTTCAGTTGCGATGTTCCTTCTGTTCCCTGAGTGGATCATTAGGCTTTACACCACCGACCCTGCAATAAGTGCGACAGCAGCGGTATTGTTGACCTTTACTGCTATGTATCAGTTCAGTGATGCATTGCAAACCTCTGCTAACGGCGCACTGCGTGGTTATAAAGATACTAAGATCCCGATGATCTTAGCTATCGCTTCATACTGGGGCTTAGCGTTACCACTGGGTATGGTGTTGGGCTTAACAGACCACATTGTTCCAGCAATGGGTGAAGAAGGCTTTTGGATTGGTATTCTAACGGGCTTGAGTGTGTCAGCTGCGTTGATGTTGCTTCGCTTGCGATACGTAATTAAGAAGCGTGACTTGCCACCAGCAGATGCGGTAACAGCAAATTAAGATAAACCAATAAACTGATACAAAAAAGCGTGTTACTGCCATTGGCGATAACGCGCTTTTTATTCGAAGTCTTAAAATCAGTTACAGGGTTCGGTTTAACAATTGTTGTTTACAATACGAACTGTACACTCACATCCTTCATCAGGACATTGGCTGCCATTTGTTCGGCCAAAAGAGTCATAAAGAACAAAGCAACCTTGGCGCGTCTCTAGATCCGCATCCGTTATGTTCGTACTATCTAATTCAGCTTGGGTAAAGTCGTATTCATACCCGATCACAGTGTGTCGATTACCAAAATCAGAAGTTAAGCTGTCATCATCTGATAAGGTCATAAAATCGATCATCGTCAATTTGTCGCCCGACTCCCCTCGGCTTTCCGGACAAAGTGTGCCCCAGTCAACCTCAACACTACCGATACCAAAATCGATCACATAGTTGCTCTGATCTCCTGGGTTTGATGCATCAGGGTTAAGCCCAACGATAATAGCTTTAGAAGTCACTTGCGTGATCACGCCTTCCATCGCACCCGCAACACCTTCAAGTACCGCTTCTCTCGCTGATTCCTGAATACCAAGGAATCTTGGAGCAGCCGTTACCGCTAATACTCCGAGTATCACGATCACGATGATTAATTCCATTAAAGTAAATCCGTTTTTCGTCATGACATCCGCATCTTTTGATAACTTAAACATTCAATAACCCAATGAATTACCTATAACTATACACCTCAAATAGGACTCATAACACTCCACGGCTATCGCTTTTTATAACGCTGGTTGTGGTATTTGTTCCCTTTAGAGGCTGAAAAGATAACTGGAAGCGTTATCACATAAGGTGTCAGCGGGTTTAAATTCGATCAAATGCGTGGTGCAACTGAAAGTATCGATGGAAGAAGGTTTAATTGATTTATTTGAACTGAGGCTCGCTGCGTATAATCAAAGTTAGACCATTTTTGAGTCGCCCTTTGTGTTTCTACACTTAAGAAAGCAAGAAATGAAATAGAATCCATAAAAAAGCGCGTTATTGCCATTTGGTAATAACGCGCATCTATAATCGTTGTACGACTATCGCAACATTAGTTCACTGCTTTCACGTAAGGAAGCACTCGGAATCCATCACGTACTTTTTGGCTTGGAATGTAATGACGGAAAGCTAAGTTAAACACACCAGAATCGTTTTCTGTTTTGATGTTGTTTACTGCATCATCACCACAACCAAAGCTTACGGTGTAAGTGCCGTCTGCATTTTTCTCAGCCGTGTTTGAGCTTACGTTCGCCACTTCACCAAACATGAAACCTTGCTTGTTGTAGACCGTTACCGACCAAAACGCTTGTTTTTTAGGGTCATCAAAGGTTGCCTGATGACAAGTGTCTGCCGGGAAGTTGCCAGAGACTTCGTAAATATTGTCATCTAACTGCGCGCCACCCCAACCGATAGCCGCACCCACTGCGTACTTCTCTTTGGTAAACATCTCTTTTGAAGCATCTTCAGGGCTGGTAAACATACCAAACGTCGCCTGAGCACCATCGCGTTTCAGTAGTTTTGGCATTTCCATCTTAAGGTTTTTCTCTACCTCATCGAATGATTTCTCATCCACTTGCATTGCCATGAATTCGCCGTCTGCTTTTGCATCAATGCTCATTTTATCTTGGATTTCATGAACTTCATTTTTCGAGAATGTCGCGTCGGTACGAACAATGACGTAAACGTGATCACCGCTATGAGTAGAAAGATCAAACGTACCTGAACCGTATTGCATTGGCTGAATGCGGTGATCTTCAGTAATCACTTCCATCGACATGTACTTGCCTTCAGGGATCTCAGGTAACGTGACGGTCGCCCCCTTTGATACATTAATTACTGCCATTGAGTAGTAGGTGTCTCGGTTCATTCGAACCACATCCTGTTCATCTGTTGGCGTTAGCTCGCGTTACGTTCCTCTCTTTGATTAAAACACTTAACGACACCAATAAGTTTAGATCCAGCCGAGAAAGCTGTTGTTCGATAGTCATCATAAGACATGCATCTGAGTAATATCACTCGTTAAATAATTGCACCATTGTGACTAACAAACAAGTCTCTGTTTAAACGATGGCATTTATATCCAACTAAAAAGGCGAACCCATCGGTTTAATGCCGTTCACTTAAGAGTGAACGGCATTAAACCTATTGGCTCGCCTTAATCATTTTGTTCGCCAGAATCGTTTAGTCGTTACGAATGGGTGATAACAACTCAGGGTTAACCACCAAATTTCTCACACCGTGGGCGTGATCTTCGTTAAAGTCATTGCCTTCACACCAGCTACCTACTGTCGCGATATTTACTTTCGCGACTTGTGGTCTAACGCTCCATGTTACTTGGAAAGGTGAACCTTGCTCATTATAACCAGGACCCGTTGTAGAGCCTGCGTATTGGATCGCTGAGCCCGTATCTTGTGGGATGTTTGGTGCTTGGTGTAAGCCGTTCACTTTTGAATGTTTAGCGAGCGCTTCAAAGTCGGGTGCTTTGTCGTCATTCACTAATACGTAAACTTGGGTTTCTACACGCAGTTGCGGGTTGGTAATCGCATCGTTAAAACAAGCACCCAGTGTTTCACCCGGTTCAACTTGCGCCGTTGAATAAACATAGTGAACTTCAATGGTGTCACCCGAATGCAAAGAACCATGCTCGCTCGGACAAACCTTGCCCTCAAATGGTTTCAGCTCAGCAGAACTCAGCTTGCCTGTGTATTTAAAGCCACTCTGGAATCCCTTACCATCACCGTTACCAGCGTATTGAGTAAACTCTCCACCTTTATGCTCAGCATTTTTATGGAAGTGAATATTACATAAGTTCATCGCTGTTGAATCAGGGGCATCCGAGAACAGCCTAGTATTTGTACCTTCTAATGAACCCAAATCTCTTGGAGCTTGCGGTCCAAAACCTTGTCCTTGGGTATTTTCAGAAAGCTTTGCTCTTTGTTCTGCGATAACACCATCTGATACAGACTCATGGTTCGCGTCTGATGCATTTGCATGAGCTGACAACATCACCAATGCGGCACTTAAAAACACACTCTTATTCTTCATTTTTCTTCCCTAGAATATTGATAACTAAACCCAAACCGACTTAACAGCAAACATCTTACTATGCTCATAAGTGAATATAAGGCTTGTCTTTGTAAGATTAGATTTCATTGCTTACTTTGGGATGAGTATTAGAACCCTTGATGCATATAACAAGTCAAACAGGGTAAATTCGGCGAGTCCCTTCCAGAACGAATAATTTCCTATTTTCGTTAACCGTCGCCTGACTTCAGCGCTCAGATAAGTGAGCATGATTCTTAGGAACAACGGTGGCCAGATTTAGAAGATCAAAAAAGGCGAACCATCTGGCTCGCCTTCACGTTTCATTCTATCTATTAGGTTGTGGTTCTAAGTTAACGATTTAACCGTTACCGGTGGCAAATATCCCAAACGTCATGACGTTCAATGCATCTGTCACGCCCTCTAGTGATTTAATCACCGTCTTAGTCGGTTTATTATGACGAATAAAATAGCTTCCGATGCCTTTTTCACCGCCACTCTTAGCATCGCTTTCAGTTGTTTCTGTCGCTTCTATTTGAGAAGGCTCCACTGATTCTGGCTCTGCATTGGCGTGAGCTATCGTGTCTTTATTTGAATCAAGGTTAGTGAGTGGTTGATGATTAACGATTGAATCATGGGAAGAATCAACGCTGGTCTCAGCGTTTGTATCCTTTGAAGTCTCGAGATTACTCTCTCCCTCTATACTTTTCGACATAGCGTCTTCGTTGCTCAATGTCTCGTCGTCTAGCTGATGATTACTCGTTGAAGAACAGGCTGTTAAGAAGAACAGGCTAACGATGAATATGAGTAAGTTTCTCATCATAATGATAAAGCACGAATTAATAAAACATTGTTCGATTGTATTTTATTTGGCTGACGACATCCAGTGATAAGCGGAGTAAACACGAACAGTCACGGTCTTGAAGAGTAAACAAAAGCGTACGGGTTTAGTGCTTAAGAATAATAATTCGAGAGCTCAATTAGGTTGCCCGCCGCTTATCATCTGAAAGGTGGTGTCAGTTAGGCTTGGGGATTCACACGCTATAAGCTTAATCTTTACTGGAACACAGTTCAGAGATTCGGTCACACATGGCTTGGTTGACTGCGAAGTGGGTGTTGAGGAATGCCAGTTGGGCAAGTGCCGATTCAGCGGTGCGCTCGTAGCCTTGGGTAAAGGTTGGTAGCAATTGGGCAAACTTAGGGAAGCGTGCTTCTAGCCTTCTATCCGACATAAATTCATCAACGAATTCAGGCTCAGACTGTTCAGTTTGATCCACAAGATCGATCAAACGATCGAGTGCGTAAGATTGAACGAACCGACTGCCCGACAGCTTTTCGCCTCGGTTATAACGAGACATACCCACATAAAGATTGGTTAGAGCCTCACCAATGATCCAATCTTGGGAATTAGTGTCTGTCTCCCCTTTTATTGGTGAAACACAACACTGTGTATCAAATTCATGTTGCTGCCAAACAATACGCCCTTCAGCAAACGGAATGTGCGCTAACTCGTGGGGTTCAAACACTGCAAACTCACAAAAGATTCCGTCAGCGTACAGAACTTTATAGCCATCGACGGTATTTCTCACTGCGTAGTCGATTGAGTGAATATCAGATAGCCAATGCAAACTGTCTAAGAAATACTGCTTGTGCCCTGTTTGCACTATTGCGAAAAAATCGACATCTGAATACTGATCAAGTCGTTCTGTTTCAATACCTACTGAGCCCAATCCCAGCAAAGCATGAGCCTTACCCGATGCTTCCAAAGACTCCCCAATCGCATCTAAACGCTGGAGTAATTTTTCTGGTGTGTTTATGTGTCTTATCTGTATCACTTTGTCCGTCTGCATTGCTCAATCCCTATCAAGTTGAATGCCACTCAACCTAACTGATAGTTAGAACATCTAAGAAGCTTAATTTATAAAATGTGTGTTTTGGATAACGATCTGTGCAAGTTATTGTTTGAATTAAGGTGGGATTTAGAGGTGAGAAAGAGTGTGTACAAGCTATAAACAACACTCTTCTATCATGACTTATCTTTTTAGCAGCTCATATTTGCAACAACGTTGACGCCATCCATGCTCACGAAGTTTGCTTTTCTTCCAAGCTCTCGCGTCTGCCGACATGTGAACAGAGACCGTAAAACCCAATTTTGCACTCATGATACCGATCGACATGCCTAGATTACCCGTTGAACCTACCGCAATGCTGTATTGTTGGAAGAAGTTACGAAACTCAGGTTCGAGCAGCTTGCTGTAGTCATCGCTCTCACACAGTAACCCCGCTTCAATCGCAAGCTTCTCGGCATGTGTTAGTACTTCATAAATACCACCACGCGCTTTGATTGAACCTGAAATCGGCAAATGGCTGTCTTTCTTCATCATCAAACGCCCTTTTATTGGCTGCTGATAATGTGCTCCCAATGCTGATTTCATAGATGGAATGTCAACAAGCTCAGACTCGATGATGCCATTGGTCGCTTGAGTTTCAGGAAACGCCTTGGCTAGATAAGGAGCAAACCTTTGCAGCCTCATGCTCGCATCGTGAATATCTTGTTCGCCTAAACCCACATAAAGCAAACCGCGCTCCAGAGTCGTCACATTTGGGTTAAACCAAACCACTTCTTCCAATGCAATCAATTGTTGAAGCAGTGGGAAGTCCGAGATGAGCTTGTCGATATTTAATACAGTCATGGGTGACTTTTCTGGCTAAGCGCGTACTGCGCAGGTTCAATCATTAGTAAACCTATTTAAACGGTATTTGTGTAATCATTCAATGATCTGTAGGCTAGCCTGTCTTCTCATAAGCAAACAGTAGAACAACCTATGAGCGCCTCTCTTCGTAATAGCATTTTCGTGATGTTAGGGATTCTATTCCTAGCACTTAACCTTCGTGGGCCTTTTACGAGCTTGGCTCCTGTGCTTTCTCAGGTTATGGAAGGCCTCAACCTTACGTCATCGGCTGCTGGCTTCTTAACAGCTTTGCCACTGTTAACTTTTGCCTTATTCTCACCATTAGTCACCAAGATATCCCAACGAATTGGTCTAGAGCCTAGCCTGTTATTAGGCTTAGTTCTGATCACTACGGGTATTACACTGCGCTCTTTTGGAGCAATTCCGACGTTATACATCGGCACAGTAATGATTGGACTTGGTATCGCGATTGGTAACGTATTGTTGCCCGTTGTAGTGAAAATTAGCTTCCCTACTCGTATTGCGACCGTTACTTCTTTGTACATTTTTACGATGGGCATCGGTTCGACGTTAGGCTCAAGTTTGATGGTGCCGTTTTCAAATATAACCTTATTCACGATCACGGGTTGGCAGTTAGCACTGTTAATGAACCTAATATTCCCAATATTAGCTTTGATGATCTGGTTGCCTAAAATCAGAAAGCGTTCTTCTTCAGCAACCAATAACAAGCATCAAGAAAAGCCTATTCCGATGAAGAAAATGATCAAGAGTGGCGTTGCATGGCAAGTGACACTAGCCCTTGGGCTTAACTCATTTACCTTCTACTCTTTGGCAGGCTGGCTTCCACAGATCTTGAACGACCTTGGCTACAGCGAAATCGATGCGGGTTACATCTACGGATTTCTACAATTTTCGACTATGGTTCCGGGATTGCTGTTACTGCCGTTCTTAGGTAAAAGCGATAACCAACAATGGCTTATCACTCTGTGTGCATCGAGTGTATTTGTCGGACTGATTGGCCTGTTGTATTTACCTGAGTTTGCGATTTTTTGGGTGGGACTGTTTGGATTAGCCAACTGCTCGACGTTTATTATTGCTCTCTCTTTTGTCGGCTTACGTACATCGAATAGCAGCCAAGCCGCATCGCTGTCGGGTATGGCGCAAGGAATTGGTTATGCTTTAGCGGCAACAGGTCCAACGCTGGTGGGTAAGCTTCATGCTCAAACCGATTCTTGGAGCGTTCCCATTCTGCTGATCGCATCTGTTGCATTTGCGTGCACGATTTTCGCGGCATTGGCAGCACGAGACAAAAAAGTGAGCGTTTAGGACAAACAGAATGGTTATGGCGTCGCGACTTTATTGCTCGCGACTGTATTTGCTCGCGACTGTATTGCTGACGACGGTTTTGATGTATTCACTTGGCGACAAACCAAACTTCCCTTTAAAGCGCTGACTAAAACGCCCTTCCGATTGGTAACCGCAAGACTGAGCCAACATCGCCACATTCTGCTGCCCGTTTTGCATCAGATAAAGCGCGTGACTCAAGCGAACTTCAGCCAAAACCTCTCGATATTGCATGCCTTCAAGTTTCAATTTTCGGATAAGCGTGGCGCGGCTCATCGCAAAGCGCTCTGCTACCGACTCTAACGGATGTTTCTCGTCCGGTGAATGTGAAAGGTAGTGGCTGAGTTTCTGGCTAAACGAGACGTTTGAGCTAATAAACAATCGATGCAGTACGCCCTTCTCGGCTAATTGCTGGTATAAGCCCTGCAACCAAAACTGCTGGGTCTCTTTACTCATGCTTTGTCTATCAAAGGAAAACAGAGCATTGAGTGAATCTTGTAAGCTACGATCCGCTTGTACTTTAGGCAGCCCCAGATCATTCGAGCGTTCCTCACTTAAATCAAGCATCGCCTGAGAAGGTTGGAATTGAAAGCTGAACACTCGTGATAAGAAGCGCCCTTTGTGGGGCATGTTCTCAAAACTTAGTGAAGCTGATGCCTCACACAACAGCAGCTCAGAATGTGAGAGTTCTGCCGCTGAATCTTTCCAAAACAGGCGCTTACTGCCTGTAATGATCTGAATGATACTAGGAGATAGAATCCTCACATTACGCAGTTTTTGTAACTGCTCTGCACGAAAGATCGTCACTTGATATTGATGATTCATCTCATCTCCCTTGTTTACTTATTATGTACGTGTATAAGCTTTTAACGTACATAAGCTATTAACGTGTGTAAGTTGTAGTCAGTTTCGCTTTATCTAAAGCCATGCTGTTCAACGTGAACCCAACTACAGCCGACGGCGTGTTTTCGTCTAGGTTAAGTTTGTCCGTTGGTAATGCCCAAACCGTGAATTGATAACGGTGCATACCATCTTTTTCTGGAGGACAAGCGCCACCGAAACCTACCGTTCCATAATCGATGCGGCCTTCTTTGCCACCCACTTTAGAGATATCGACACCGCGAGGTAGCTCGCTCACTGTTGCTGGAATATCAAACACGACCCAGTGCCAGAAACCACTTTCAGTCGGAGCATCTGGATCATAAGCCGTGATTGCAAAGCTTTTGGTTCCTGCTGGAGCATCTTTCCACATCAACTGCGGTGACAAGTTCTCGCCGTCACAACCCCAACTTGAATATTCAAACGTCTTCGCCATTGGGTGACCTTCTTGAATATCATTACTCGTTAATTCGAATGCCTGAGCCGAGCCAGCTGTTAAGATACTAAGTGCCAATACTGATTTAATGAGTGTTTTCATGGTGGTTCCTCTGATTAGGTATGAGCCCAGTATAGTCCCCTCCATCCGCCCAACAATGACAATAAGTACACAATTATCTAGTTTAATCCATTCAAATGATACTTACTGTATTTTTAATTTATTATTTTAAAACATGACCCACTCGACAATTTGTTGTTAAAGGAACACTTGTTGACATTCAGGTTACAAATCACGTCCAAAACTCTTTAGACTCGCCCCACGACTTTTAACGAGAATGATTGGATGCGCAGGTTTACATTAGCCCTTGGCTTGATCTTTTGGCTCCCAACTCTAGCCAATGCCCAAAGTTTGCAAGACAAGTGGCAAACCCTGTATCAACTGAGCTGGCAATCATCCCCAATCCTAGTATCTCAACAAGAGTTGGCTCAGTATCCGAAAGTTCTGCTTCATGAACGTAGCCGCTATCCTGATTTCAACCAATTCAGTTGGGACGACATCGCAGCGTTAGCGTCAATACAAGATCACTGCCGAGCGATTGAAAGCAATAACCCTACATTAGATGATGCTATCGAGTTTGAGCTCGCTTTGTGTCAGCAACAAGCATTGGATTCCATTTGGTTTGCAGCACACTCCAAACGACACCCTGCAGGTGGCAGTTTTGCTGATCGTTATTTAGCCGCTTACCCAGATGTGACCGAGCAGATACGCCCATTTTTGAGTCTTACCAACCCTCAGCACCCTTTATATAGCAAGCTAGAAAACCTAAGTGCACAAGGCAGAGAAGCACTGCTCAGTGGATACCGAGCTTGGCAACAAGATGATGTGCTTTGGTTAAGTGGCGAGCAAGGCTGGAAAGCCACTCCCTTAGATGTTTGGCAACCTATCGCAGAGCAACAAGAGGTATCTTTGGCAGGTGAAACCTGTACTTTTCGTTACAGTAACGTGTGCTTAAACGAGCCTAGCAATGACAATCTGATCATGAAAACCTTGATCTTTACATTGCTGCTAACGTTGCTTTCCGGGCTCGCTAGAGTCTTATACCTAAGAACAAAACAACGAAAAGAGAGGCAGTTCGTTTTACAGCTTCTTACTCATGAACTGCGCACGCCTATTACTAGCCTAGGCTTAACCGTCGAAATGTTTAGAAATCGCTACGATGACTTTTCTGATGAAACTCAAAGTGCGGTTTGGCGTTTAATATCTGACTATCAAAGGCTTTCTCAGCTCACCGAAAACAGCAAAGTGTACCTAAGTTCGGATCAGTCAGAGCCTTTGTTGAAGCAAAACGCTTCATTAGAAGAGTGGCTCGATCATGTCTGTGAAAAGCACAATATTTCTTATCAATGTGAAGCGCGTGAAGTTGAACTGAACCTTCCCTATTACTGGCTAACCATCTGCTTGGATAATCTAATCAAGAATGCCAAACAACATGGTAAAGGTGAGGTTTTGGTAAAGGTCGAACTCGGTGACAAGCTGACGATTGAGGTACAAGACGAGGGGCACTTCCCTTCACCGATACAACGGCTCATGTCTGGTGTCACGCCAAGTGAAACGCACGAACTGGATAACATGGGCATTGGCCTGACTATTGTCGAGCACTTGATGAAGCAAGCGAATGGCCGCCTCATTATTCTTCGTAACCCAACCCGATGTATTTTGGAAATTGCTTATGAACACCCTACTGCTGATTGAAGACGACCAACTGCTTGGACAAGGCCTCGTCAGCTTCTTTGAATCCAATGGTTACCAATGCCTTTGGGCGAAGGATTCAGAGAATGCCAGTAAGAAATGGTTTCGAGCCGATCTTGTGATACTGGATCGACAGCTTGAAGATGGGGACAGCTTGCAACACCTTCCAAACTGGTTGCTCCTCAAAGCGCTGCCTGTGATTGTGTTGACCGCTAAAGTAGAAGTTCAACAACGTGTTGAAGGTTTAATGGCGGGTGCCAAAGACTATGTGACTAAACCATTTTCGAACGACGAATTACTCGCTCGAGTCATTACCCAGCTACGTCCGTTAGGTGTGAGCCAACTAAATTACGCCAACATTGAAGTCCGCTTGTCTGAACGAATCGCTTATTTGGATGAAAGCCCGATCACGTTAAAACCTAAAGAGTTCCAGTTATTGGTCTTGTTTGTTCAGAACCAAAGTCGTGTGTTTCATCGTGATGAGTTACTCAATAATATTTGGGGTTATCAAGCCTTTCCAAGTACCCGAACCGTGGATAATCACATACTGCGCTTGCGCCAGAAGCTGCCAACCCTAAAGATCGAAACACATCGCGGCGTTGGTTACCGCTTAGCTGGGGAATCATAATGAGAGTCACTTCGTTAATCGCATTGATCTGCGCTTTGCCGTTTGCGTGTCACGCCGCTTGGTTTACCAACACGCCATTACAACATACGTATCAATCTCTGCTTGATGAACAACCTCAAGTCGCGTGGCAAGAGCTTCAAATCGCACTCAATCAACAAACACTTGATAGTGAGCTTTGGTTGCCAGTTAAACAAGAGATACTGAGCCAAACTCAATGCGGAACTTCACTAAGACAAGACACTGAGACGAAACATCACATTCAAGTTAGCTTCATTCGACGCTACGGCCTGTCATCGCACGGTTATCAAATCAAAGTCTCTGCCGAGCAACTCAGCAAAGGCTCAGAAACTCAAACTCTTTCTTTGGTATCGCCTAAAGGTAAAGTCCTTCTCGATGGGCAACTCGCTTCCAATAATGAGTATCAAGAGATTGAAACCAATGAAATGTTCATCAAACCCGAATCTGGTGTTTATCAACTAAAGATAGGTTCAAATCACTACCCTATTATTGTCGCTTTAAATAACAGTAATCGATGGCTGACGCTCGAAAGTAAACTCAGCGAACCACATATCGTGCTCTCGCCTCCAAAGGTGATCGACAACTGCCCCGACGCTAACGTGAGTTGGCAATGGTTTGATGAAAACTACAACCTTCTGGGTTACAAAGTGCCAATCAAAACAGCGCAAGCACCCGTTCCCACAGAAAGTCCACTTGGAACCAAAGCCAAGCACTTGAGTGCTTCGGTTGAAATGTTTGAATACCAAGGCGCTATTGAAGTCCAATATGTGCAGCGCGTCGCCGTGCCTTTCTAATGGAAAACCACTAAAGCCAAACAGAAAATAGAGACATATAGGTGACAAAGCACTAGCGCTACTTAGGTGTAATAACCGTAGTTACCCTTTACGGAATCTAAATATGCTCAGCGTACGTCACCCACTCAATCTTTCTAATTTTGCCATTGTGGCTTTAACAACAGCTTGTCTGTTTTCATCCAACGCACAAGCGAGCCAAATAACGCTCACCAGTAACAACAATACCGTCGCTACCTCATCGAATACTTTAGAGGTCGATTGGAACGGCTTAAGCGTTAACAGTGCTGCTCTCACCGTTGATAGCCAACCACAGAAAGCGACCAATCTGGTCATTGGCTTTTCCGATAAAGCTGACTCAGCAAAAATCGCCACTTGGACCTTAGTACCCAGTGGAATAAACGTTAAGGCAGAGCTTAATCAAGACCAGCTCACTTTTCAGTTCAGCTTACCTTCAAATATACAGGTGAAACGAAACAAACCCATCGAATTGGCGTGGTTTGATCTTGCCGAACAACAAACTCAGACACTATTTCTTCCGTTTAGTGAAGGTATGCGCGTGCCTACTGACAACAAGCTTTGGGCAAGTTATCTCGTCGGTAACCATTCTGGAAGTAACACTACTCAAGACTTGAAGATGCCTTTTTGGACAGTACAGCAAAACAATCATTTCATTAGCTATCAAATGGTTAATGCAACCAACAATCAACTGCTCTTTCCAGATGCATCCTCTAATGCTTCCTCAAATACAAAAACCAAAATTGATATGAAGGCAGCACACCAATTTACGATGCTCAATCAGTCACAACCTTTTCTTGTTCGTATCACCCTCGGAGACTCGTGGTTAGATGGTGCCAAACAATACCGAGATTGGCGCATCAATAATGACCAGTCTGATACGCTTGTAGCAAAGCAAAAGCGCAATCCAGATGTGACTAAGTTGATCGGCGCGAGCCACGTTTACCTATTTGGCAAAGACCCATTAAGCATCCAAGATGTGAGTGACTGGTGGGGATTGAAAACATGGTATCTAGAGGGCTCTAAACTAAGCGTTTCTGCGGAAGCGAAAAGAGAACTGTCGTCACTATCTAAGGGTAAAGGTTGGTTCAGTCAGTATCACAAACAACTATTGTTGGACTCTATTATCCAGTCATTGCAGGTGTTATATCCTGTTGGTAATCCGACACTCGAAGACAACACGATTAAAGCGCAATACAAAGCAGCACAGGATAAGAAGAACTGGTTGCTAAAGCACGCTTCCCCGTACCTAAACTCGTCAGATACTTGGGGACAAGCGTTGTCTTCAGACATGGTCGCTAATCTAAATAAGGCAGGTTTAAAAAAACTGTGGCTAGGATTCGACAATTGGATGCCAGCATTCTATCAACCTAACGCTGTGGGTCTGGCAAAACAGTCCGGATATCTGGTCGGTACTTACGATTCCTACAACACCGCAATTCCTGCGAAGCTCAATGACAACTGGCTAACCGCTCAATTACCAGAGCCGATGCGTCAAAGTTGTGCGATTGAACTAGCGGATGGGAGTTTGAAAAAAGGATTTCGTGGAAACGGCTTTTACTTAAACCCGAACTGCCATTTAGAATACGTAAAACAGCGTGCTCAAGACATTATGAGATTCGGCAACTTCAACAGCTTGTTCTTAGATGTTGATGCAACCGCCATGGCACGTGAAGATTACCGCGTCTCTATAGACAGTAATGGCAATACAAACGACGAATCAGACATGCTTTCTGCGTTCAACAACCGAATGAAGTGGCTTAGCGAGCAACCTTCGTTAGTATTAGGCTCTGAAGACGGCAACAGCCTAACAACAAAAGGCATCGCGTTTGCACACGGCTTAGAAACGGTTGGTTTTGGTTGGACAGACAAAGACATGAAAGAGAACCGCCAATCTCCCTATTACTTAGGTCGTTGGTACCCAGACCACAAGCCTGACTTCTTCTTTAAGCCGGCCGAGGTTAAAGAGCCCTATAAGTCGCTACTGTTTTCGCCACAATATCGAATTCCACTTTACCAAGCCGTTTTCCATGATGAAGTAATCAATACGCACCATTGGCATTCAGACAGCCTCAAGTTCACTAATGTACAAGCAGAACGTGACTTAACCGCCATGCTATACAACACACCACCGATGGTTCACTTGACCAGAGATGAAGCTTTATCAAGTTCAAGCCAGAGAATCAAAGCACTCAAACACTATCAAGATGGCTTTGAACCAATGCACGAACAGTTATGGGATAAACAGTTGGTCGATTTCGAATGGTTAGTTAAGAACGGCGATGTTCAACAAACGAAGTTCAGTGACGGAAGTAAGATCATTGCCAATTTTTCAGATCAAACCTTTCATCAGAGAGGCCTTAAAGTCTCGCCGAGCGCTATAAAAGCCGTATTGAGCAACGGACAAACGTTAGAGTGGAAATCAGAGCCTAACTAGTTTGAACGTGCCGTTTTTAAGCCTCACCTTATTCACTATTACGGGTTAGCAGGTAGTGTTGTTAACGAGCAAAAATCCACACCTTTGACACTCAGGTACCAATCCCAATCGACACCTAATTCTCTCTATTTTTGTACAAGAAAATTGGGTGCCGACCACAATTTCAAACACAGATGTTTTCACATAAATCTCAAAAGTGATATCAATGCTTATATTGAATGATAATAATACAAAAGAGATATTTTTGATGAAAAAGACCCTACTCACTTGCTGTGCCCTTCTTGCCTTTTCTTCTTCGGCAATCGCTAATGTTCAGTTTTCGAATCCAGAAGGAGCTTTAGGCGAACCTTCTAATTACTCTCAATACCAAAATGTTTTGTCAGTTTCTGAACTTCAAATTTCAGATCCAAACGGAAAGAAAGGCAACAAAGACTATTTTGCGCTCGATAATAACTACGACGGCATTGTGAACAACAACTTCTATGTCGACAAAGAAAGTGAAGCGCTAGTCTTTACCATGAAGAATGACCACCTGCGCAACGAGCTACGCGTTCAGGAAAACTTCCGCACAGACTTAACAAATGAAACATACACATTAAGTTCGGAGGTGGAGATCATAAAACCTGAAGAGTCGATGAAGAACTCAGACTCTAAGCAAGACGAGATTACATTCCTACAAGTACATAACAAAGGCTTAGATGATCTTGGTACTCACAATGTCCCTCACCCTTTGCTTCGTGTTGTATGGAAACGTGACAATAATGGTATTGAAGGGCATTTCTGGGCAATCATTAAAAACAACGCTGTAATTTGTAAAGGATCGTTCGGCAAGAAAAACCAAGACAAGGAAATGTGCAAATCAGACGTAGCATATTCTCAATATGATTTAGGCAAAGCACCACAAGGCAAACCAACAGCATTTGATTTAATCGTGGGTGATAAGAAACTTATTGTTGACGTAAACGGTGAACGTAAAGTTGAGCAGGATATTGACTACTGGCGTCACCTATTAAGCTACTTCAAAGCTGGCGTATACAACCAATTTACGAATGGACAAAGTGAAGCTCACTTCTACAAGCTAGAGTACAAAGAGAAAAAGAGCTAGTTCGGTACTTAGCCTACAACTACATTAGCAATCAGAAAAAAACGAACTTGTTAACAAGTTCGTTTTTCTCTTTTCAATGTTATTGGTCATTGTCAATGAATTACAACTAATCAACAGTTAGGCAGCCGATTCCTTCTGTTGCTCCCAATACAATATGCCTTTATTTCGTTATTTGATTGGCTCTATTTTGAAAAGCAGTCAGTAGATAGTCGATAAAGACCTTCTTACGTTTCGGCATCAACTGCCTGTCTGCATACACTAGGCTTACTGAAACTTCCGGCATCTCATATTCAGGTAACAGACGAATCAGCTTACCTGTCTTAAAGTGTTCCCGACAAATGAATTCAGGAAGCACCGCCAAGCCGAGCCCATCCACACACGCTGTTAGGCATGCCGTGATGGTATTCACCCGCAACTGACACGGTAGATCGATCAAAATCGACTCTCCGCCTTCTAATTGTAAATGCCACTTGGGTAGACGCGCGGCCTTGTTCACCACCTCAATCATTCTGAATGGCGGTTCAAGATCATCGGGTGAAGAGACGTCATCGAACTGCTCTAAATACTCAGGGCTGGCTGCCAATACACGCTTTGATGTTGTGAGGTAGCGAGAAACCAAGCTCGAGTCCACTAGCTCACCAATTTGTGCGTAAAGATCGATCCCCTCCGCAATGATGTCGACTTCTCGATTCGACAGTTCTAAGTTCAAAGTCACGTTTGGGTGCTCTTTTAGGAAGCTGTGGATGTATTTAGCTAATACTTGATGCCCCAATTCGACAGGCAACACAACATTTAACTGCCCTCGGATCAAATCCTGATTGGCTGAAACCTCTAGCTCAGCTTGGTTCATGATCTCTTGCATCTGCATGCTCGACTGATAAAAGCGCTCACCCTCTGGCGTTAAGACTAAACTTCGTGTCGAACGAGTGATCAACCTCACACCTAGATGCTGTTCCAGCTCGTCTAGCTTTCGGCTGACGGTCGACTTGGTCATGTTCAATGCTTCAGCTGCGTGCGTGAAACTCCCACAATCAACAACTTGTGTAAAAACAGTCACAGCATTTAAGTCCATCGTACTTCTCCCAAAGCGCCATTAGTTAGATTTTTGCAACAGTGTTTCCCTTTTTTCCTATCTTATCAATCAATCGAATTCATTTACAATTCGTTACATCTAAATAAAAACAAAATGAGAAAGAAAAAATGACAGAGAACAACAACGCTTCGCAAACAGTAAGCACAAAAAAACGTAAAAAAGCTCCGCTTATTGCTACTGCGATCATGCTGTCATTGGGTTTAGCCGGTGCTGGATACTGGTACGGCTATGGCCAGTACTTTGAATCTACCGACAATGCCTACCTACAAGGCGACATCACGAATATTAGCCCTAAGGTCTCTGGCTATATTGTTAAGTCTTATGTGAGTGATAACCAATCGGTTAAAGAAGGTGATTTGCTGGTTCAAATCGATGACCGTGATTACCAGTCAGCACTCGCTCAAGCAAACGCCCATTTAAGCGTCGTGCAATCAGACGTCAAAAATCTAGTGGCACAACAAACGTTACAACGTAGCAAGATCAATCAAGCAGAAAGCCGCGTTGATTCTGCACAAGCTGAATACGAACGCGCGATTCAACAAGTGGTACGTTCTCGTAGCTTACTAAAGCGTAACTACGCGTCTCAAGATGAAGTCGATAGCATGGTTGCACAACAAAAAGTAACTCAGGCAGATTTAGAAGAAGCAAAAGCAAACCTCGTTGCAACCAATGACCAATTAACCGTTATCGCTAGTGAGATTGAGCAAGCAAATGCATCCGTGACCGAAGCTCAAGCCCAGAGAGATCAAGCACAGCTTAACCTTGATTACACCAAAATTTACGCGCCAGCAGATGGCGTGATTGGTAAACGCAGCGTACGTGAAGGCTTGCTGATTCAAGCAGGCGCACCACTGATGAGCTTGGTACCAAACAACCAAGTGTGGATTGAAGCCAACTTCAAAGAGACACAGCTAAGTGGTATTCACAAAGGTCAGACGGTTGAAGTAGAGCTGGATGCGTTCCCGGGGCAGCCTCTTGAAGGTGTGGTAGACAGTTTCTCCCCTGCGACTGGCGCTAAATTTGCGCTCCTACCACCAGAAAACGCGACCGGTAACTTCACTAAAATCGTTCAACGTGTACCGGTTAAAATTACTATTCCAGATCAGCAAGAGTTGAAAGGTCGACTGCTTCCTGGTTTGTCTGTGGTAGCGACCATCGATAAACGAGGCTAGACCATGAGTAACGCTGGTGTTGTCACCCAAACAAATGATGATGACGAGGTTTCGAGACGCCATTGGATCGCCCTATTTGGCGGCTTGATTGGCGCGTTTATGGCGATCTTGGATATTCAGATCACCAACTCGTCTCTCAAAGATATTCAAGGTGCGCTATCAGCCACCTTGGATGAAAGCTCGTGGATCTCTACGTCTTACCTAGTCGCAGAGATGATCGCTATCCCACTCAGTGGTTGGCTTTCTAAAGCGCTCGGTAAACGCCGTTATATCACGTGGACGACAGCCATTTTCACCATTTCATCTTTGTTGTGTTCGTTCTCTTGGAACATGACCTCGATGATCGTTTTCCGCGCGATGCAAGGCTTCAGTGGTGGTGCTCTAATCCCGCTTGCTTTCTCGCTGGTGATTCAGTTATTGCCGGTCAACAAGCGTGCTGTGGGTATGGCACTGTTTGGTGTAACCGCGACCTTTGCTCCATCGATTGGCCCTACCTTTGGTGGCTGGCTGACGGAGAACTTCTCGTGGCACTATATTTTCTACATCAATATTCCGCCAGCTTTGCTTGTGATCACCATGATCCGATATGGCTTGGACGATGAAAAGCTCGACCTTGGCACGCTGAAAAAAGCCGATTGGTTTGGTATCGCCACCATGGCATTAGGGCTAGGTTGTTTGGAAGTGGTGTTAGAAGAAGGTAACCGTGAAGAGTGGTTCAGTTCGAGCTTTATTATTGGCTTGAGTATCGTGTCGGCGGTGAGTTTGGTTTACTTCGTGATAAACGAACTCCAACACAAGAAGCCATTGGTTAACCTGCGGCTATTGCGGGATGGGCAATTTGCGATGTCTTGTATCGCCTATTTGATTCTAGGAATGGCATTGCTCGGCTCTATCTATGTTCTACCGATGTATCTCACTCAAATTCAGCAATATAACGCGATGGAAATTGGTGAAGTGCTAATGTGGATGGGTTTCCCACAGCTTCTGATATTCCCAATTGTGCCAAAGCTAACACAGATCATTAAGCCTAAGTACTTGGTTACCTTTGGCTTCGCGATGTTCGGTTTTAGTTGTTACGTAAATACACACATGACAATCGATTTTGGCGGGCAACAGCTGATTTTATCTATGGTTCTGCGTGCTATTGGTAGTCCGTTCATCATGGTTCCGCTGTCTTTGGTTGCCATGAAGAACATCAGCAAAATGGACACGCCAGACGCATCAACGTTAACCAACGTAATGCGGAACTTAGGGGGCGCTTTCAGCATCGCGATTATCGCTACACTATTGGATAACAAAACCCGTGAGCACTTAGCACACATCAAGGAGTCGCTACCTTCAGTGAGTCAACTTGGTTGGCAGACGCTTCAGCAACAACAAGCGTTTTTCATTCAGTCAGGAAGTGATGCCGCAACTGCGATGCAACAAGCACAAGCAAGTTTGCTCGGCACAATGCAACGTGACGCAGCCATCATGGCTTACAATGATGTGTTCTTAATGATGACGGCGTTCTTGGCTCTAGCGGCAGTATTGATTCTAAACATGCGTGATTAACGCTAGAGTTTCGGTAAATAAAACTTCAAGCAAAGAACAACATTTCGAATAAAAACTCGAACAATAAAACAGATAGGTGAGCTTATCGGCTTGCCTCTTTTTTATTTCTAAAACACGTATAACCCCACTAAAATCAGGTAAAAGTCACCTGCGTTTGAAGGCTTTCATAAATGTTATCTAATACTCTTTAATTACCAATAGTTTATTGAGTGTTTGTATGTGATATAGGCACCTTGACAATGTGCAACTTGACACCTAAATTAAAAAATAACATTTGGTATTAAGGAAAATGGATTTGACCTTACCAACAGACCTTCGAATTTTGATCGTCGACGACTCTAAAAGCGCAACAATACTTATTAAGCAGCAACTGGCTAGTTTGGGAGTTTCGCGCGACTGTATTTTTATTGCGACCGACTATCGAAAAGCCATTAAAGCGGTCGAGACACACTCTTTTCATGTACTCCTCATTGACTACCACTTAGAACAGTCTTTTACTGGCTTTGAGCTGTTGGGCATTCTGTATCGAAATCGCCTCATCGATCATACGGTGGCGACAATCTTGCTCTCTGGGGATATGCGTCAGGAAACAGTATTAACCGCCCTTTCAGGTGAAGCACACCACTTCGTTTCTAAACCGATTAATACTCAAACGTTGGGTAAAAAGATCCAAAGTGCCGTGTCCGTTTCAAAGAAACTCACCCAACTGAATGATTTGTATCCCATTGCCAGTCAAGAGAGATTAGCTCAAGCTTTGGCGATCTCCCCTAATGGTACTAGCGTTCAGTTCGAAGCGACATTGATTGAACATTTAATTGCAGGTAAGAAATGGCAGTTACTCTCTAGCGTCATTAACAACTCCAAAACCAACATGCACCCAACCAAATTGGTGGCTGAGGCGCTGATTCTCGACAGCTTAGGCAAGCCAAATTTAGCCATAGATAAGCTCCACAATTTTCTAATAGCACAGCCACTCTCATTGAGCGTGATTGACTGCTTAAGCTGTATCTATGAAAAACATAAAATGCTGCTGCCTGCTCTTAAATTAGCGATTCGTGCATTTGAGATGACTCCCAGCATCAGCCATCGTGCAATCAGGGCCATCGACTTAGCTGAGAACGCAGATAACACACATATGATCATAAAGTTAGGTGAGATGTATGCAACCCACATTTCAGCTGCTGACATTGATGTCATCCATTCCATTGGTGCGCACTTTAATTCCTTAAAAGCAACGTATCAGCGCGAGACGCAACTAAAGTACAAACGTATTTTGCTTGAGCACGCCAACCAATTCACCGAGTTGGTAAACCTGAAACTTCCGGTAAAACAACAGCAGCAAGTTTTGGCCAGCCTTGCCCTATTTCAGAGCAGCATATTGCTCATCGAAAATAGCCCTCAGATTGCCCACAAAAAAGTGATTAGAGCTTCGACACTGTTAGCGAACAATTTCCACAGCCAACCGACTTATTTGCTCACTCAGTTATTACCCATGCTCGCCCACTTTGGTGAGTACTCTCTTTATCATTTAACAGTGGAATGTCTCAAATCTCGTGGAGAAGCCATAAATCACCAACTTGAGTCCAAAAATGTCGACCCTTCAACGTGTATAAACATTGAAAATTTGGGTTCGATCCAAGAAATAAAGGACTACATTCACAGTTACCCATATTCAGTTGCCGCCAAACTTGACTATATATACGCCGTCAATAAAGCTCATATAGATGAGAAACTTAGCGACGACTATCTAGAAGAAATCTTACAGTTAGAACTTCCTCCAAAATGGAATCAATGGATTAGTGATTCATCAAGGTATGGTTTTTCCACTAAGCCGCCTAGCCCATTTTCAACATTCAGCCGACAGGAGTCCACATGCTAGACTTTGATGCTTTAAACGCCTATTTAGACAATGACAGAGACGTCATTTACGCCGTTTTGTCTACATATCAAGAAGACCATGGCAATTCGCTACAAGAGATCGAAGAGTTGGTTCAACAACAAGATTGGGGCAAGCTTCATTTTACCGTGCACACCTTAAAAGGCATTTTAGCCAGCTTTGGTGAAGAAACGGCCACAGTTGCATTAGAAAGAGTAGAACAAAACACACTCAATAAGCTTGCGCCGCAAGATGATGATCTTTCGGTTATCTACAGCGAAATGAAGATCATTAATCAGCAAATCGATGAGGTTCTTAGCACTTATTAGTCGATAGAATTAAAACGTGCATGGCGATACTTAACAGCCGACACAGCTAAAAGAGTTGAGGTGCTTGGAAACATTGAACCTCGACTCTTAACATTTTTCTCATCATTTCTCCTCTCAATTATAGTTCTAACCCACACCTATAAATTCACGTCATTTATCTAGATAAACCGATGTATAACACATGCTTTATAAACTATCCGTCTTAATGTTTTAAACGAAAAACCAACACACTTGATGAGATGCAAAATGGTTAAATATTTGTAGATCTTTTTGTGACATAAACATACGAAATTGCATTTTATTTATTGGTAAAGAAGAAATTGTTATCTACAATCTAATGAAACCAAGCGTTAATCACTTGGTGGCATAATAAAAAAAACTAAAACGTTCAGTCGGCTAGATAAGGACAAGGAAATGAACAACGATAGTTTTGCTGCGTTTCAGGGGCTCACGGATGAAACACCCATTACCGAATCATTTTCTACCAGTGCAGACCCTTATGCTCATTATCTGAAAGATATTGTTGGCATTGATCTGCTGTCGCGTGAAGATGAGGTGTATTACGCAAAATTGAATCGCGCGGGTGAGAAAAAAGCGCGTGATGTAATGATCGAATCAAACCTGCGCCTTGTTGTGAAAATCGCAAAGAGTTACCTAAAACGTAAAGGCAATAATTTCACCCTGCTCGACCTGATCGAGGAAGGCAACATTGGCTTGATTAAGGCCATCGACAAATACGATCCAGAACCAGGCTATCGTTTTTCAACCTATGCTGTTTGGTGGATCCGCGAAAACATTGAAGCCGCACTCATGAACACGGGTCGAACCGTTCGATTGCCAGCCCACGTGTGTAAAGAAATAAACAGCCTCGCCTCAAAAAAGCTCGATGCAAGCAAAAAAATGAGTAAAGAGGTTTCAATTTCTGAGCTATCAGACAGTTCAGGTGTAAAGGCCGAACGCGTCGATCAACTGGTGGCGTTAAGCGGGTTTATTGACGTGACGACAACGGTTGGAACTAGCCATGCGCCTATGGTGCTTGATCAATGCGAAAGTGAATATATCCCAGACCCTCAACAAGATTGTGAGGATCAATCCTTTACCCAAGCTCTAGAACAAATCATCTATACACTTCCTCCAAAATTACAAAAGGTGCTCATCCACCGTTTTGGTTTCTTTGATAACAAGGTGAAAACGCTGTCTGAGGTCGGACAAATGTTGGATGTGAATGTTTCTAATGAACGTGTTAGACAAATGCAGAAAGAAGCGGTCGAAAGAATTCAAAAACGACTCAAATTTGATGGTTGGGTGTAAGTCGTAGCCCAGTTGAGAATTAGTTGAAAATAACGTTAAGCCAAAACAAAGACCTTTAGGGTGAGCCTCCAAGCTTGCCCTTTTTGTTTGCTGATTCGTTAGAAAAATAAAAAAATCGTAAGCACACGAACCCTAAGTCGCTAATGCCTAATGCCTAATGCCTAATGCCTAATGAAAAATGAAAAATGAAAAATGACAAATGCCACACCATTAACTTACCTTAAAGAAGTGACTCGCTCACTGCGCAAAATGAGATAATTGATATAAGTGGTTTCAAGACAATCTTGTTCCCACACTGATAAAATCCGTTTAGCCGCAAAATAATAATCTTTGTTTCTCAACAACATCCCAACGGTGCGGCTAAGCTTTTCAAATCGAACGTGATCGCTCGCAGAGATGTAGTCATCGTCACTTTCAATAATGGGCGCTAAACCATCAGCAAACCAATTATTCAATATTTCTCGCATCTCTAATTCAGACTCAGGCACATCCACACTCGACAACTCTCGATGTTGAGGCGGTGGCACTATGTACTTCGACGCTTGCGGTGAACTGACATAACGATACATGTCGTCCCTCCTGTCTAACGGACCCTTCTAATAATTAAGGACATATTTACCTGTTCTCAAGTTTATTTAGCGAAACAAAAAAATAAATAAAAAAAAGCCATGTATCAATAACTCTACATGGCTTTAATGAGGGCAACTTTACGCTGCCCTATCCACTTGTTGGTTTAGACTAAATGTCGGTTCAGACTAAAACTAAGCCCTCTCGATTAAATCGAGCTTTGGTCGAAGTCGTTGCCTTGATCGGTTCCAGTTTGAGAATCTGAATCGAAGCTTCCAGAGTCGTCCGTGAAGTCAACACCTTGATCTTGACCGCCTGAACTTGTCCAGTCGCTGCCACCAGATTCCATACCCGCCATGTCTGGTTGCTGCTCTTGAGTAGAACCTTGCATGGTGTATTGATCATCGACCTCAACCTCAACACAACCGCTAGCACCGTCTATTGAACTACCCAATTCGTCGTAACCTTGGAATTGGATCTCGCTAGTACCTTCATAACCTTCTGGAAGTTCAACGGATACAGGCTGCTCTAGGTTGCCACTGATTGTGAAGCTACCATCACCGTTATCCAGTGCGTTGCTCACAGTAGCGCCCTCAGGTAAGCCAGACATATCAGCGTAATCAACCGATTCGTTACCACTCACCTCATCTGGAATCGAGATAGAGATGGTATCGCCCGGTGCCGCGGTTACATCTGCTGTGCTGCCTTCAGCTTCAGCATCTTGAGCTTGGTCATCAGCTTGTTGAACCACTTCCACTTGTTGCTCTTCTGTTGCTTGAGCAGCTTGGACTTGTGGTTCATCACTTTGCACTGATTCATCGGCCACTTGGATACTTACACTGTGGCTTGATACTTCACCGCCGTCGTTAACTTCAACATTCATCGCTAAATTGCCATCGAAGTCTTCGTTCGGCCAGTAAGTCCACTCACCTTCACCTGATTCGGCAAAGAAGCCAGCATCGTTCGCGTCTGCAACATCAACAACCTGTGCAGAATCACTCACGCCCAACTCATCCACCAGCTGTGCATCCGTGATAGTTAGTGAACCATCATCAGCTAAGGTATAACCTTCGCTCGCCGCTGTTTCATCGCCACTTTGGATATCCACATTGAAGAAGCTTTCGATGCGATTTTCGCCATCGGTCGCTATAAACCCAACTTGAACATCGCCGGTGTAGTCTTCAGCAGGAGTGAATTGATAGTTACCTTGGTTATCGCTCTCAATTACGCCCTGACCTTCCATCAAGCTTACTGACTCAATGCTCAAGCTGTCGCCTTCTGCATCGCTCAGATTCGCTAACATGTCTTCATCAGTGAACGACAAGGTGGCATCCGCTGCGATTTCCGTCGTTGTGGCGCTGTTAACTTCTGGTGCTGCATTCTCTTGCGAGTCACCTTCTTTCACGACTACGCCAGTTTGCTCATCATGAAGCACGCCATCTTTATCAACTACGTACGCAATGTCTGCTTCGCCCGTGAAGCCTGGTGCTGGTGTGAACGTCCAAGTGCCATCGCCATTATCGACAATCTCACCTTGGCTGCGGTCGGCAAGATGAACCAGTTTCACTTCATCATCGCTGTCTGCATCCACATTCTCAGCCAAAGCAATTAGGTCGTCCGCCGTTAGGATGATGGAATCACCCGCCACAGTTTCGAAATCACCTGAATCGATACCATCATCAAACGCTTCCGGCTCATCTCCGTAATCAACCGTTGTTGCGCTTACGGTTACGAAGAACTCACCATGGAAGTCTTCAGGCGGCGTCATTTGAATGTTTGAGATATCCCAGTCGAACAGGTCGATGTATTGACCCGGCTCGGTGATCATCACGGTATTCACACCATCTGTTACCTCGAATCCAACAGGGAAACCTGTCATCACCAAGTTACTTAGTGTTTCTGAATCATCGACTAGGCCAACGTTCAGTCCCAAGTGACCCGTTTCATCTTCGCCGAAGACTAATGGACCGTCATGGTCAGTTGAAATAACCGCGCCATCTGCGACAGGACGTACGTACACAGGAACATCGAGAACCGTTTCGAACTCACCGTCACTCACGACAACTTGTAGGTCAGAAACACCCGCAAAGTCGCCTGTTGGTGTGAATGTCCAAGTACCATCACCGTTGTCTGTAACTTCTCCGCCATCTTCACCGTCTGCGGTGATAATGCGAGAAACAACAAGGTCTGCGGTATCAATGTCACCGAACAAGTTCATCAAGTCGCCAGCATCGAAGGTGAACGCGCCATCTTCGTTGGTGGTCATCATTGCGTTGCCGACGTTGAATGGTGCGTCGTTAACCGGAATGACATCCACATTCAGCGAGCCATCAACCACTTCTTCACCGTCAGTAGCTTGATAACCGAGTTCTACTAAGCCATTAAAGTCTTGAGTAGTCACTAAGTGATACATGCCGTCTGGTTGCTGAGTTAAGGTCGCATTCGCTGGTGCTCGTACTGTGATGCTCTCAATGCTGATCTCGTCGCCATCAAGGTCTGTCACTTGACCCGCGATGTAAGCAGGGTCAATCACCATGACCACATCTTCTTCGCCTTGCATCTCAATGGTTGGCGCTTCAGGTGCATCATTCACTGGCGTAACATCGATGTTGCCGTCGACTGAAATTGTCTCTTGGCCATCGCTAACGTTAAACGTCATTCGCACATCGCCATTGAAGTTTTCGTTTGGTGTAAATGACCAAGTACCATCTTCGTTATCTAGCAACTCACCCAAGCTAGGGTCGATTTGTAGACCAGAAGCCGACAGCTCGTCTGCGGTGTTATCGATGTCGGTAGCTTGAGCTAACAACATGTCTTGTGTGATAAGAATGGTGCTGTCTTCGGCTGTGGTTAGTTTCACATCCTCAGATTCAGGTCCATCGTTCACAGCCAGAACTTCGATACCTGCCGTTGTTGTTGCCGTTGCACCGTCATCATCGGTCACGACCACATCTAGGCTGATATCACCATTAAAGTTCTCGTTTGGCGTGAAGGTCACAGACCCATTATCGTTTTGAACCAAGGTGCCGTCAGAGCCTGAGTAAGTCACGCTTTCAAGTGACACTTCACCATCAACGTCAGAGCTATTAGCAATTAACTGCTCAGGGCTGATTGTGATGGTGCCATCTTCGTTCATTTGGTAAGACGTAGAACCCGCTACCGGCGCATCGTTAACATCCGTTACCGTCACACCAATATTGGCATCGACTGTCTCAGTGCCATCAGTCACTGTGAAGCCAAGGTTGACATCGCCATTGAAGTTCTCGTTCGGAGCAAAGCTATAAGTGCCGTCACCGTTGTCAGTGAACACACCCTCTGCGCCCGTGTAAGACACATCCGTGATAGAAAGGTCATCACCATCAATATCCGCAGCACCTGCTAATAGGTCAGCGTCAGTGAAGGTTAGCGTTCCATCTTCCTCAACAGTAAAGTTTTGGTCTTCTGCTGTTGGTAGGTCATTGACTGGGTTAACCGTTAGGTCGACTCCAGCTTGAACAGTTTCAAGGCCATCTGACACATCGAAGCTCAAATCAATGTCACCGTTGAAATCAGCATCCGGAGTGATAGTAAATGAACCATCTTCGTTCGCTGTTACGGTCGCATTGTCACCTGCAGATAGGTTGCTTGCGGTTAGTGCATCACCATCAACATCCGATGCGTTAGCCAGCAACTGCTCTTGAGATAGCGTAATTGAACCATCTTCATCAACCGAGTAAGCCAGGTTTCCGGCCACTGGTGCGTCGTTAACTGCAATAACTTCAATACCAGCAGTGGTTTGAGCGGTAGCACCATCGTCATCAATAACCGTCACATCAAGGTTGATGTCGCCGTTAAAGTTTTCGTTTGGTGCGAACGTTACCGAACCATCTTCATTTTGAACCAAGATACCGTCTGCACCTGAGTAGCTCACGCTATCAAGAGACACTTCCCCGTCCACATCGGAGCTATTAGCAATCAACTGCTCAGGGCTCAATGTGATGGTGCCATCTTCGTTCATTTGGTAAGACGTTGCGCCTGCCACAGGTGCATCGTTAACGTCTGTTACCGTTACGTCGATGTTTGCATCAACCGTCTCTGTACCATCAGATACTGAGAAGTCCAGACTTACGTCACCGTTAAAGTTCTCGTTCGGTGCAAAGGTGTAAGTGCCATCGCCATTGTCGGTGAACACACCCTCTGCGCCAGTGTAAGACACGTCGGCAACTGACAGCTCATCACCATCAATATCAGAAGCACCCGCTAGCAGTTGCTCGTCTGTAAAGGTAAGTGAACCGTCTTCTTCAATGGTGTAAGCGACATCTTCTACAACTGCGATGTCATTCACTGGATTCACAGTAAGGTCGGCCGTTGCAACAACCGTTTCAGTACCATCAGAAAGGTCGAAGCTTAGGTCAATATCGCCATTGAAGTCAGCATCTGGGGTAATGGTAAATGAACCATCATCGTTTGCCGTAACTGTAGCGTTATCACCCGCGGTTAGGTTGGCAGCGCTAAGATCATCGCCGTCCACATCCGATGCTTGAGATAGCAACTGCTCTTGAGTCAGAGTAATGGAACCATCTTCATCAATGCTGTATGCCAAGTCACCCGATACTGGTGGATCATTAATTGGAAGAACATCAATACTTGCGCTGGTGGCTACTGTCGCACCGTCTTCATCTGTCACCACTACATCGAGGCTAACATCGCCATCGAAGTTTGCGTTCGGTGCAAAGCTGAATGTGCCGTTGCCGTTGTCAGTAAAGATACCGTCAGCGCCTGTGTAAGTAACACTATCAATCGCCACTTCACCTTCAATATCAGAAGAGTTCGCCAACAGTTGCTCTGCACTGATGGTGATAACTTCATCTTCGTTGACTGAGTAGCTGGTTGAGCCTGCGATTGGCGGATCGTTCACCTCAAGTACGGTGATTCCCGCGGTGGTCGCTTCTGTTGCCCCTTCTTCATCGGTAACAACAACCGCTAAGCTCACATCACCATTGAAGTTCTCGTTTGGCGAGAAGGTGTAAGTGCCGTCACCGTTGTCTTCGAACACACCGTCACTGCCAGTGTAAGTCACGCTATCAATCGCAACCTCACCTTCAATATCTGAAGAGTTGGCTAATAGCTGTTCGTTACTGATCGTGATTGAGTTGTCTTCATGCACAGTGTAAGACGTGCTACCCGCCACTGGTGGATCGTTCTCAGGCGTCACGCTCACATCAATGTTGGCTTGAACCGTATCCGTGCCATCTGACACATCAAAGCTGAAGTTCACATCACCATTGAAGTTCTCGTTTGGCGCAAAGCTGTAGCTTCCGTCACCATTGTCGGTAAGCACACCATCAGCACCAGTGTATGTCACACCTTCGACTGTTAGGTCATCACCTTCAACATCCGTCGCACCCGTTAACAGGTCAGCGTCAGTGAAGTTAAGAACCCCATCTTCACCAATAGTGAATGCTTGGTCTTGTGGCTCTGGCGCATCATTGACAGGTGTTACCGTCAAGTCTAGGCCAGCAGCGACCATGTCCTCTCCATCGGTGACATCGTAACTAAATTCGATATTACCGTTGAAGTTTTCACTCGGTGTAATGGTGAAACTGCCATCGTCGTTCATTTGAACGGTCGCATTTTCATCATTGGTGGTTAGGTTGATTGCTGATAGGTCATCACCATCAATGTCGACAGCGTGCTCTAGCAACTGCTCTTGAGTTAGCGTGATGCTGTTATCTTCGGCTGTAACGGCACTAATATCACCGTCAACTTCTGGAGCATCGTTCGCAGGTGAGATGTGAATCGTCACGTCTTGCGTAGCTGTTGCGGTTGTACCGGTATCAACATCTGTTGATGTTGCATTCACAGTTAGAACCACATCACCATTGAAGTCACCTGAAGGGATAAACTCTAGCCCTTCTAGCTCGCCTGGTTGCAATGACCAAGTGCCATCACCGTTATCGGTACCTGCAGAAAGCGAGCTGCCTTCTGGCACGTCTTCAATCAAGATAGCAAGGTTTTCTGAGCCATCGGTATCTGTTAGAGCTGCATCAATATCAAGTGGTACAGGTGTGTCTTCAGTACCAATGATTTGGTAATCCGCGTCAGACACTGTGATTTCGATGTTGTCGATACCAAACGCCTCGTCATCGACGCTTTGATTCAGGGTTGAACCGAAGCCAAGTTCAAGTTGGCCGTCTTCTACTGGTACCGTTAGGTTGATTTGGTGTGCTTGGTCATTCCAACCACTGAAGCCCTCACCTTGCGATACGCCGTGAACCACTTCGCCGACTTCATTTCCTTCTGAATCGTAAAGCGTTGTTGTGCCATCTTGAGTACGGAACGCAGAATTATCTAATGTCGTTAGCTCTTCGCCGCCGACAAAGATTTGGAACGACTCACCATCCCAAGAATCAATTTCGTAGAAGTTGAACGAGATATTAACTTCGCTCACATCACTTGGAATGTCGTAAGTTTTGCTGACGGCTTCATCACCGCCCGTTCCACCAATACGACCTAGCATGTCACCCGACTCGAAGCCTTGAGAGCTTTCTGTGCCTGTATTCCAACCGTTTGAGCCAGACTCGAAGTTGTCTGAAGCAATCACTAGGTCAGAAGCAATCGACAGCTCTGGCATATCAACCACAGATTGAACATCAATCGTCGCTTCTGCTGGTACTGTCGCGGTACCGTCATTCACGTCGAACGTCACATTCACATTGCCGTCGAAGTTTTCATTCGGTGCGAATGTGTAAGTGCCGTCGCCGTTATCAACCAAAGTACCGCTATCTGAAGCCACATTTTCAACCGATAGGTTATCACCATCAATGTCGCCCGCATTTTGCAGCAGTTGTTCTTCTGTGAAGGTAAAGCTGGTGTCTTCTTGAGTCACAAATTGTGGCTCACCGACTGTTGGCAGGTCATTAACTGGGTTAACCGTTAGGTCAGCCGTTGCTTGAAGCGTCGCATCGCCATCGGTAATGTCGAAGTTCAAATCAATGTCGCCATTGAAGTTAGCATCTGGCGTGATAGTGAAACTACCATCATCGTTTGCTGTAACTGTCGCATCACCACCAACGGTTAGGTTAGCCGCTGTTAAGTCATCGCCATCAACATCACTCGCTTGAGCAAGTAATTGCTCTTGGCTCAAGGTAATTGAGCCATCTTCGTCCACGCTGTACGCCAAGTCGCCCGATACCGGAGCATCGTTAACAGGCAGAACATCAATGCTTGCGTTGGTCGCTACGGTTGCGCCTTCTTCATCAGTAACGACAACATCAAGGCTTACGTCGCCATCGAAGTTAGCGTTAGGTGCGAAGCTGAATGTTCCGTCACCATTGTCGGTAAAGATACCGTCTGAACCTGTGTAGTTAACGCTATCAATCGCCACTTCACCTTCGATATCAGAAGCGTTTGCCAACAGTTGCTCTGAACTGATGGTGATAACTTCGTCCTCGTTGACTGAGTAGCTGGTTGAGCCTGCGATTGGTGGATCGTTCACCTCAAGTACAGTAATACCCGCGGTGGTCGCTTCAGTTGCGCCCTCTTCATCAGTTACGACAACATCAAGGCTAACTTCGCCGTTGAAGTTTTCGTTTGGTGAGAAGGTGTAAGTACCGTCACCGTTGTCTTCAAAGACACCGTCAGCGCCAGTGTAAGTCACGCTATCGACTGCCACATCACCTTCAATGTCAGAAGAGTTAGCAAGTAACTGTTCGTCACTGATGGTAATTGAGTTGTCTTCATGAACGGTGTAAGACGTGCTACCTGCAACCGGTGGATCGTTCTCTGGTGTCACGCTGACATCAATGTTGGCTTGAACTGTATCCGTGCCATCTGACACATCAAAACTGAAGTTCACATCACCATTGAAGTTTTCGTTTGGCGCAAAGCTGTAGCTTCCATCGCCATTATCAGTAAGAACACCATCCGCACCTGTGTAAGTAACGCCTTCAACCGACAGGTCATCCCCATCAATGTCAGTCGCACCTGTCAGCAAGTCTTCATCAGTGAAGTTCAAGATGCCGTCTTCGCCGATGCTGAACGTTTGATCTTGTGGTTGTGGAAGGTCATTGACTGGGTTAACGGTTAGGTCAGCCGTCGCAACCAGCGTATCTGTACCATCGCTAATGTCGAACGTTAGGTCAATGTCACCATTGAAGTTCGCATCTGGCGTAACGGTAAAGCTGCCGTCATCGTTAGCAACAACCGTCGCGTCTCCATCAACAATCAAGTTAGAAACAGTAAGGTCGTCGCCATCTACATCACTCGCTTGAGAAAGAAGCTGCTCTTGGCTCAAGGTAATCGAACCGTCTTCCTCAACACTGTATGCAAGGTCGCCTGATACTGGTACATCGTTGATTGGTAATACATCAACCGTAATAAACGTATCAACTTGAGCACCGTCTTCATCTTGAATGGTTACATCCAATTGAACTTGGCCGTTGAAGTTTTCATTCGGAGCGAAGCTACATGTACCGTCACCATTGATTGAGAAGATACCGTCTGGGCCATCGTAGTTGATCTCAACAAGCTCAACATCACCTTCAATATCAGAAGCGTTCAACAGAACTTGAGACTCATTGAAAGTCAGTACTGAATCTTCATCGATGGTGTATGACGTAGGGCCAGCAACTGGCGGATCGTTCACCTCAAGGACAGTAATACCCGCCGTTGTTGCTTCAGTCGCTCCATCTTCATCCGTCACGACAACATCTAGGCTAACTTCGCCATTAAAGTTCTCGTTTGGCGAGAAGATGTATGTACCGTCACCGTTGATTTCCAGAACACCGTCGCTACCACTGTAAGTCACGTTATCAATTGCGACTTCGCCTTCGATATCCGAAGAGTTCGCTAGCAGTTGTTCGTTGCTGATTGTAATAGAGTTGTCTTCATGAACCGTGTAAGACGTATTACCCGCAACCGGAGGATCATTCTCTGGCGTCACGCTCACATCAATGTTAGCGGTTACCGTATCGGTTCCATCTGATACATTGAACGAGAAGTTCACATCGCCATTGAAGTTTTCATTCGGCGCGAAACTGTAGGTGCCATCGCCATTATCGGTTAGGACACCATCTGCGCCAGTGTAAGTTACACCTTCAACACTTAGGTCGTCCCCTTCAATGTCCGTTGCACCTGTTAATAGGTCTTGGTCATTGAACGTTAACACGCCATCTTCGCCGACTGTGAATGCGTGGTCTTGTGCTTCTGGACCGTCATTTACTGGTGAAACTGTTAACTCAAGGTTGGTAGAGACAACATCATCACCATCAGACACATCAAACGTAAAGCTCACATCGCCATTGAAATCAGCATCTGGCGTTAATGTGTACGTACCATCACCGTTATCGGTAATCGTAACGCTCTCATCATCGGTTGCTAAATTCAGAGCCGTCAACTGATCGCCATCTAAATCACGCGCATTAGCCAATAAGTCTTCTTGCGTAATGATGATTGAACCATCTTCTTCAACCGTTGCAGAAACCGGAAGTGCTTCAGGTGCGTGCTCAATGTGCGCGCCTGTCGCGTTAATGTAGATGGTTTGAGATACCGTTTCAGAATCATCATTCGATAACTCTGTCGCAGTTGCGGTTACATGAACTTCAAGCTGCTCATTGAAGTCTTCTGGTAACTGGATTTGTAACGCATTTTCGATAGCCGTTGTTGGTAAGTTCACCGTACCATCAGGGCCAACCGTTACTTCACCGCTGTAGATTTGGCTGTTCACTTCACCGACATCGATTGTGAAGTTGAAGTCAGAATAGTCAGCATCACCGCCGCCATACAAATCTTCAAATCCGTAAACCAGCTCGCCGTCTTCATTAACCGTAGTACGAGTATGTTCGATACCATCTTGGTTTAGCTGAGAGCTTGAACCACCATGGAAGATCGCGTCACCATTTTGGCCTTGAATCACTGTCTCGGTTCCATCAGCAGCCACAAAGACAAGTTGAGGATCAACCGTATCCATGTTCGCAGGCGAACCATCCTCAGCACGGAACTCGTACTGACCGTCTTGCATCGCATCAAAGTCGTTGTGCTGATGTCCGTTTGGAATTAAGAACAGGTTAAAGCTTTCGCCTTCCTCGACTTGGAAGCTGAATTGATCTTGCCCTGGAACAAGGTCGCCGCCACCACCAACTTGTGATGCGTTTTCGTAAACAACTTCAACACCTGTGATGTTGCCGTCTTCGTCTACTTTGTAGTAACCCGCAGCGTTTTGGTAGCCAGCCGTCTCACCTTCAAACGTTACTGTGATTTCAGTGTCGTTGTAACTGGTGATACCGTTCTCTTGGTCATTCAGAACGCCTTCGTTATCGTATTGAATAACCGAACCTTCTGGCACACCATCTACTGTAACAGTGAGTGTTTCAGACAAGTCTTGGTCGACAAGTGCCGCAGCAATGTTCAGTTCAACAATACCGCCTGGCTCAACCAAAATCGCCTGGTCGTCGACGTTAACACCATCACCATCCGTGATAACTAAGTCAGGCGCATCAGCAACTGCTTCAATGTGAACATTAATGTCTTGTTCAACTTCATCCGTACCGTCTGTCACAGTAAAGCTGAACTGCAGATCACCACTGAAGTGCTCTTCAGGAACGAAGCTGAACGTGCCATCGCCGTTGTCGGTTACTGTGCCTTCATCACCAGAGTAATTGATGCTGGTAACGCTTAGGTCGTCGCCATCAATATCAATTGCAGCACTCAATAGATCTTCTTGAGTGAACAGGATGCTGCCATCCTCTTCGATGTGGTACATTCCTGGAGCAACAATTGGAATGTCATTCACCGGATTAACGGTCAATGTCATATCATTAGACGTGCTCAGCTCACCGTCGCTCACCTCATAAGTGAATGCAATATCGCCATTGAAGTTCTCTGAAGGTGTCACTGTGTACGTGCCATCACCATTGTCTACAATGCTGGCATTTGGATCGTTAGTTTCAAGCGCGCTTGCAAATAACTCATCGCCATCTTGGTCGCTCGCGTTCTCCAACAACATTTCTTGTGTAACGAGGATTGAACCATCTTCGTCGACATCTGCCACCATTGGCGTCGCTTCTGGCGCATCGTTGACGAACTCAACTTTTAGGTCGATGTTTGCGGCAACTACATCAGTGCCATCGCTCACATCAAACGCTAAGTCAACGTTACCGAAGAAGCCCTGCTCTGGTGTTAATGTGTATGTTCCATCGCCATTGTCTGTGACTTCTACCGTGTCGCTTGCACTCGTCACATTCACAACTGACAGTTCGTCGCCTTCAATGTCTGTCGCTTGTGCTAATAGTTCAGCTTCGGTAATGGTAATCGCTTGACCGTCTTCCGTAGTGAAAGACATGTCAGGCACGTCTGGAGCATCGTTGATAGGGTTTACGGTTAGGTTGAGGTCAGCCGCAACAGTTTCGATCGCGTCAGTGACATCATAAGTAAACTCAATCTCACCAAAGAAATCTGCACTTGGTGTAATAGTGAAGCTACCGTCTGGGTTTTCTACAACAACCGCATTTGGATCGTTGGTCGCTAAGTTAACGGCTTCAAGGTTGTCGCCATCGACATCCGTCGCATTCGCTAACAGATCCTCTTGAGTGATAGTGATTGAACCATCTTCATCAACAGCGGCTTCAATTGGACCACCAACCTCTGGGCCTTCATTGACAATTTCAACGTCAACTCTTGCTGTACTTGGTGCGCTTGCTTGGCCATCACTGATATCGAAAGTCAGATTCACTTCACCGTAGAAGTCTTCTGCAGGTTCGAAGGTAAAGGTATTATCACCGTTATCCGTTAACGTACCTTGCGTTTGGTCTGCAAGTAATAGGTTTTCGACATGAAGAATGTCGCCATCAACATCGGTAGCACCAGACAATAGGTCTTTCGCTTCGATGATCATGGAGCCGTTTTCAAGCATTTGGGTGTGCAATGGTTCACCCGGAACCGGCACATCATTGACTGGTACGACCGTTAGGTCTAGATGCGTTGCAACTTCATCAGTTCCATCAAACACCTTGTAGTCGATGTCGATTTCACCATTGAAGTTTTCATTCGGCATGAAGGTAAACGTACCATCGCCGTTATCAACTAGCTCACCGTTATCACCACCGTAAGTGATGTCAGAAATAGACAGCGTATCGCCTTCCACATCTGTGGTGTTCGCTAGCAAGTCATCTGCACTGAACGTGATACCTTCATCTTCATCTGTCGATAGAACAATCGGGCCAGAAACGATTGGCGCATCATTTACTGATTCGAAATTGATATTGATGATATTGCTGTCTGTCAGCTCACCATCGGTAACTTGGTAACCAAGTTCGATTTCACCATGGAAGTTTTCATCCGGTGTTACCGTCCAAGTGCCATCACCATTATCGGTGAGTGTTGCATGCTCTGAGTTTTCACCCACTAGCTCTAGATTTTCAATATCAAGGTCGTCGCCATCAATATCAGATGCTTGCGCCAGTAGTTGCTCTTCGGTAATCACAACCGAAGCAAACTGGGCAGAACCATCGGTATCGACAGTAATATTCGGAAGATCAGCCGTTAACTCGATTTCGTTGTCACCCGCATGGATATTCAACTCAACCGTTTCAGTAATCTCTGAACCATCTACACCAATCGATGTAAACACCGCTTCATCATGACAAGTTTGTGACACTGTCATGTTTTGAACGACGTAAGTACCATTACCTTGCACGGTACCAAGCTCAAAGTAGGACACTGGTTGATCAACCGTTAGCGTGTAATCTGTCTCGAAAGTACCACGGTCTTCTTTGTGGTAAGTCATCGAGTCAATTAGGTCGCCATCCTCATTGAACGCTTTGATTTCTACTTCTGTAAAGTGACGAGACTCTTCCATGAACCAGCCACCCAAACCATCTAGGTGGAAACTGATTTCATTGATGTCTTGACCTTCAACTGAAACCGTCAGTTTCTCATCACCACTTAAGCCTTGGCGGTCAGTATCACCGATACCATGACCAATGTGGGTGTTGCCATTCCAGGCACCAAGAGGGTCATCGTTACTTTGAACAGTTACCGTTAAGTCACCATCTGAGAACTCACGCGTATAAGGGTCAACTTCTGTACCCCAATCATCCACACTCGCGTTATCGTCAAACGTACCGATTTGTGTGGTGTGTGTACCTTCAGCAAGAGCATCTTCACTTGGAACAAAGCGCACTTCGGTATCTGCAGGAACTTCTTGTCCTACTTCCAGTACCACCCATTCGTCATTCACATTTGCTTCAATGATGCCGTTTTCTGGCGCTTGGTCTAAACGTAGTGCTGGTTCTTCACGAAGTGTCACACCAACTGTTTGGTCTTCTTGCGCTTGGATGAAGATTTCATCGCCCGCTTCTGGCGCATCGTTGACAGGGTTAACCGTCAAGTCGAGTGTCGTCAGAACTTCATTCTCACCATCACTGATGCTGTATGTGAAGTCCAACTCGCCATTGAAGTTTTCTGTGTGCGTAATAGTGAATGAACCATCGTCATTAGTAACAATTGTCGCATCTGGATCGTTGGTTTGTAGGTTAGATGCCGTTAACTCATCACCTTCAACATCGGTCGCATTAGCGAGTAACTGCTCTTGAGTAATGGTGATTGAATTATCTTCATCGACTTCAGCCTGAATGCCCGAAGTTTCAGGTCCGTCATTCACAGCGATAACATCGATGCCAGCGGTTGTGGTTGCGGTTGCACCGTCTTCGTCAACGACAACAACGTCTAGTGAAATATCACCATCGAAGTTTTCATTTGGCGTAAAGGTGTAAGTACCATTGCCATTATCAACAAAAGAGCCGTCATCACCGGAGTACGATACTCCAGACAGTGAAACATCACCTTCTACATCGGAAGAGTTTGCCAATAATTGCTCATCACTGATCGTGATTTGGCCATCTTCTTGAACTGTGTACGATGTTGAGCCCGCTACTGGTGGGTCATTCTCAGGCGTTACGCTGACATCAATAACAGCTGATGTTGAATCAGTACCGTCAGAGACATCGAATGAGAATTGAACATCACCATTGAAGTTCTCGTTTGGAGCAAAGCTATATGTGCCGTCGCCATTATCGCTAAGAACACCATCTGCACCAGTGTAGAGCACGTTTTCAATCGACAGTTCATCACCATCAATATCCGACGCACCTGCAAGCAGGTCAGCATCGGTGAAGAGTAACGTACCGTCTTCTTCAATCGTGAACTGTTGATCTTGCGCTTGTGGCAAGTCATTAACCGGATTCACGGTAATGTCTAGGCCAACTTGAACTGAACCACCATCGTTATCGATGATATCGAAGTTCAGATCTAGGTCACCGTTGTAATCTGCGTTCGGTGTGATGGTGTAGCTGCCATCATCATTGTGTTGGATGGTCGCATTTTCATCAGTAGATAGATTGATAGCTTCTAAGTTATCGCTATCGATATCACCTGCTCTTGCTAGCAATTGCTCTTGGCTTAGCGTGATGGAGCTATCTTCATTGATGGTGTAAGCCAAATCGCCCGATACTGGCGCATCATTGATTGGCAATACATCAACGTTAATGTGTGTTTCAACCGTTGCGCCATCTTCATCTTGAATGGTCACACCCAGTTGAACCTGACCATTGAAGTTTTCGTTGGGTGCAAAGCTGCATGTACCATCACCATTTACAGTGAAGATACCGTCAGAGCCATCGTAGTTAATGCCAACAAGTTCTACATCGCCTTCGATATCCGAAGCATTCACAAGAATCTGAGATTCACTGAACGTCAGAACCGAATCTTCGTCAATGGTGTATGACGTTGGACCCGCAACTGGTGGATCGTTCACTTCAAGAACGGTAATACCTGCTGTGGTTTCATCAATTGCACCTTCTTCATCTGCAACAATCACATCAAGGCTGATATCACCGCCGAAGTTTTCATTAGGAAGGAAGGTATAGCTGCCATCGCCGTTATCTTGGAACACACCATCAGTGCCACTGTAAGTCACAGTATCAACCGACACCGCACCTTCAATATCCGAAGAGTTAGCTAGCAACTGTTCATCAGAAATTGTGATGGCATTGTCTTCATTGACCATGTATGAGGTTGAACCCGCAACTGGCGGATCGTTCTCAGGAGTCACACTCACATCAATGTTAGCGCTAACGGTTTCTGTGCCATCAGACACATCGAAACTGAAGTTCACATCGCCATTGAAGTTTTCATTTGGCGCAAAGGTATAAGTACCATCACCGTGGTCGGTCAGTACGCCATCACCACCTGTATAGCTAATACCTTCAACGGTTAAGTCGTCGCCATCAATATCGGTGGCACCGGTAAGTAAGTCGGCGTCTGTAAATTGAAGCGTACCGTCTTCTGCGATACTGAATTGTTGGTCTTGAGGAACCGGCAAGTCATTAACTGGGTTAACAGTAAGATCGGCGGTTGCTTGAACCGTGTCAGTACCGTCAGTGATGTTGAATTGAATATCAATGTCACCGTTGAAGTTTTCATCTGGCGTAATCGTGAAACTGCCGTCATCGTTAGCTACAACCGTCGCATCACCACCAACTGTTAAGTCACTTGCGGTTAGATCTTCGCCTTCTACATCGGACGCTTGAGACAACAGCTGATCTTGGCTCAGTGTGATTGAACCATCTTCGTTAACGTTGTAAGCCAAATCACCAGACACTGGCGCATCATTGATTGGTAATACGTCAACATTGATGACGGTTTCCACTTCTGCACCATCTTCATCACGAATGGTGACATCAAGCTGAACTTGGCCATTAAAGTTCTCATTTGGAGCGAAGCTGCAAGTGCCGTCACCATTTACTGAGAAGATACCCTCAGGGCCATCGTAGCTAATGCCAACAAGATCAACATCCCCTTCTACATCTGAGGCGTTAAGCAACACTTGAGACTCACTGAAGGTAAGTACTGAGTCTTCATCAATGGTGTAAGACGTAGGGCCTGCAACCGGCGGATCGTTCACTTCAAGAACATTGATGCCCGCGGTCGTTGAGTCGGTCGCACCATCTTCATCAGCAACAACCACATCCAGTGCAATTTCACCGCTGAAGTTCTCATTTGGCGAGAAGGTGTAAGTGCCGTTACCATTGATTTCGAGGACACCGTCGCTACCAGAGTAAGTCACGCTGTCTATCGATACATCACCTTCAATATCTGAAGATGTTGCCAATAGTTGTGCATCAGAAATGGTAATCGAATTATCTTCATTCACCGTGTAGGACGTTGAGCCCGCAACAGGCGGATCGTTCTCAGGAGTCACGCTAACATCAATGTTTGCAGACACGGTATCGGTACCGTCTGACACATCGAAGCTAAAGCTCACATCACCATTGAAGTTTTCGTTTGGAGCAAAGCTATATGATCCCTCACCCAAGTCAGTCAGTACGCCATCAGTGCCTTCATAAGTGATGCCCTCAACCGTCAGGTTATCACCTTCAACGTCTGTCGCGCCTGTAAGCAGATCCGCGTCTGTGAACTGTAAAGTACCGTCTTCTGCAATACTGAACTGTTGATCTTGAGGTACTGGTAGGTCGTTTACTGGGTTAACCGTTAGGTCAGCCGATGCTTGAACGGTATTGGTGCCATCAGAGATATCGAAACTGATATCGATGTCACCGTTGAAGTTTTCATCTGGCGTAATCGTGAAACTGCCATCATCGTTTTGAGTAACGGTTGCATCACCGCCAACCGTTAGGCCGCTAGCAGTCAGGTCATCGCCTTCCACGTCAGAGGCTTGAGAAAGCAGCTGCTCTTGGCTTAGACGAATCGAACCGTCTTCATCGATTGAGTACGCTAAATCGCCTGACACAGGTGCATCATCAACGGCAGTTACACTCACATCGATGTTTGCTGACACCGTATCGGTGCCGTCAGAGACATCGAAGCCGAAGTTTACGTCGCCATTGAAGTTCTCATTTGGCGCAAAGGTGTATGTACCATTACCGTTGTCGGTAAGAATACCGTCACCGCCATCGTAGGTCACACCTTCAACCGTTAGGTTATCACCTTCAATGTCGGTAGCGCCTGTTAATAGGTCGGCATCAGTAAAGATTAACGTGCCGTCTTCTTCAACGCTGAACTGTTGATCTTGAGGTACTGGCAGGTCATTAACTGGGTTAACGGTTAGGTCAGCTGATGCTTGAACGGTATTGGTACCATCTGAGATATCGAAGCTGATATCAATGTCGCCATTGAAGTTCTCATCTGGCGTGATGGTGAAACTGCCATCATCGTTTTGAGTAACGGTTGCATCACCACCAACCGTTAGGCCGCTAGCAGTAAGGTCATCGCCTTCAACATCTGATGCTTGTGATAGCAACTGCTCTTGGCTTAGACGAATCGAACCATCTTCGTCGATTGAGTACGCTAAATCGCCTGACACAGGTGCATCATCAACGGCAGTTACACTCACATCGATGTTTGCAGAGACCGTATCGGTGCCGTCAGACACATCAAAACCGAAGTTTACGTCGCCATTGAAGTTTTCATTCGGAGCAAAGGTGTATGTACCATTACCGTTGTCGGTAAG
>NZ_JBFRSD010000014.1:0-22046 GCF_041473395.1 Vibrio sp. 10N.222.55.C6
AACTACCTTGAAAAACACCGAAAATAAGACACCTAACAAGGCCATCTATACCTCAGGAGGAAAAATGGAAAAGGTCATCCGAGAACTGGCTAAAGAAGTAGGTCGAGTTATTCAAAAACCAGAAATGAAAACTGACTTTGTAATCAAAGGTCTCGGCATACGAAGAGGTGAAGAGGCGTTAATCTATCGTATTCCCTCTCATTCTAAAAAAGCGTCTTTCTATGAAAAAGGAGTGACTCTCTCTGAATTCCAGTTCGCTTACGTACATTTAAAAGAATCGGGTTATTTTACGAGAGCTTGGTTTAATAAAAACCTCTCTGCTTGTGCAAAAGAAGGGGCGTGCAATTTTACAACAATAGGCGGGGTTTTTAGCATTTTAGGTGTGGCAGAATACACCTCAAAGGCGACCTATCAATTAAAGGCATAACAAACTGTTTAGTGTAACTCCCAACGCTTTGCATTTCTCTCCACTAAACTTACTAGACTCAAGTGATTCAATAGTATCACTTGAGTCTTCTGTTGGAGTCCTTCTCATGAAAGTCGAGCTTATTACTTCCCTTAAGCGTCAAGCGACCAAAACCCTCACAGACCTAGCCAGTGCTGTTCACCGAACATGGGACCCCCTCTACGTATCTGGTTGATGTGGACACCAGTTTATGCAAAACCGTTTGGCTATTCTCGAAGGGCTTGCTGGCGGTGAACTCGCAATCTCAAAGGCAAAGCACTGGGTCCTGATGAAGCAAGGAAAAATGTCAAAATGGCTGAAGGGATTTGGAGTGAGCCCGCGTTATCGACTCTCAATAATTCGCGGAATACATTGCCCTTGAAAACCTGCTCGCTGCCAAACAACTCGTTCAAAACATCTTCGAAAGAGTCGAACGCCTCAGCTAATTCCCCGAGTCTGGGCGGGGCGTCTTCCTCCTGATCTTAAACACCTCAATTCTCGTGAATTCGTGGTTAATCCTTGCCGTGTTTTTTACCAAGCTAAAGGTGTGCATCTTTAGTTCAGCTGAACTAACCGTTGAACTAAAAACGTCTCAAGACGCTCTTGAAGTACTCGACCGTGATCAGTTTACCTTAATGAACGACCCCACGGCTATACGGCTGAGACGGGAAAAATTATCGTTATAAAACAAGGCAAAGTGACGTTTTCTGTTGAGGCCCAGAGGCTCATCAGCCCGTTATTAACTATCACGAACACCACCGCTGAAAATGTGTTGCTCACTTAATGAGACGGAGCGGAACAATACGAAAAGCGATTGCTTAAAGTGATAGAAGGCTTAACTTGGCGACACAAACGGTAAGTATTTTAGTTCTTCCCCAAGTTTGGATTTTAAAAAACTCAATTATACCGTTAATGAGATGAAATATAATGTGGTGCGGTCTTACGCAAAAAGCATTCAAGCGCTAGAGTAGAATGCCCCGATGGACGGACATTATGCAAATTTTCGACAACAAGATGGTGCGAGAAAAATGACAGTGTTGGTAGACAATATGACCGTTATTGCAAGGATTTAGCAAAGCTAACCGTCCCCGAATTAACTGCGCTCACCAAGGAGCATGGGGAGTTCTATTCATACTTCCCAACGCTTCATTTCTTTTGGACGTCGAGTAAAATTGCGCCAGAAATCACCACGCAATCCGCCGGCGCTTCAGAGTTTCTGTCTATCACTTGGTTCTCAAGAATTTCAAACATCCATAAGAGCCATTCTTCTCTGGCCATCTGTGTACGGAACATTCAAGTTCCGTCGGCAACGCTATCGAAAGGCCGAGGGCTGGCTCGGCTTTTCAATGTCTTTATTAACGATGTTTACTGGGGCTCCAAGGTTTCGCCAGAGCGATGAAAACGCTGGAAATTTACTTCTTTCTAGGGCCACTCTGTATGAGCCTCAGCGATCCGAGGGATTTGGTTTCCATGAATTGACCCATTGCCGCCCAATGGGCAATGGTTTGGGACGGGGTCAGTCCAGAGCTTTTGGCGGCTCTGAGTGCTTGTTTGAACAACACTTGATCGATATAGACACTCACTTTCATCACTAATCCTTCTTGTTCATGCTTACTTTATTTAAATTTACTCGGAACCCAAGATTTTGCCGCTAGAGTTTATTTTAAAACCGTCCTAATAGGGCTCGATCGGCAAATAACCACGCCCCTCAGCGCTCGGGTTGCTCGTCCTTGACCGTGATTTGAATCTTTTGGATGGGTAATTTTAAAATTAATAAGGCTAGACGCCGTCAAAAACGGGCAGCGCTTCGAACAGGACTAGTACGTTGATAACGATGATGCTCACACCGTAGATAAACACACCAACCAACACCAACTCTCCTCCAGGCACTTGGTAAGCCTTCGATTTTTTCTGATCTTCTTCACTCTCTTCAAGGTTGTTAAACGCTGGTCTTTGTAGTCTCGATTTCCTTACTAACAATGCCGGTACGATACATGCCCAAATCGCAGCGGCAGACGCTGCATAACCAATTGCGCTAAGAAAACCAAAAGGAAAAAGAAGAGAAAAAATAAGAGGCGGAATAAATGTAACCGCCCAGGTCTTGGTTCTTCCTTTGGAGGTAGCATCAAATTGAAAAAGATCGGCCAAAAAATCAAACACACCCAACCCTACCCCAATAAAACTCGACAAAATGGCCGCCGCTGAAAAAGCACTAATGACATTTGATAGGGTTTCTTCAGCCAACACTGCTTTTAAGCTGATGAGTAAGATGTCTATATTTCCACCTTCTGCAATTATAGGGCCGAAGCTAATTCTTGGTAAATTACCATAGATACTTAATAGCCAAATGGTGTAGATAAAGAACGCCATGAGCGTTCCGCCTACAATCGCCCTTTGTGCGAGCCTTTCATCAAGGTAGTAGTCTCGCAGAGTGGAGACGCTGTGCTGGTATCCAAATGAAGTTAAAGCAATAGGGAAAAACCCCCATACGTATTGCGCATACTCAAACTTTAAGTGAGCAGTATCCAACAAAGTAACAAGATTAACATTAAACCAAAGGCCAGCAGTCCCAAAAATAAAGCTGATAATCATAAATAGCATCAACACCATGGAAATGCGGTCAACTGTTTTTGTTGAATGCCAAACTAGTCCAGAAAAGATAAGCACAAAAAGGATAGAAGCTAGTTTAGGGGAAAGGCCAAAGTACTCCTTAATGATCAGTCCAGATGAAGTGATGTAAGCGTACAGTAAAATCCCTCCCACAAAGTAGATCATTAAGTTATTAAAAAAATTAACCTCTTTTCCTAACAAATCTTTTGTGATGGAAGAAAAAGACGACCTGTATGGATAATCTTTTAAAACTTCGAGTAACAGACAACCACTGGTTGTCATAATGAGCATAGTGAAGAGCAAAGCCATTAAAGCACCGATGGTCCAGACCCCAGCCCCTGCAGCGGGAAGTCCAAGCATACCAGCGCCGACGCAAATACAAGCGACAATACAGGCTCCTCCAATCATTGAAGGCGGGGTTGTGCTCCTTACCTGTTTCATACTAGACATAAATAAATACCTTTCTTTTCTTTAGTTCAATTGCTCTTTTAGACTGCTCCCCTTACAAGCTAGGAGGCACAAAAAAGCGCTAGAACCTAGAATCTAGAACTTAATTTTAGGAATGACATATTAATTAAATTCTAAATTAGCCTAATATTTCTACCTAGTTAACCTAACTAAAAAATATTGTTTCGATGTTGAGTGCAGAAGGTGTCAAAATCGGGGGGGATTTAAGGTTCGTCAGAGAATGCGTGAAGCTGGTTAATGAGTAATCAGCCAGGTTCGCATCGATATAAACATGCAAAATTGGAGAGGCTAGACGCGATGATCTTACTTAGATTGGGTCTGGTTCGAAGTAGACCTACTTAAGCCGACGCGTTGTGGAATGGTCTTTATCAGATAAGCCTGATGCCACAATTTCAGGCAAGGAAAGATATGAGCTATTACTTGATGAGTTACTACAATCGGCCTCGGCCTCAGCACGCAACTCATGGGCTGTCGCCAGTAAATGCCGAAAATAGGCTTAAATCAGTGTCCGAAATGTTGACCACTTACACTTAACAGAATAACGTCTATCTTTTGGGGGGTCAGCGTGGTTTTTGTCTACGAGAGTTCGAGAGAGTTTGTGTTGAAAATCAGCGCGAGCGTTAGCGACTTTTTCATCGCATTTAGCTAATAGCAATCTAGCTTTACGAGATAACTACTTCTGCTTACGTCTGAGGTTCTTCTCAGCACGCTTTATAAATCTGGGGTTAGCTGTCTTTCTGCCGTTCGATTCAATAGTAAAGTGAGACAGACCAAGATCAATACCTGTCACCTTACTCACTGTATGAAGCAAACTAGGCGCTTCCACTCCATCATCAACAAGGATAGATGCGTAGAACTTACCTGTTTTACTCAACCTGACAGTAATACTTTTAACTTTACCTACAATTTCACGGTGAATGTTCGCCTCTACAGGTTTCATTTTCGGAAGCTTGCGGTACATATGCGACTTTAAATGTAGAGCTTTGTGGTTCGCACAACGCCAAACTGAGCTATTAAAAACTCAGATTGCTCTTACGTTGGGTAAATGCGTGCCTTAGTTGCTCTTAACACTCAAAATCCTTAACTGTATTCATGAACAGTCGTATATCAACTGCTTCGGGCTGTCTATCTTAAAGTGCTATCGCACTTTCGCCTTATCTCCCCGCCCTCAGAGCTGGCGAGGGTTTACGGCGTGATTGCTAAAAAATCAATTACTCCCAGGACTGTGAAAATTCTTGATCTTTAAAGGCAGCAGCGAGGCCTGTGACTTGCTGTAATCGTAGAACTTCATCTTTATCCATTCCCAATTCGTAACAAATTTTATGATTTGCCCATCCCATCTCTTTGAGTTGAATAATCAGATCTGCAATCAGTTCAACTTGGTGTGAGCCACGCGCCAGGTTATGGCGAACAGAAGTCGATATGCAATTTTCTTCAGGCAAATTAAGGACCACCGCGGGGATGTACCCCGTTAGGGTTTGCAGCTCTGGGTGGTTCAATAATAATTGATAACGATGAAACCCATCGATGACAACGTATTTTTTGACCGAAGTATTCAAACGATTAACCAAAATAGGCATAGTTAAACCATTTTTCTCCATCGACGTTTTTAGGAGTTTGCTTTCTGGAGGCGCCATTTTATTTGGGTTGTATTGATTAGCTTCTATTTCATCAAGTGGGATCATTTCAACATGACAAGCTGGCGGTAAATCAGGAATAAGCTCGATGAGTACTTTGGCTGCTTTATTGTAAATTGCGACCTTATCAATGACTTGTTTGTCCGTGTTATTGATAGATTTCAACGGCTTCTTGGTGCGATGCTGATAAGCTAGAGTAGGTTCACTTTCCATTCGTATCACTCTTCTTCTCCATAGAGGGCATGGTATTGTTTTGCTAAGGACTTGTTGTACCCAAAAGAGAGTCCTCGGCACCAATAGTCATTTTTAATCAGTACTTTACAAATTCTTCTCCAACTAGGAACTTGCTTCCTAGATTCCAATTTACTCTCTGCGTAATCAGGGATGCAGGTCACTCCTTTTTGAGGACCGTTTTTACGCCACCACTGTAAGAACTTAAAAATTCGGTCTCGGTAATGTTTTTCTACATGTGGCGGCATGGTTTTCAGAAGGTATTTACTGTATTGCCGGTAGCTAAGCCCCGGTGGTAATTCAAAGCGATAATAACCAAGGATACGCCCCTGACTTTTTGAGTATCGAGCACCAAAGTTACATCCTTCTACTCTGGCAACTAATTTTTGCCAGGTATCAGGTTCTAATATTTGATATAGCCACAGCCCTTTTCTTTGCTCATCGCCAAAAGGTTGGCAAAGCCGCTGCTGTGAAAGAGGGACGCCGGCCTTATGCATTAAGTCGTAAATACGGTTGTAATCCCAACTAAAGCGGTAATTCGCAACCCAAATATCTTTAGTTTTCCAATCGTATAAGGGATAAGCCATATACACATTTGGCTGCATTTTAGTCGTCCAATATTTATCTGAAAATTTTTTTTTGGACCTATTTTTAATGGTATTGAAGCGATGTAAAGATTCATCAGCACGTATACCGATTAACACAGCGATTGGCTCACCCCTTTCCTTTTGGTACCAATGAGCAAACTTAAAAACAAAGTCTTCAAACTCCATCCCGTTTTGGAAAAAAGGGAATACATCCGGGTTTGAAATCACGCCTTTATGCGGTGGTCGGTCCCTGACCCATTGCGCTTCTTTAGCAGGATCCCAACAAAGCCATTTAGGCTGAAACTGTGAGATTGAATTCCTTAAGCTGAGCGGTAAACAAACCCAATAGGGGTTAATTTCTCCGTCCAGTACCATGCGCTCAATGAAGGCATGAGTTTCATGATACTGAGCTTCAAAGTCCACGATGAGTACATCGACAGGTAATCGACCACGCTTTTTCGCTTCTTGAATAGTCAGATTTAAAAGGACGCCAGAGTCTTTCCCTCCAGAGAAGGAAACATAGAAATGGTTAAAGTTGTCGAAAAGATAGCAAATTCTTTGTCGAGCGCCTTCAAGCACATTGTATTTTTGCTGAATTTTATCTCGAGAGAAATCGCCTTCTCTTCTTTTTTTATTGGCAATCATGATTTCCACAATGTCATTAACTACTCAAATAAAAATAAATAACTTTTGCATTTTTTATAAATTAATTATTAATAATTAATTTATTTATAAGGGCAATATTGAAGAAAAGCTCTTCCGAATTTCAAGCTCGGGAGAGCTTTGAGAGACTAGAAACTAAAGTGAAGATTACCTCTTAAACCAATAATCCAACTGTCATCAGCTTCTGAGTTCTTCGGTAAAGAATAAAGATATTGAACATTAGGAGTTAACGAGAGCGCACCCCAGTTCATTCGGTAATAGATTTCAGAGTTGTAAGAGTCATCAGCTACATTAGCAGAGTTGGGCTTAGCCCAACCCAAGGCGATGCCTAGCATGCCAGGTCCTGCCTCATACCCAGTACCAAACACGACCGAAGATTTGTATAGAGCCTCAGGTCCTTGCGCGACACCGGCTCTGAAAAATGGTATCCATGAGCCGGTTTTATATATGGACGACCAATTTGCGCCATAGTTTTCGCTAGCTTTCTCTTTTCCATCACTGTGCCAAACTGTTAGGTGTGAATTCTTCAAATAAAAATCGTCTTTCGACTCCACCCAACCTATTTCTAGGGACTTAAAATATTGATTATCATTGATGAACTGTTCAACACCATCGAAAGGCTTAGTCGAATCAGCTTTTGCATCAGAGAAACTTGCATAAAAATAATAGTTTTCCGACATCATATGGCGTAGAACGCCGCCGAATGTTGATTCATCTGGGATTGGGATAGAACCGGAACCGGTACTAAACTGTAAGTTAGAAAAACCATAGTAAGGGTTACCCAACTGATAAGTATCAACATAATCAGTTGCATCTAAAAAACCAACCATCATATCAGTAGATTGTTTATTAAAGGTTTGTGTCCAATAAAGATTCGTTAACCTTAAACCTATATCACTAAAAGCTGGTTGGATTACACCAAACCCTCCGACATTCTCCATGACAAATTCAGAGGGCGTACTCTCTGTATAACCGTGCTTATGATCAACCCTCAGCTGCAAAGCTCCGGTATCACTCTCTTTTTGGTAAGCTCGCCAATTCAATGTAATCCGTGCAATACCAGCTGCCGCACTGCTGTCTTTGTTCGGCAAGCTCTCACTGGACGTTAAACCAAAAACATAATAATCCACAGCTCCCTTTAAATCCTGGTCTTCAGCCGCATGAATCAACGTTGGCGTAACAAACACAACCGATCCCACAAGCGTTAGCCAAAAACGCTTAGTCTTTTTCGTAAATGCTACATTCTCAATCATATCAATAACTTCCTTTTTTTTTCATCGAAGTTGTACGACTCAGCTCAACTTTCATTGTTAGTCAGGAGTTATTAAGAGGGATTTGAAAAATGAATACTCGTAATTAATAGGTAATTTAAGCGCTCTCCTTTATCAACCTGTCACAATCATTTATTTAAAATCGAAAACACCTCAATTTTTTATACCAACATCAAAAATTGAGGTATATACTATTTCTTATCCCTACCCGGAGGCAGAAATGGATAATCAAAACACTACAAACACATTTCAAGCGCTTAAAATCGGTGCAGACGCTTACATTCAGCGTCGTAATCAACGTTTACTGGCCAATCATCGCAAAGAGCTGCGTAACTTTACCCGAGCAGAAGCCTCGGCCTACCTTGGCATTGATGCAAAAACGCTTGATCGGTATGTTACCGCCGCTGCGATAGATCCCCGTCGTCATGAAGACTCACAATGGTCGATCGATATCGCGGAAATGTACAAGGTACGTAACTTACTACCAGATAATCTACGTAAAGACGCTAAGTTCATACGCAGTGAGCAGCAAAAGGCGCAAGTGATGGTTATCCAGAACCAAAAAGGCGGTGTTGGTAAAACCGTTTCTGCCGCGACTATCGCATCAGGTTTAGCGACCGAGTTTCATCAAGAGTATCGTGTTGGTCTAATCGATATGGATGGCCAAGCCACGCTATCGATGTACTACGCGCCCGAAGCCGAGCAAGAAGGTAACTTGTCTGTTGGTGACTTGATGATGAAAACGTTCGACCTCGATGAAGGCGAAACCGTTGATCAAGTCATCTCTGAAGCCTTTCTTGAAACTACCATTCCAAACCTGCGCATTTTGCCTGCCGCGCAAAGTGACCGAGCGATGGAAGGCTGGTTTCATGAGCAAGTATTCAGTCAAACCTTAAATTCACCTTATTCACTACTTAAAGACATCATCGATAGTGTAAAAGATGAGTTTGATATCATTATTATCGACACCCCTCCTTCACTAGGTTATGCAACCTTCAATGCGTATTTTGCCGCAACGAATGTGGTCTTCCCATTGTCGATTACCGAAAACGACATTGATGCTACCTGCTCTTACTTCAGCTACATTCCTCAGGTGTGGGCCCTGTTAGAGAACGCCAACCATGAAGGCTACGACTTCATGAAGATCTTACTGACTAACCATCGTGATAGCTCAACCACTACCGAATTAATGAACAACCTGTACGACAACTTCTCTCCTTACTTGTACTCAAAAGAGTTTAAGCATAGTGAGGCCGTTCGTCAGTCATCTTCCCTACTCTCGACGGTGTTTGATATGTCGAAAAGTGAATACCCGAAAAGCAAAGCAACTTTCCAAAGCGCGCAACAAAACAGCTATGAAGTTACAAGTCAGATCTTGCGCGATATTCTGAACGTTTGGCGTGAACAGGAGAACAAATAATGGCGAAGAAACGTGGCGGGAGCCCTTTAGGCAATGCTCCTGGTTCAGCTCAAGCGCAGCAATCAGCGGCCAAAGCAAATTTAGACACTCTAACAAGTCAACTCAGCACCGAGCTAGAGAAAAGCGGGCAAAACGCTGAAGACTACCTTAGAACTAAGTTTGGATTAGAGTCTGTTGGCCAGAAAATGGTTTGGCAATTAGCTTCTGGTTCAACTGCCACTTTCAATGAAGTTACACTGTCACACGAACAAGTTAAGCAGAACTCATTTGTGACCTTTGATGTTAATGGTCGTGACCAGTCTCTGTTAACCAAAGAATCATTGGAAGATTTGAACTCGTTAGAGTTTCAGCAGTTCTATCCAGCCGTTGGCCGAGAAATTAATGGTCGCATTGATATTCTTGATGGCTCTCGCCGTCGTGCTTGGTTTTTATTTCAAGAAGGTCGTGTAAAAACATTCCGAATTCTAGTCACTCAAAACGAGCTTTCTACCACCGATGCCAAAGCGCTGGCTAAGCAGCTGCAAACCGCCAAAGAGCACAACCAGCGTGAAATTGGTTTGCAATGTCAAACTCTGATGAAGAACGGTGAGCTAACTCAAGAAGATGCGGCAAAAATCTTAAATATTAGCCGTCAAGCGGTAGGTCGAGCGCTGAAAGCAGCCAGTATTGACAGTAAGCTGATTGCCCTATTCCCTGTCGTTAACGACTTGTCTCATGCTGATTACTCCCTCTTGGCTAAGGTGATGAAAGCGTTCGCCGATGACAAGAAAGCCTTGAGCAGCTTCATTAAAAAAATAGCCGATAATGCTGTCAACGCTCAGGCTGAGCAGAGCCAAGAAGACGCTAAAGACGCTCTGATTGCTTACATTAAAGTTGAGTTAAAGATCGTTGAAGCCAAGCAAGAATTAGACAAAGCTGTCATTACTCCTCTAGCAGAGTTCGACAGTAAAGGTATGTTTGCTCGTAAGCGTGTTAAAGGTCGAAACTTTTCGTATGAATTTGGTCGCTTATCAAAGGATGTCCAAGCTGAACTCGATAAAGCTATCCAATCAGTGTTAGGTAAACACCACCAATCAACTTTATAAAAAGATAAAGGCTCTCAAATTAGGTAATGCCGTTCACTTGTGAGTGAACGGCATTTTTGTTCTTAGCATACCGGCTGTGGTCTAGGCTTAACTGTTCTAGGGAATGTTCTTTCCCTTCGCCCTTCAAGTATTAAGCTTTCAGCCATGTTGTGAAACCCCTTTAACTGACGAGGTATTGCTCCTGGTGTTGAGTAAGGTAAGCCTACAAGTAACGCCGATACATGAGCTAATGTGCCGTTAAAACTCAGTTGATAAGGAAGGTAATTTCCCTTTAAATTGAAGCAGAGCTCGACCATCTGATATCGGATTAAATTGTAAGTAAGCAAGATGCCCCATAACTCCTGCTTGACCAGCTCTGGTAAACGACTTCGCAGCGTAAGACGGTTTCCAAGCATGTATTGTTTTTGCTCTCGGTAGCCTAGCTCTATTTCCCAACGATGTTCATAAAGGCCTGCAATATCTTTTGATGGGTAACGCAGGGAGTCCGTCATGGAGGTTAATACTTGGTAGTCTTTTCCTTTAATTTTACGAGTGACAAGTCGAGCGGTTATCGACTTTGGTAAATCAGGCCATAGCTTTCTAGCCCTTGGGTTACTGTGTAATTGAACAAGTTTGTCATTTCGCCCTAAAGATTGAACAATGTCATATTGTGTATTTTTCTTGAGGGGGATAAGCCAATGACGCTCTGAGCCAGAGTCTTGCCATTTATGTAATAAGCCTAAAGAATAGAACCCCTTATCGAACATTGTCACGCTATGGTTTGGTGTTGTTTCTATCAATTTTTCAGCTAATACCATTTCGTTTGTATTGTAATTATCAAAGGCACTTGCCGTGATAATGTGACTGCTTAGTTCCATTTGGCAGACCATTCTCACTTGCGGATATTGTGTCCCTTTTTGTCGAGAAAATGCATTTTCATTTTGCGGGTTATCGGGCGTTCGCCAAACAACGCCATCGACACCAAGAAGCGTTAACCCATTCCACTAGGGTAACTGTGCGCTTTTCAACCATGACGTAGTCATTCGCTCAAAGACCGCTTTTATTGCGTCTTCACCCAACGTCTTTCGACGTTGAGTCAACGCACTTGGTGCGACAAAAGCTTTACCTGTACGGTCGTACAATATCAAGTTGGTTAACTAAATCTTTCATGGACTTATTGTTATAGATGGCCATTCCAACAAGCAGCCACACCATGGATTCTAGAGTTAACTTTCTCTTTCTCATCGTGACGGTATCAGTAAGAGAATAAGATTCGTCGATGAGTTCAATTGGAAGCAAGTCAGACAAAGTTTCAATGTTGCTAGGTTTCCAATCATTAATTATGTTTAGAGCTTGAGAAACATCCATAAAAAAATCCAAGTGCATTAAATACACTTGGATTTTGACAGCTCTGGAGGATCGTTCAACCGATCACTTTGGCTTTAACTGATCGGCATTACTCATAAGAGCGGCTTTCTTTTTAACGACTGATTGGTTGGTGTAGCACTACTGTTGTATTGAGAGAGCGAATGCCATTGAACGACTCTATCTCATTACATAAATGGTGTATTGATTGCAGGTCAGGTGCTTCAATCAAAGAAATAATGTCGTAGGTACCACCAACAATGCTTGTAAGTCTGACTTCAGGTAGTTCTTTTAACGCATTACTTACATCATTTTTCTTACCTTTTTCACAAGAAATCAGCAAATAACTTGCCGCTTTTCTCCCGTCATTTTCTACTCTTATTTGTGCCGTATACCCTTTGATAATACCGGTTTTTTCAAGTCTGTTGATACGTTCAGCGACTGCTGTTCGCGACAAGCCGATGTTGCGAGAAAGGTTAGCAATCGATTCTCGCCCATTGGAGAGTAGATTCGATAGAATTTTACGATCTAGTTTGTCTAAGCCTTGTAAACTAATGTTGGACATCATGTGTTCTGCCTTTTCTGAATTATTATTATATTTGTATTTCTCTCAAATTAGAGCCTTTATCTTTCACCTAACCCGTCCTAAATAAGGTTGACACATATCCAACATGAAATTAGAGAGTTACAAATACAATTATGACTCTTATCAGAACGCACTTGCGGAAAGGATAATGGAAGACTAAAGATAGAATACTCACTGATGATGCAAAGAAAATGGTCTCCAAATCAGTAAAAACTAAGCCCTACAATGAGTTTGGCCTCGTCAAACTCTACCCCCCCCCCCGCCGATGAAGTACCTCCATCATTTTAATTAACCACTTGTTTGTCACCTCCCTCTATCGCCAAATCGAAAAAATAGGATGACTACAAGCGACTAAACCATCAAGAACAAGTTGGCTTGGGAAACTTCCTTCCTTATTCTATTTGACCTAGGGTAACTTCATCCTTATAACCCAAAAATTGGCTAAGTGCAGAGTGTTTGATTCTAGGTGAACCTAACAATCGAATTATTATCTTAGCCAAATATAAAGACCATTAATTTATTATTAATAAATAATGATAAGGCTTAATTCTTCTCACGTCCAAAAGGCTCTCTCCTGTAGTGGCATCCTGATCCCGGACCTCATAAATGAGGGGTTCAATGGCAAAACGACAAAGACGTACATTTTCTACTGAATTCAAAAATATATGCTGCAAGCTTGGTTCTTGACCAAGGGGACTCCATCCCTGAAGCAGCTAGCTCTATGGAATACGTGAAACAGCTTTACGACACTGGGTCGAATAACTCAAAATTGAGCAAGGTAGGGTTACTCCAACGACCAAAGCCCTCACGTCTGAGTAAAAGAAAATCCAAGAGTTAGAAGCCCATATTAACCGATTAGAACGAGAAAAATCCGTACTCCAAATAGTGTTTGGTGCGGCGATATTACTTATCTTAGGTCTGGTTCGAAGTGGGCCTACTTAGCAGTAGTGCTTGACCTATTTAGTCGACGCGTTGTGGGCTGGCCTTTATCAGATAAGTCCAATGCTGAATTAGCATCTAAAACTTTAGGGCTGGCTTAGAAGAAACGGGGGCGGCGAAGAACATGATGTTCTATTAATATCAAGGATGCCAGGACAACTCAAAGCATGAGCCTTCGTGGTAATTGTTGGGAAAACACTCCCATAGAAGGTTATTTAGAAGCTTGAAAGCCGAGTGGGTACCAGAAACAAGCTACCTGGAACAAGCTCAGGACAAGAAAGACAACGGCTATTACCTGATGAGTCCTTACAATCGGCAACGCCCTCAAGAAAATGATGGGTTGTCACCAGTTAATGGCCCTTCAGCCAGTGTCCTGTACTTTTGACCACTACACCCCCTAGAACAATCAATATTCCGCCGACCATCAAAGACCATAAGCTAACCTATTTTATTTTTTAGTGACCCAAGTTCAAGCTAGACGCCCCCAAAACGCAATGAAATCTGTACTACTAAACATTAGATTAGTAAGTACACCAAAAAATGAATAGCTGCAGCTCGATTAAGAGTTCCGATTCTTTCGTAACGAATTGAGGAATAAAAGCAAAATAACAGGCTCAAGGGATCTCGTAGACAGAGAAGAAGCAACTATATAAAACAGGAAGAATGAGAGTATTAGTCAAAAATTTATTGTTGTTTAACCCTCCAAAACCCCAGTTTTAAAAAACTAAAATATCACTATAAATAGATGATTTTTTTGATAATTTATTTATAAATTATCAAAAAAATCCTATGAGGAATGGCCTAAATTTTAGCCATTGCCAAATGGGTAATCTAAAATTATTAATAATCATTTTTTATTAAAATTCATTCATCTACACAGATAAATTAGAGATGTGTATATGAATAAATTTTCAAAAGGACTACTAATATGGAAACACTGATCTGCCGCTCTTTTCAATCATTTATAGATTTCTGCGATAACGATATTGTTAAAGGAAAAAATATCCACTGCACTTTTAAGGCCTGTAAGGAGAAGGACTGGCGTTGGATGCAGTTTTACCTAAACGACAAAGGAGGAAAAGAGCTGACCTTTAGCTTCATATGAAACAAAACGCCTTAACTAATATTTCGTTTAACTTCAAATTTATTCAAAATTTTGTAAATAGTATTCAAAAAATGAGCCATTATATAAAGCACTAGAAAAACTAACTGTCTTAACCATCGCTCTCTAGAAATATGGAGAAACACTATGTTAAAAGCGCATCTCGAAAACCTACAATTACCTATAGGTAATTGTATATTACACAGGGATGAATCAGGGGCTCAATTGATGCTTAGCAATCAAAAGTCATTTTCAATTACCCTACCTGAAAGCTGTATCCTTGAAACTCTGATTAAGAAAGAACAACTCATTTCAACCAAAGAAGAGTTAATTATTGCCGCTTGGGGGAGCCCAGATATCATCGGGCCTAACTCTTTACCAGTCGCGATAACTAACCTAAGAAAAGTTCTAGACCTTGATAGCATCAAAATCGTCAACATCCCAAGAAAAGGTTACAAGATTCATATTCCTGAATTTGAAACCTCACTAGACCCGCCGAGAGATATAAAGTTACCACGTCACTCTAAGTTTTCGTGTCCTCTCAAAAAAGCAACCAATCATCTAAAATTATACCAATGGACTTTCATCGGCTTATCTTCAACAACCCTCGCGGTCCTACTAATCAGTTATTTCTATTTTCGATACGAACTTGAAGTTGTTAACGTGAACCTTAATAATCAATCAAGCCAAATCTGTTTAACAAAAAAGGATGAACTGAAATTAATCCTCGCCTCTTCCCAAGTTCAGGCAAGCAAAAAACCTTCAATAAACCCCTAACACCTCGTCAATTTAGTTATTAATAACTAAATCCCCCCTTATTCACAGCAAAGGGGGGTACAACTTAGAGTGCAGGTTCTAACGTAGCGTTAAAATGTCTCAATACTTTAGGTTCATAAGTAAACTTCAAACCTGAAATAGATGAGGCGCGTTTTTTCACTTCTTTAAAAGCAGCAATAATGTAATCAAGGTGAGCTTGCGTATAGGTTGCTCTGGGAATGGCTAAACGCAACAGTTCCGCTGGACAAGGCAGTTGTTCACCAGTTTCAAGGTCACACCCTTGCAATAAGGACCCTATTTCAGCCCCACGAATACCCGCCACTTTATAAAGCTCACAAGATAAAGCATGCCCAGGGAATTGTTCCGGCGGAATATGAGGTAAGAGCACACCTGCGTCAATAAATGCAGCATGACCGCCAGCTTGCTGGCAACGAACCCCTAACGCTTCAAGACCATTTACTAAATATTCAACTTGCTGAAGACGGGAAGCTAACCAATCTTCTTCCATCCCATCATAGAGTCCGACAGCTAGGCGCTCCATAGCACCGCCTTCAAGCCCGCCATAGGTTGGAAAGCCTTCCAATAGCACGCATAATGTTTTGCATTCTAATTGAACATCTAACAAGCTTTCATCTTTGAAAGCAAGCAATCCCCCAATAGGAACCATCGCATCTTTTTTCGCTGACATAGCAAAGATATCGGCATATTTAAAAGCTTCGCTAGTTATCTCTTGAATGCTCCATTCAGCATATCCCTCTTCGCGTTGCTTTACAAAATAGGCGTTCTCTGCAAACCGTGCACAGTCCATAACTACGGGAATATCATAAAACTGCGCTAACTCATAAACAGCCTTCAAATTGGCAAGAGAAACTGGCTGACCACCTGCAGAATTGCAAGTAATCGTACTCACAATATAGGGCACATTTTTAGCCCCGATCTCTTCAATGCCAGACGCGAGCGCTTTCAAGTCAAAATTGCCTTTAAAATCTCTCTTAACTTCAGTATTAAAGGCATCACGAGAAGGCACATTCATCACACGACAGTTATTTTTTTGAGTGTGCCCTTGAGTGGTATCAAAAAAGTAATTTGAAAATGCGGCCATCTTTTCTCGTTCTAGCCCCTTATCTCGTTCACGCTTATTGATCAAGGCAGGTACATACAACTGTTCAGCGCCACGTCCTTGGTGTGTAGGGATAGTAAACTGATAGCCAAATATATCTTTTACCGTTTGGCTAAGCGTCCGATAGCTTCGACTGCCGCTGTACGCTTCATCACCTCTCAACATTGCGGATTGCATGGCCTGCGTTACTGCCCCGGTGCCACTATCGGTCAGTAAATCGATAAACACTTTATCGCTATCTAACAAAAAAGGATTGTACCCCGCTTTCATTAACGCCAGCTCTCGCTCTTGTTCTGTTGTTCTTTTAACTGGTTCAATAACCCGGATTCGATACGGCTCCGGCAAATAGTGTGAATCCATAGGCTGTTCTTGATTGTTGCTAATTGCTGACATAGGGTTCTCTCCAAACATTTTCCAACGATTAAGGGTAAGTTGGTTAGAAATAACTAAAGAAGCCCATTATTCGGACACCCAAACCTCTCCTTCCCAACTTAAATAAAGATTAATCAAATAAATAAAATTTGGTATTAATTTCAGCGTAAATTAAATATTAATAAACATATTAACAACACCTAAAAGCCCTCTAAAAAAGCATCATAGCCATGAGAAAACCTGACCAAATGACATCACCGTTTTTTTAATTAATAAAGATAATTAAATAAACAATGGACTTAGAAAGTAGCACTATAAAAGTAGTGGTATGAGAATGAAAAATATACCTAGAGCATATAAATTAGAAGGAAAATGGAAATATGGAGAGCCCATTATGATACTAGGGAACACATTGGTTGCTGGAGCGGGGCCGGTCGGCATTCAAACTAGCCAAATTATGGCTCCTCTTAGTCAAAAAATAGCCCTCATCGGCAAAAGCTCCCCTCAGTGGGAAAATAGGCAAAGATTAATCAAACAACACGGATACGTTGTTTGTTGTGAGGTGAATGAACCACAATTAGCGACACTAGTCGGATTAGTTAAGTTTAATGAACTTTATACAGAGCTCTCTCCCCTTCCCTCCTCTTGGGATACGTTAGTTTTAGCCACTCCAGCTCACGCCTATTGTGATGTGTTGTCTTCCTTTTCTGAAATTTTATTAAAGAACTTAAAACAAATCATTCTTATGTCCTCAATGCTCGGTGGGTGTCTTATTTTAGAAGGAATGTTAAAAAAGAAAGGAGCCTCTCCAAATATAATGCTCTTCTCTAGCTACTTTGCGACGTCTTATTTTACTTCTAACCCGACGGACAAAAATAGGGTCCTCACGGTCAGAACCAAAACAGTAAAAAAACGAGTTTATATTTACCAGTCTAAATCCAATGATGGTTTATTGAGCGCCTTGCGAAACGCTTTAGAAAAAATTGATGTTCAAGTCATCCCTTTAGATAACTCGTTCAGTGTGGAAGGCAGAAACATTGCTACTTATGTACACCCTGCTTTTATTATCAATACGTTTTCATTAGATCACATTTTATCTAAGGAAGACGAAGTTAAGTACATGTATAAACTGTACCCAGAAGGGCCAATCACCATGAGTTCGATTAGGGATTTACTACTGCACTGGAAATCAGTTTCTCGCCTACTTGAACATTACTCAGCTCAACCGATTAATCTACTGCAGTTGCTAAATGATGAACATCACCGAGTACATGAAAAGACTATCCCCAAGGACAAAATAGTCTCTTTCAACGAGCTTGATGAGATAGAGCAGGAATATCTACTCTACATACGATATAGCACAATCCTGATAGACCCAGACCCGTTTTCAAAAGGTAAAACCTTTGAGGTTTCAGCCAAACCTTATATCAAAGGAAAAGTTAGAAAAGGAAGACTACTACTCCCCAGAACTCCTCTAGAAGACCTACAGACCCTTTATTGGCTTAACCACTTAGTTCAAAGCTCAAGCCTAATCTCTTCTGTCACATTTCCCTCAATAGAAGTGTTTGAAAATTGGATAAAAGAAAGAAACCTACCAAATACGCTAATCCAGGCTTTAAAACAACGCGCAAAAGAATATTACGAATATGCAACCCCATCTATTAGCCCCTAGTAATTACTAGGGGACACACATATCTTTTAATTCGCATTTTAGCGTTTTGCTTCAAAAAGATAACAGGAAAAAGGAGATTAAGGTGTTAATAAGAAAAGCGACGCTCAACGACATATCCTCTATCAATGCTCTGTGTCACGAGCAACTAACAGGCAGCCACAGTAAAATTAGCCATTACAAGAGAGAGCAGAACGAATACAGCTTAAGTGATTACAATTTCAGTAAAATCAGAATCATTGATCTACTTTTTACGGAATCAATGATGAAGGAGAAGCTAAACAATAAAAATATCTATTTTTTTGTCGCTGAAACAAAAAAGAATAAACAAGTCATAGGTTACCTAATGGTTAGTGTCCATCCTCCTAAAAAAAGGCCGGCTCTCCAACAACGTCTCCCATCTTTCTACGCTTACATCGAACGATTTTATGTGTCGTATAAATACCATGAACAAGGTATTGAGCTTGCCCTACTCAACAGCTTTGATTATTGGAAAAAATACAAATCAGCACACTAATCATTATCTTTCAAAAAACCATGAAATTTGTCAATGCTCAGGCTGAGCATTGACAAATTTTCCCACAATCAAATCAATCTAAAGCTGTTTTTCTATAAAAGCCCATCAAACCTTCTTGATACCCAATCAAAAAGAAAAGGGCGAAACTAATATTGCCAGTGAGTTGCGAAAAGACAAGACAACACACACCACTACGACCCAAGCTAAAATAACGTATTCAATCGGTCACCAGTTATAAATTGCCCCAAGCCCCCTGGTTATCCCAAACCAAAGTAAAGGCGAGACAGCGAGTAACCAAGGAGTTTGGACCTCGATTTTTTATATGTCGGTTGCACCAGAAAAAAATAGCAACATGAAACGTCGATACCACAGCGTAAATCACACCGGTAATTAAGGTGTGACTGAGACACTACATTGTGCTTGGATACTGGTAGGAGGGCAGGGTAGGAGAGTATTAGAAGAGAACAGTTCATCTGCTTGGCATATGTGGCTTCAAACATCGAAATTAAAGCTAAGCGGTGTTCTGCTATTCGCTAGACAGATCTACGAGAGAAAGCCCTAATGCCTCACCTATGACATCTGGACAACTAGAAATTCGTGAATTTTAAAAGAAGGTATCTCGTCTTAAATAGGTTGACGATTTTTAGCAAGCCTGTAACGGAATTTTTTGTTTTTTCATACATATTATTTGGCCTGTTCATCTTACGAATGAAGGCGTCCGTTGACAATGACAACTAATGAACGCCCTCATCAGATTGAACATAAGTCATGTAGCTCACCAAAAACTCCTCTACCTTTGAAGAAAACATTTATTTTACCAAATTCGGATGTTTTTTCATTCAATGCCTTTTTCATTGTTTTGGTGTAGCTCCATTTTGGCTTAACCAGCAACCGCTCTTCTTGAAGGTAGTTAAACTAAACATCGCGGCCCAGCTTTATTCCTTTAGCTATCAATTGAGGTTTTAGTAAGAGAAGTGAAGCTTGTGAGTTCCTAGTCGAGACATGAAGCGCCTTAGTGCAAGCTCACCTTGACAATTTTTCTCTCTGATATACACATTAAAGATAAATATCGCGTAACGAACAAGCCCTAATTACGCTTACTTTCTTTTCGAAGGCTTCTTGCCGCCCTCGGTGATTTCGGCATCGTGCTCTTCCTTGAACTGACTAAATAATCCATTTCTCCATTTTCAATGGTATCCACAACCTGTATTTAAAGCCTAGTGTGTAATCTCGCTGAGTGCTCTTAACGTAGTGTTTATTTGGGATGGTCATAATTAGTCCTCAATGTATAAACATATTTCAAGACGGGGAAAATATTAAAAAAACCACGACTCTGCTGATAGTTTAACAGTCGGACAAGAGATAAAGTTTATCGATGGCTTACAAGCTCGTCGGAAACCTAAAAATATCATGGACCGCAGCGGCCAAGGCTGTCACTAAATAAGTGGAAAGTATCATCAATTACTGCGGTGCTTCCAGATAAAAAACTTATCTCGACGAAAAAATTGCAGGGAGTAGGCGACAATCGAACGTTTTTTAGAAGCTTAAATACTAAGTGGATTCCCGCAATAAATTATCGCAGCTTTGCAGAGACTCAAAAAATCATCCAATACATAATTAGATATTCCAGCCAACTTAGGCCATATCAGTATAATGGTGTTCTGACACTCATTGGCTCAGAACGATTGATTGTCTTGAAAACCGTGACCAATTTTATTGGACCACTATACTCTTGCCTCTAAAGAAAGATAAAGCCCAATTAAGCGATAAACGTAATTTCCCATCTAAGGGTTGATAAAGATTGCTACAAAGTTAGCGTGGTTGCATGACATTGGTATTCCTACAACGTTCGCGAGCTTGTTCGGTTGTGGAGTGGAACAGCACCTACCGACAATTTCAATTTAATAATCAGTAATTTCAGAGCAAGCTTCAGGAACACATTCGTCAAAGTTGGATTTCATTTACGCAACAAGGTTTAAGTCGATTTTAAAGTTAATCTTCTCAGGGACGATAGTAGAAATAGCCTCTGAAGCCAATTTCTATCCAAGAGTGAGAGAAAGGGGCGGTAAATTATAATTATTGACTTAACCTTTGAAATTCGAGAGTTCGTAATATTTGATTTCTGGCGTTGGCACTTAAGGTTCTTCCCAAGGCAAATTAATCCCACTGTCATTAATATAATCAGAGCTCAACACACACAACTCATCACAACACGAATCAACCTTTGTCCAATCCTAAATCTATAGGCCTCATCATTTGCTTGAGGAGGCTATTGCCGATTGTAGTAGCTCATCAGGTAATAGCGGCTGAGCTTGTGTCCACTCGATTTTCAAATTTATGAATAACTTCTCCATGGGAGCATTGACGATCCCATGTCAATACTTACATCATAACTGAAAAATCTTTCAATATAATGGAGGGAAATTTACAAACGATATAGCGTTTCAAAAATCTTTGTGTTTCTCTTATCGAAAGTCCCTCTGCTTCTCTTCGCTACATATAGTTTTGTCTTAGGATCCTTCTCATTCTATCAAAACTACTGTCATCGGTGTCAGGATGTCTTTCCTGATGAAGTTTGTAACGAACTCACTTCAAAGAGGTTAGGTAAATGCAAACTCTTTGCCTAACCTCTGTAGATTAGCACATGCTGTAACCAACAATATCGCAGCTACACATGATCACACCAAAGTGTTCCATTAATGTTGAAGCTCTTTCTTTAGTTCGCATGAGAGAAACTTTTCGTAAGTAGATTTAAATGATAAATAGGTTTGACTGCATAAAAAATCGAGGAGACATAGCAAGCTCGTTTAATTCAGTCAGGCGCAGTGACGAGTAATGCATGAAACTGATTTACAGCCTGGGATGATCTAAAAAACGAAAAAGATCTTCACCATAAGAGCCCGCATTAATAGTAGCGATTTACCACCTAGTTTAGTACCTAAGATCATTAGACCACTACAAACCCAACCCATTTATCAATTACATGCAATTGGTAAAAAATATAGCTAAACATTAAGAGTAAGACATAAAATTATTAGAGAACTAACATTTACCCAACAACTAACATCAAAAATCTCTCGAGATTTGATGTTAGTTGTTGGGTTACCGACTGAGCCTAAGTGAAGTTGGTATATCTTGAAACTAGATCCTAAAGTTTCTAGTTTCTTAGAGTTCATCTAAATGTATCAACATCTACCGATTCA